>NZ_JBEXIK010000004.1:0-353595 GCF_040608515.1 Micromonospora sp. NPDC005173
CACACCACCGGCGAAGGCCAGACCAGCAACGGACAGCACACTCTTACGCATGATCGTGTTCATGGGGGTAGCTCCTTCACGGGGGTAAACACCCAGCCGACCGGGGGATCGGCGTTACCGGGTGCGAGCACCTCGTCCGGCGCTAACAACAAAGTCTTTTCGGCGGCCTACGGGCGGGGGGCTCGTGGCGCCGGGTCTGTGTGTAACGACCACCGGGCCGACATCATTCCGGGCTGGCCCATCCACCGGCACCCTGTCGAGCGGGGGTGCGGGGGGCGGTCGTTCAGGGGATCTGCAACGACCGGCGGGGCGGAGTCATTCCGGCATTGGCACCGGCTCGAGCGGGTGCCTGGTGCGGTCGTTCAGGGGATCTGTAACGACCGGGCCAGGCCTGGCATTCCAACCCGTTGAGTCGGGGCGGCGGGCCGGTGGTACTGCGATCGTCAGGGTATGTAACGACCCCGGGCCGGCCCCCATTCCACCGCACGAGTGCAGCCAGTCACACCCCAGAGACCCCCGATAACGGACATTCGACGCCCGGACCGCCCACCACTCCCGGCGTCAACCGGACATTCGACGCACGCCCGGCCACCGCCCCGGCCATCAGACCGGGCCGGGGCCATGGTCAACTCCAGATCACCGACATCGGGGCATCACCGCGCAGGGATACCGCGACATCGCCGACACCGAGTCGATCACCCCCACGCCGCACCAGTGGTGCGAGGGCGCGCCAGATGCCCAAGAGGTGCGGCACGGCGAGGACACGATGCCGGTAAGCGGACACCGAGCGCCACAGAGGGAATCGTGGCCATCAGGACGCCCCGAAAACCACACCACCGAGACGGTGGTTGGCGGTGATCGACTCCAGATCGCCGACATGGGGGCATCACCGCAGCGGGATACCGCGACATCGCCGACACCGAGTCGATCATCCACGGCGCACCGGTAGGCGGGCGCGTCAGGTGCCGAGGTAGCGCAACACGGCGAGGATTCGGCGGCTGTAACCGGTCACGTGGGCGAGGTCGAGTTTGTCGAAGATGGCGTTGACGTGCTTCTCCACCGCGCTCTGCGACACGTGCAGACGCTGGGCGATGGCGGCGTTCGTGTGCCCCTGGGCCATCTCGTGCAGCACGTCCCGTTCGCGCGGGGTCAGCCGACCGAACGGGTCCGGCCGGTCGGAGCCAGCGACGACCTGCCGGACCACCTCGGGGTCGAGCGCGGTGCCCCCGGCGGCGACGCGGTCCAGTGCGTCGAGGAAGTCGTCCACCTGGGCGACCCGGTCCTTGAGCAGGTACCCGACTCCCTCAGGGCGGTTCGCGAGCAGCCGGCCGGCGTACCGCCGCTCCACGTACTGGGAGAGCACCAGGACGGCGGTGCTGGGCCAGCGTCGGCGGATTTCCAGCGCGGCGCGTAGCCCGTCGTCGGTGTGCGTGGGCGGCATCCGGACGTCGGTGACGACCACGTCGGGACGGGACCGTTCGACCGCCTCGATCAGCTCGTCGGCGGTGCCGACCGCCGCGACCACCTCGTGGTCCTCCTCGGCGAGTAGCCGCGCCAGGCCTTCCCTGAGCAGCGTCGAGTCTTCGGCGAGGACTACCCGCACGGGAGCTCCGCGAGCACGGTGGTCGGACCGCCGACCGGGCTGGTCACCCGCAGCCGGCCGTCCAGCGCGGCGACCCGTCGGGCCAGCCCGGACAACCCGCGCCCGGCCGGGTCCGCGCCACCCACGCCATCGTCGTGTACGCGCATCCGGACCATCCCTTCCCGTACCCCGATCTCGACCGTGACCACGGTAGCGGCGGCGTGCTTCGCGGCGTTGGTGAGCGCCTCGCAGGCCACGAAGTACAGCACCGTCTCGGTCTGCCGCTCGGGGCGGACCGGCAGCTCGCAGCGGATCCGCACCGGCACCTCGGAGCGGCGGGCGACCATGGCGAGCACCTCGCCGAGGTCGCTGCCGTCCAGCGCCGACGGGTAGACCCGCCACGCCACCTCGCGCAACTCCTCGACGGCCCGCTGTACGTCCTCGTGTGCCTGGGCGAGTAGCGCGCGGGTGCGGTCGGCGTCCCGGGTGCGTCGGGCCCGGCCGAGCAGCATGCCGAGCGCGACGAGCCGCTGTTGGAGGCCATCGTGCAGGTCGCGCTCGATGCGGTGCCGCTCGGCGTCGACGGCGTCGATGACCCCGGCCCGGCTGGTGGTGAGCTCGCGGACCCGCGCCGCCAGCTCCGCCCGGCTTCCCGGGCCGAGCAGCCGCCGGGCCAGCCGAATGTCCAGCGCGGCGACGCTGACGATGGCCTGGACGTTGAGCAGCAGCAGCACCGCTCCGACGGCGACCTGGGCCAGCGCGTCGAGGGGGGTCAGCTCGCCGCGCACCGCCGCACGCAGCACGATCGCGGCCAGTACCACGCCGACGCCCAGCACGGCGTACGCCAACAGGCCGAGCACGCCGGGCAGCAGCCGGGCGGCGAGGTAGCCGACCTGCCGCCGGGTCGCCGCGCTGACCGGTGCGGGCAGCTCACCCGCGGCGAGCAGCCCCGTCAGCCGGCGGCGTTCCACGCGCACCAGCAGTGCGGCGTACCGCTTCATCAGGCCAGCGGCCTGGCGGCCGGCCGGGGGCGCGAGAGCGGACCCCGCGAGCGCGACGGCCGCGACGGCCAGGAAGACCAGCTCGACGGCGGCGGTCGCGGTCCCGGCGGCGACGCCGACCGGCAGCCGAAGGCGGTGCCACCACCGGCCGATCCGACGCTCTCCCGCCATTACCTGCCGCCCGCCCGACTGCCGGAGCCGACGCCACCACCGGCCGGACCGACGCTCCCCCACGACCACCTGACGCCCGCCCGACTGCCGGTCTAGCGCTCGTCCGAGGCCCACGAGCCGCTGCGGTAGAGAGTGCCGCGACCGCCCGGGTCGGGCACGCCGTGCCCCGCCCCCTGGTGGTCGAGGGGGGCGGGCTCGGGGTTGCGGGCGGCGCGACGGGCCCGCAGCACGCGAGACCCGACGAACCAGGCGACGGCCGCCACGACGGCCACGATCACCACGTTCTGGAACACGCCGACATACCCCTCGACGAGGTGCCAGTTGTCGCCGAGCAGGTAGCCGGCGAGCACGAAGGTGGTGTTCCAGATCAGGCTGCCCAGCGTGGTGTAGAGCAGGAATGTGCCGACGGGCATCCGCTCGACCCCGGCCGGGATGGAGATCAGGCTCCGGAAGATCGGGATCATCCGGCCGAAGAAGACCGCCTTCACGCCGTGCCGGAGGAACCACGCCTCGGTCCGGTCCACGTCGCTGAGCTTCAGCAGCGGCAACCGGGCCGCGATGGCGCGCATCCGGTCCCGGCCCAGCGACGCACCGATCAGATAGAGCGCCAGCGCACCCACCACCGAGCCCAGGGTGGTCCAGAAGATCGCACCGATCAGGCTGATCCGGCCCTGCGCGGCGACGAACCCGGCCAGCGGCAGGATCACCTCGCTGGGGATCGGCGGGAACAGGTTCTCCAGCGCCACCGCCAAGCCGGCGCCCGGCCCGCCGAGTCGTTCCACCAGGTCACTGACGTAGCCGACCAAGCCATCCTGGGGCGGTCCGGCCTCAGCGATGGGGGTTCCGGTGGCGAGCACGGCGTGGGACGTTCGAATCATGCCCCCACGCTACGAAGTGATCCTGAGAGCCGACCATGGGGTCGACCACCCGGCCGCGCGGCCCGACCATAGCCCCGGGGGTGTGGAAAACCGCACCCCGCTACGGTTCGCTGTGGCGCAGCCACTGTGCGTACCCCGGGACGTCGCGGCGAACGCGCGGACGCACGCCGCCGCAGTCCGCGCGGCGCGCGCCCGGGTGGTGCTCTTTCCGGAGCTGTCCCTGACCGGGTACGAGTTGAACGCCCCGGTCGTGCCCGTCGACGACCCCCGACTGAGGCCGCTGGTCGAGGCGTGCGCCGAGACGGGCGCGCTGGCCCTGGCCGGAGCGCCGGTCGCCGGTGACCACATCGCCGTGCTGGCGGTGACCGGCGCTGGCGTGACGGTGGCGTACCGGAAGATGTGGCTGGGCGACGTGGAGGCCCGCCGGTTCCGGCCGGGCGACGCGCCGGCCGTGCTCGACGTGGACGGATGGCGGGTGGGGCTGGCGATCTGCAAGGACACCGGCGTCGCCGCGCACGCGGCGCGGACCGCCGCGCTCGGGATCGACGTGTACGCGGCGGGCGTGCTGGAGTCGGCGAGCGACGCCGACGTGTCGGACCAGCGGGCGCACCGGATCGCCACCGCGCACCGGGTCTGGGTGGCCATGGCGAGCTTCGCCGGGTCGACCGGTGGCGGCTACACCGAAGCAGCCGGTCGGTCCGCCATCTGGTCGCCGAAGGCCGAGGTGTACGGCCGGACGGGCACAGAGCCGGGCGAGCTGCTTCGCGCCAGCCTCGACTGAACGCGGTTAGGGTGGGCCGGTGATCTTTGGCCGGCTGGTGCAGTTGCGGCGCTATCCGGTGAAGTCGTTGCTGGGCGAGCGATTGCCGGCCGCCGACGTATGCGAGACCGGCGTCGCGGGTGACCGCGCGCTGGCCCTGCTGGATCGGGCCACCGGTCGGGTTGCCAGCGCCAAGCAACCTCACCGGTGGCGCACCCTGCTCACCCTGCGGGCGGCCGGCACGGCACCCGACGCGGTGCGGATCACCCTGCCCGACGGCCGGCACCTGTCGACCGCGGAGCCCGACATCGACGTGGTGCTCTCCGCGACGGCGGGCCGTTCGGTGACGCTGGTCGACGCCGTACCGGCCGACGCCACGCTGCTGCGTTCCCACCCGGACGCGGTGCTGGCCGCCGGATTGGCGGACGAGGTCCCGGCGGACGAGAGCCGGCTCGGGTCAGCCGCGCCCGGCACCTTCTTCGACTTCGCCCCGATCCATCTGGTCACCACCGCAACCCTGGACCGGATCGCCGCCGACCTGCCGCCCGAGGCTGGGACGGTGGAACGCTACCGACCCAACCTGGTGCTCGACACGTCCGGGGACGCGTTCGCCGAGAACGGCTGGGTGGGCCGGGAGCTGCGGATCGGCCCGGCCCTGGTGCTCGCCGTGCTCGCCCTGACGCCGCGCTGCGCGGTGCCGACGCTGGCGCACGGCCCGCTGCCACGGGAGACCGAGGCGCTGCGGGTGCCGGCCCGGCTGAACCGGATCGAGCCGTTGCCGGGCCTGGGCCCGCAGCCGTGCGTCGGCGCGTACGCCCGGGTGGTCCGTCCCGGCCGGGTGGCGGAGGGCGATCCCGTCACGATCGGCTGATTCTCGCCCGCCAACTAATGACGCTCGGCGCGGCTCCGGCCGATGTCGTACGGGCCGGGCATCATCGCCACATGAGCACGCTCCCTTCTCGACTGTCCGTCGTCACGCTGGGCACGCGCGACATCGGCACGTTGCGCTCGTTCTACCGTTCGTTGGGCTGGCCCGAGCTGCCGTCCAGTGACGACGGTTGGTCGGCGTTCCTGCTCGGCGGCGTTCTGCTCGCGCTCTATCCGCTGCCCGAGCTGGCGGCCGAGGCGGCGCCCGGCGTGTCCGAGCCGGCGGGCGGCTGGTCCGGCGTCACGCTGGCCTGCAACGTCGACAGCCGCGAGGCCGTCGACACGGCCTTCGCCACGGCCGTCGCGGCGGGCGCCACCGTGGTCGCGGAGCCGACCGACCGGGCCTGGGGTGGGCGCTCGGGCTACTTCGCAGATCCGGAGGGCAACCGCTGGGAGCTCGCGTGGGCGGGCACGGCCCGTTTCGACGAGCGCGGCGCCCTCATCTCCTTTGGCTGAGTTCGGCGGCCATCTGCGCTGAGCTGTGGTTGGGCTCCACTCCGTCCACCAGGATGGCCTCGCCGGCGAGGTGCCTTGTCCGCAAGGGCTTGATCTCCTGATAGTTGCTGGAGTGATACCAGGAGCGGGCCGTGGGCAGGTCGGGAAATTCGATGATCACCACATCGCCCGGCCAGGTGCCTTCCATCACGTCAACGGTGCCGCCGTGGACGATGAACCGGCCACCGAAGGGGGTGAGGGTGGCATCGATACGCTCCAGATACTCCAACACGTCGGCGTGGATGGGTGCTCTGCGCAGGTGCGCAAGCGCGTACGCGGTCATGGGTTCTCCGTTCGTTACGGGCGGTCGGCCCTGGGAGTCAATTACGCCGTCGGGACGCGGTCCAGGAAACCCAGGACCTGGGTCAGCCGTCCGTCCTCGTCGATCGTTGCGACGTCGAAGCCCACGATCGGCGCCTCGACGGCTTCCGGCCCGAGCTCCCAGGTGAAGCGGACCTGGTTGTGGTGGCCGTCGACCGGTCCGGCCAACCGGAACGTCATGCCGGGGAACTGGTTCTGCACCGCGGCGATCGTCGCGTCGATCGCCTCCCGGCCCTCGGCGACGGCCAGTGGGTCGACGTAGCGGCCCTCGGGGGCCCACAGGTCGTTGATGTCCCGGCGCCGCCTCGCCGGATCGCTCTCGTTCCACATCGCGATATACCGCTCGGCCAGCTCATCGAAGGTGGTAGCCACGGATCTCTCCTTGCCCGCTAGGGATGGGGCGGGTTGTCGCCTCTGGAAGAAATGATCTCGGCGCCTTGGCGCCTTGTCGATTACGTCGCAGGTAATGGCCGGTGCGCCGATGCGGTCACTAGGGTCGGGGCGTGAGGACCATGACCAGGCCCGGGCGACCAGTCGGGGAGTTGCTGCGCGACTGGCGCCGAACTCGCGGAATGAGTCAGCTCGACCTGTCGATCGAGGCGGGAGTGTCGGCCCGGCATCTGAGCTTCGTGGAGACCGGGCGATCTCGTCCGAGCCCGGAGCTGATCCTGCGGCTGGCGGAGCAGCTCGACATGCCGCTGGCTGAGCGCAACACGATGCTGCTCGCCGGCGGCTACGCGCCCGCCTACTCCAGCCACGAGCTGAGCGATCCGGAACTGGATCCGGTACGTGCCGCCATACGACAGATCCTCGACGGACACAGCCCGTACCCGGCGCTGCTCGTCGACCAGCACTGGCAACTCGTCGAAGCCAACCCTGCCGTCGCCCTGTTCACCGCCGGCGCCGAGCCCCGCCTTTTGACTCCACCGATCAACGTGCTGCGGCTCAGCCTGCACCCCGACGGCATGGCCCCGCGAATCCTCAACCTGCCCGAGTGGCGCGCCCACCTGCTCAACCGGCTGCGGCAGCAGGCCGTGACAACCAACGACCCGGTCCTGTACGACCTGCACGAGGAGCTTCGCGGCTACCCCGGCGGCAACGGCCACGGCGCACCGATCAGCGAGGCGGTTTCGCGCATCGTCATCCCGCTCCGGTACCGCCACAACGACCAGGAGATGTCCTTCTTCAGCACCACCACCCTCTTCGGCACGCCGCTTGATGTCACCGTCTCCGGGCTGGCCGTCGAGGCCTTCTTCCCTGCCGACTCGGCGACCACCGAAACGCTCCAGGCCCTCACCACGTCGGGGGTCGGCACGGGCACGTGACACTTCACCGCCGGCTCCGGTGTCGGTACGCCGCCCAGGCGGATACCGTCGCCCCATGCCCGAGCTGATCGCTCCCACCGTCCGCCTGCACGCCGCCTGGCTCAAGGCGCATGCCGAGTGGGGTCCCGGCCTCCACGAGGACGGTTTCGGGCTGCGGCCGTCCGACGAGGTGCGCTCGCCTGACGAGTTCGCGGCCTGGGTGGGCCGGCTCGCGGACGAGTCGGACGCGGCGAAGCCGCTGGCCGCTGGACAGGTGCGGTGCACGTACCGATGGATCGTCGAAGGTGACGAGGTGCTCGGTGGGATCGCGCTGCGGCACGGGCTCGACGACTACCTGTTGCGGGTCGCCGGCCACATCGGTTACGGCATCCGGCCGTCCGCGCGCCGGCGTGGGTTGGCCACCTGGGCGCTGGGCCGGATGCTCGATGAGGCACGGGCCCTCGGCCTGGATCAGGTGCTGGTCACCTGCGCGGTGGACAACGTCGCCTCAGCGAGGACGATCGAGCACCACGGCGGTGTCCTCGAGGACATCCGGGGCACCGAACACGGCGCGGTGCGCCGGTACTGGATCAAGCTCTAGCGCGCCGTCGGCTGTCACACGCCCCCGGTGTCGCTGAAGCGTCGCAGGGTCCAGCGGGCCGGCGGCCAGCTGGCGGTGTCGTCGTCCGTGGTCCATTCGGTGATCGAGGCTGCGGCCACCCCCAGGTCGAACGCCCGGTAGAGCGGCTGAGCGCCGAGCGCGTGGAACGCGCCTTCGACGGTCTCGGTGTGTCCGACCAGCAGCACCGTGGCACCCCGGTGTCGTTGTGCGATCTCCATGATCGCGCGGCTGACGCGGACGACCAACTCGGCCCAGCTCTCGTTGCCCTTCTCGAACGGCCGGAACACGCCCCCACCCTCCGCCGCGTAGTCGGCCTGGAACCGGCTGATCGGCAGACCGT
This sequence comes from Micromonospora sp. NPDC005173, assembly GCF_040608515.1. Classification (NCBI taxonomy): domain Bacteria; kingdom Bacillati; phylum Actinomycetota; class Actinomycetes; order Micromonosporales; family Micromonosporaceae; genus Micromonospora; species Micromonospora sp. NPDC005173. The sequence continues at coordinate 8,402 of NZ_JBEXIK010000004.1, forward strand.
CGGCGTACGGCGGCGTGTGCCAGGTGCACAGACCACAGTCCGCGACCGGATTGACGCCCAGCGCCGCGGCGATCGGCTGAGCGGTCTGGACGGCCCGGCGCAGCACGGACGAGTACACGGCGGCTGGTCTGTCGGCGGCAAGGTCCACGGCGAGCCGCCGGGCCAACTGACGTGCCTGATCGTGGCCCAGGTCGGTCAGGCCCCGGCAACCGTGCGGGCCGCCCACGATCCCCTCGACGTGGTGGATCGACTCGCCATGTCGTACGAAGATCAGCCGCGTCCGCATCGGACCATCATGCCAGCGGTGCTGGTAGATGTATCAGTCGTCCGTACGGCCGGTGGAAAAGCCGTTGGCCTGACTGAGCAGGGCATCGAGTTGTGCGCCCGTCCGCGCCGACAGCCGGTCCCGGTCCACCAACTCGGCGATGCGTTCCCGCAGCTCGGTGACGTGCTTGGCGCGGTCCTTCGAACGGCGGCTGAGGTCCTCCAGATCGTCGCGCAGATCCTCGGCGGTCCTCCGGTCGATCTCGCCGCGGGCCTGCGCCTCAGCGAGCACCGCGGCGAACGCGGTGGTTACCTGCCGCAGGCTGACCGGCACCTGCTGACCGATGGTCGGAGGCGCGGAGCTGCTGGCCGGCGGCGAGGATGGTGCCGCCGGCGTCGGCGACTGGCTGGTGGTTGACGGTGCCGGGGCGGTGGTCGACGGTGAGTCGGCGACCTGTGACGAGTCGGGCGAGCCGACGCTCTGGGCGAGCAGCGCGCCGAGACCGACCAGCGCCGCGAGACCGGCCGTGGCCAGCACAGCGAGGGGTCGTCGTGACCGGCGGCGGCGGGGCGGGGCGTCATCCGGTGTGGGGTGGGGGCGGGCCGCCGAGCGGTCGATCAGGGTGGGCGGGTGGGCCGAGTGCGCTGACGGCAGGACGCGCAGCATCTCGGTGGGCGGCTCGACCGGCTGGCCGGCACCGAACCGGGTGGCGAGCTGTGCGGCGGTCGGCCGGCGGGCCGGGTCGGCGGCCAGGCAGGCGATGGTCAGCTCGGCGATGTCGGCTGGCAGGCCGGGCACCCGCAGCGGCGGGACCGGAGTGCCCCGCCGGTGCACCTCCAGCGCGTCCTCCCAGCTCTGCACGGGCAGCGGTGCCCACCCGGTGAGCGTGCGGTAGAGCAGCGCGCCGAGGGCGTACACGTCGCTGGCCGGGTCCGGAGGGCCGGCGGCCAGTCGCTCCGGTGCGAAGTAGGCAGGCGTGCCCATCAGCGGCTCGCCGGTCTGGCCGCCGAGCGGGTGGTGCGGCCCGCCGAGCGCGGCGATGCCGAAGTCGAGCACCTTGGCGCCGGTGTCGGTGAGCATGACGTTGCCCGGCTTGACGTCGCGGTGCACCACGCCGATGCGGTGCGCGGCGGCCAGCGCCGCGGCGATCTGCCCGGCCACCCGGACCGCCTCCGGCCAGGGCAGCGGGCCGGTCCGCAGCCGGTCGGCCAGGTTGTGCCCGTCGACCAGCTCCATCACCAGGTACGGCACCACCGCGCCGCCGGCCAGGGTCGCCTCGGCGTAGTCGTACACCTGGGTCACGTGCGGGTGGGTCAGCCGGGCGGCCGCGCGGGCCTCGCGCTGGATGGTGGCCCGCAGTTGCGGGTCGGCGGCGAGCTGCCCGGCGAGCACCTTGACGGCGACCGGCCGGCCGAGGACCTCGTCGTCGGCCCGCCAGACCTCGGACATGCCACCAAGGCCGATCCGCTCGTGCAGTACGTAGCGGTCGTGGAGACGGAGAGTGGGCGTGAACGGCGACATGGCCTCACCAGTCTGCCTGGCCGCGTCCCCCTCGACCACCCAGGGCGCCCGGTACCGGCCCACTCCTCACCTACGTACCGAAATGGGCCGGTGCGCGGGTGACGGCGGACCGGCCCCGGGCCGGCGGGTCGGCTAGGAGCAGGGGGTTGCGGCGGGCAGCGGTCGCGGCTGGATCCGGTCGGCGAGCCGGCGCAGGACGACGGCGGTGGCCCGCCGGGACGGCGCGAGCAACGGCGGCCGGACTCGCTCGACCTGGACCGGAGCATCCGGGCGGGCCGAGTTGACGTGTCGGTTCATCGCGTCGAGGGCGGTGATGTAGCCGGTCGAGTGTTCCATGGTCAACTCCTCGGGACAGGTCCGGTTGAGGCCCGGACGACGAGTGCGGTGGGCAGCAGCACGTGGCCGGCCGCGGTGTCCGCGGGCGGGTCGAGCAGTAGTTCGGCGGCGATTCGGCCCTTCTCCTCGGCCGGCTGCCGAACGGTGGTGAGGCCAGCAGCGGCGGCCTCGGGGATGTCATCGAAGCCGGTCACCGACACCGGCGGGCGCTCGCCAGCCGGCCGCTGGGCCAGGGCGTCCAGCACGCCGAGGGCGAGCACGTCGGAGCCGGCCAGCACGGCGGTCGGCGGTGTGGGCCCGTCGAACAGCCCGGCGACGGCCGCGGACGCTGCCTGGCGACTGTTGCCCGGAGCGTTGACCACGGTCAGCTCGGCCCAGTCGACGCCGACCTCGGCGAACGCGTCGGCGAACCCGGCGAGCCGGCCTCGGGTGGTCGGGTGTACCGCCTCGTTCACCCCGGACAGGGTGAGTCGGCCGGCCGGCGCGTCGGGCAACACGCCATCGGCGAGCAGGGCCACCCGGCGGTGGCCGAGGCCGGCCACGTGCGCGGCGACGCTGCGGGCCGCGGCCCGCTCGTCGATGCCGACGAACCGCTCGTCGGGGCCGGCGTCGTCGCGGGAGGCCGTGCTGACGTACGGCAGCCCGCGATCCCGGATCACGTCCAACGCCCACTCCTCGTCGGCGACGCAGTAGACGCAGAACCCGTCGACCGCAGCGTTTTCCACCGCCCGCCGGGCGTCGGTCTGCGCCGGGGGCAGCGGCACCAGCAACATGCTGGTGCCGTGCCGCTCTGCCGCGCTGCCGACCCCGGCGAGGAAGCGGACCGCGAACGGGTCGGTGAAGGCGTACGACAACTGCGAGGTGAACAGCACCCCGATCGATCCGACGAAGCCGCGGCGCAGGGAGCGGGCGGTGGGGTTGGGGCCCGGGTAGCCGAGCTGCCGGGCGGCGTCCAGGATCCGTTCGCGCAGCGCGGCGGAGAGCTGGTCGGGGCGGCTGTAGGCGTTGGACACGGTGCTGCGCGAGACGCCAACGGCGTCTGCCACGGCTTGCAGGGTTGGCTTCACCGGCACCTCTCTGTATCGATCCAGTCTGTATCGATTCAGAGATTAGCCGGACCGGTCGGCGTCGGTCAATACCGTGCGCCGACCAATCCCGTCGTCGAGCCGTCAGGGCACCAGCACCAGACGACCCCGCACGCCCCCGGCGGCCAGCCGCTCGTGCGCCACCGCCACCTCGGCCAGTGGCAGCCGTCCGGCCAACCGCAGGCCGAGCTGCCCGTTGTCGACCAGCGCGGACAGCTCGGTCAGCCGGGCGCCGTCGGCGTACACCTCCTGGACCACCACCCGGGTGGCCCGCAGCGGCGGCGGGGCGAACGGCGCCACCAGGGCGACGAAGGTCCCCTCGCCGCGCAGCGCCTCGTGCGCGGCGACAGCTGGAGCGGGACGGCCTGGTCAGCCGGTCGGTGACCGCGAGCGTGCCGGCACGGGTCGACTACCGGCTCACGCCGCTGGGCGAGAGCCTGCTGCCGGTGCAGCGGGCCATCAAGGCGTGGGCCGAGACGCACATCGGCGAGGTGCACGCGCCCGGGACCACTACGACGCCACGGGCTCCTGAACCGGGGCCCGACGAGCGCGCCGCCCGACGGGGTCAGGGCAGGCGGGCCACCGCGCCGTACATGCTCACCTCGGTCGCTGAGGTGCGCGGCTGCGGCTCGCTCTCGGCCCGCCACTCGGCGACCGAGGTGATGCCCGGCTCGACCACGTCGAGGTCGGTGAAGAAGCCGGTGAACTCGGCCCGGGTGCGCAGGTTGATCAGCCCGTGCGGGCCGCCGCCCTTGGCCGCCGCTCTGGCCTCCTCGGCGACCTGCGGGGGCAGGTAATCGTGGGTGGCGTGAGAGGCGGCCAGGTAGCTGCCTGCCGGCAGCGCGTCGAGCAGCCGCCGCACCAGCGCGTACGGGTCGTCGCCATCCGGCACGAAGTGCAGGACGGCCACCAGCATGAGCCCGACCGGCCGCGACAGGTCGATGGTGCGCAGCAGCTCCGGATGGGTGAGGATCCGCTCGGGGTCGCGCAGGTCGGCGTCGATGTAGGCGGTGGCGCCGTCGGCCGAACTGGTCAGCAGCGCGCGGGCGTGGGCGAGCACGATCGGGTCGTTGTCCACATAGACCACCCGGGACTCCGGCGCGATGCCCTGGGCGACCTCGTGGGTGTTGTCGGCGGTCGGAATGCCGGTGCCGATGTCGAGGAACTGCCGGATGCCGGCCTCGCGGGCCAGGTAGCCCACCGCCCGCCCGAGAAAGCGGCGATTCTCCAGTGCGGAGATGCGGATGGTCGGGAACGAGGCCGCCATGGCGTCGCCGGACTCCCGATCGGCCTCGAAGTTGTCCTTGCCGCCCAGCCAGTAGTTGTAGCGGCGGGCCGGGTGGGGCACCGAGGTGTCGATCCGGTCGCTCGGTACACCGGCCGTCGCGCCGGGAGCATCGGTGGTCAAGGCTGCCTCCACGAGTCGGCGCGCATCGACCGGCATCGTCTGTCCACTGTCACCGGTCGCCGACCATGTTAGTGCCACCCAGGCCGGGGCACCGCCCCGGTCGCCGGTCACGCTGGATAGAGATCCTCCAGCAGCCGTCCGAGGATCTCCGGGGTGCGCTCCGGCGGCTCGGCCTCGACGCACAGCCGCTCCATCGCCACCGCGTAGTAATCCAGGTCGTCTCGCTTGTCCAGGTAGATGGCACTCGTGAGCTGTTCGATGTAGACGATGTCGGGCAGCTCCGGGTCACCGAAGCGCAGGATGGTGAACGCTCCCCCGGCGGCGGCGTGGCCACCGGCGGCGAACGGGATGACCTGGAGGCGGATGTTCGGCGACTTGGTCGCCTCGATCAGCGCGGTCAACTGGTCGCGCATCACCTCGGCGCCGCCGATCGGGCGGCGCAGCGCCGCCTCGTCCACCACGGCCCAGAGCTGTGGCGGGTGCTCCCGGTGGAGCAACTGCTGGCGCTGCAGTCGCAGGGCGACACGCCGGTCGATCTCGGCCGAGCCGGCCGCGCCGTGCCCGAGCAGCACCACCGCCCGGGCGTACTCCCGGGTCTGCAGCAGGCCGGGCACGAACTGCACCTCGTAGCTGCGGATCAGCGCGGCCGCCGCCTCCAGCCCCAGGTACGACTGGAACCAGGTGGGCAGGACGTCGCCGTAGCGGTGCCACCAGCCAGGGCTGTTGGCGTCCCGGGCGAGTTTGAGCAGCGCCTCCCGCTCCTGCTCGTCGGTGACCCCGTAGAGGGTGAGCAGGTCCGACACGTCGCGTTCCTTGAACCCGACCCGGCCCAGCTCCATCCGACTGATCTTGGATTCGGAGGCCCGGATCTCCCAGCCTGCGCCCTCCCGCGTCACCCCGCTGGACTCCCGCAGCCGGCGCAGCTGGGCACCGAGCAGGATGCGCAGCACGGTTGGCCCGGTTGTCGGGCCGCCCTCGGCGGGAACCATCGTCACGTGCGGACCTCCGGATACCGATCCACGCGGTCGGGCACCCTGGCCCGACCGACGTGTAAGCATGCCATGGACCGACAGTGAGATGAACTCCTCCGGACCGGTGAATCAGTCCCGTCGCCGGGATGGTCCATCGGCAACGCTCAGTTGATGAGATGGTCGAAGTCGCCATCCCGAGCGCCGAGCACGAAGGCCGCGATCTCATCCACCGTGTAGATCAGCGCCGGCCCCTCCGGATGTCGCGAGTTGCGGACCGCGATGCCCGCTCCGCCGGGCAGTTCGGCGAGTTCGACACAGTTCCCGCTGGGGTTGCTGCGGCGACTCTTCTTCCAGCTCAGCGGAGGCAACTGATGGATCGGAACGCCATTCGGAGGCTGCTGCATGAGGGCGTCTTTCTGCTCACGAGCCCGCCGATGCCCGTGGGAGGAGCGGTGACGGCGAGGGGTGCGGTATCGACATTGGACGGTGCTGCACGTGCATCTGCTATTGCATCTGCACCGGACGGCGAGCATGATAACGCACGTGAACGGTGCCCATCCGTTTACGTTGAGTTACCCGAATGGGGCAACCATCAGGAGAAACTGGGCCCGACGCGGCGTGCGCGCCGCGCCGGCCGAGGGCTGGAGGCGGTCGCGGCGATGGGAGTGTTCGTGCCGGATCCGATGAGTGTCGCCTCCGGCATCTGCGCCGCGGGCGCGCTGCTCTCCTCCTGGCAGCTCCGCCGACGGGCGCTGCGCGCCGAGGCCGAGATCGAGCACCTCCAGGCCGAGCTCGCCGCCGAGCGGCACGCCGCCAGCCACGACCCGCTCACCGGGCTGCCCAACCGGCGCGCCTTCTACCGGCTCGCGGCCACCCTGCTCACCGACGCGGCCGGGCAGCCGTTGATCGCCATCGTGCTCGACCTGGACGACTTCAAGCAGATCAACGACCGGTACGGGCACGCCGCAGGCGACCAGGTGCTGATCTGCGTGGCCGAGCGGCTGGCCGGGTTCGCTGGCGACAACCTCGTCGCCCGCCTCGGCGGGGACGAGTTCGCCGGGCTGCTCGCCAGCCCGACCGTCGATCGGCGCTGGATCGAGCACGCCACCCGGCGGCTCAGCGAGACCCTCGCCGCCCCGATCCGACTGACCGGATGCAGCGTCCAGGTGACCGCCTCGGTTGGTCTCGCCCCGGTGACCGGCCCGGCCCAGCTCACCGATGCGCTCAGCCGCGCCGACGCGGCCATGTACCAGGCGAAGAGTCTCGGCGGCAGCAGGTCACCCCGGCAGCTCGTCGACATCGCGCGTGTGGCCGAGTGCTGACCGGTCGGGGATCCGCGGGTGGGGTCAACGCACCTGGTCGAGGTCGCGCAGTGCAGCGTCGGCGAGGGTGACCAGGCCGACCGGCGACACCAACCCCCGCACGATCCCCGCTGACCGTGCCCGGTCGGCCGCGCTGGCGCTGGTGTCCAACGCCTGGCGGGTCCAGTCGCTCAGGTCGTCGAGCGCGCGGACCGCGAGGAACCAGGCCAGGCGGGCCGGGTCGACGTCGACCCGGCCGTAGCCGGCGAGGACGGCCATCTCCTGCTCGGCGGTGATCGGTGCGAAGGCGAGCACCCCGCCGATGACGAACATCAGGTCACACTCGGGCGGGGCGAGCACCGCGTCGTCCCAGTCGATCAGCCAGACCTGCCCGTCCGGGCCGAGCAGCAGATTGCCCAGGTGCGGGTCACCGTGGCAGACCACGACTGGCCCGGCCGGGTCGGCGGCGCGGCGCTCGACCTCGCGGGTCAGGGCCGACACCCGGTCGGCCACCGCGGACCAGACGCCCGCCAGCTCGGCCAGCAGCGGGCCGGCGGGGTCGGCCGGGTCCGGGTCGCGCAACCGCTCGGCCATCGCGCGGGTCCCGGCCACGATCGCCGGGTACGCCGCGCCGCCGGGCGGCAGCAGCCGCATCAGCTCGGCGGTCACCGGCACCGCGTGCACCGCGGCCAGCAGCTCGCCGTACGTGCGCCAGTGCGCCTCGGTCATCGGGCCGTCGAGCGCCCGATGGTCGGAGACCCAGGGCACCACCGAGAGGCGGCGGCCGTCGCGGTCACCGCACAGCCGCCCGTCGCGGGTGCGCAACGGCGCGGGAATGCCCGGCACGCCCTGCCCGGCCAGGTGCGCCGTCACGACGAGGCCGGCCGGGGTGCCGCCACCGCTCAGCTTGACCGCGTACCGGGCGCCGTCGGCGGCTCGCGCCAGCCACAGCCGGGCGTGCTGGTCGGCACCGTGGGTCACCTCGTCCATCGTGGTCAGGTCGAGGCCGAAGTCCGCGCGGACCCAGCCGACCACCTGCCGCGACGCGTCCTCGATCATTTGGACACCCTGCCATCGGCCGGGCCGCCGGCCCATCGAATTTAGACCGGCGCCGGCCCGGGCGTCGCCGCGCGCGGCACCCGGGCCCGACCGGTTCAGCGCAGCGTGGCGAGGTGCCGGTCCAGTGCGGCGTACGACTCGGCGGCGCCCTGCGCCATGCCGGAATCGGCCATGCCGTCGCGCTGCTCCTTGGTGTCGAACCGGGTCGTGCTGGTGATCACGGTGCCGCCGTCGCCCTCGGTGAAGACGATCGTCTCCACCGCCACCTGGCCCGGCATGCCCTCGAACTCGAAGGTCTGCACGATCCGCTCCGGTGCGGCGATCTCCCGGAACTCGCCGCGGAACGCGTAGTCGTTGCCGTCCTCGGCGTGTTCGACGAAGCGGTAGCTGCCGCCCTCCCGGAAGTCGATCTCGATGTCCAGCGGGTTGCCCCGCCCCCACCACTGCCTCAGGTGCTCGGCCTGGGTGTGCGCGGCGAAGACCAGCTCGCGCGGGGCGTCGAAAGAACGGGTGAGGGTGATCTCCCGGTCGGACGGGAGGTCGATCACGAGGTCACGGAGCTCGCTCATCACTGTTCTCCTTCAGATCGCGTAGGTAGTCGTCCAACCTGTCGTAACGGTCGTCCCAGAGCCGGCGGTACTGCTCGACCCATTCGGCGAGCGTGCGCAGCGGGGCCGGGTCGAGCCGGCATCGACGCCACTGCGCCTCACGGGTCCGCACGATCAAACCGGCGCGTTCCAGCACGTTGAGGTGCTTGGAGATCGCCTGCACGCTGATCGGGAACGGCTCCGCCAACTCGTTGACCGTCGCCTCGCCAGCCGCCAGCCGGGCCAGGATGGCCCGCCGGGTCGGATCGGCGAGAGCGGCGAACACCGCGCTGACCGGATCTGTTGTCATTAGTCGCTCTCAACCATCTGGGTTATCAACCGTTGGGTTGAATATACCGCTCACCGGGGTTCCGTCAACCCCGTCAGGAGAAGCCGGTCCGGCACCGGTGTGATTCGGACCGGCGCCGGGGTATGAGTGGCGATCACCGATCGACGGCCGAGAGGAACCGACGTGGCGAGCATCCGCGCCCTCGTTCTCAACTGCACCCTCAAGCCGTCGCCGGTCCCGTCCAGCTCCGAACAGCTCGGTCGGGAGGTGCTGGCCGAACTCGCCATGCAGGGTGTGGACGGCGAGATGCTCCGGGTGGTCGACCACGATGTGCGGTTCGGGGTGTCGACGGACGAGGGCGACGGGGACGGCTGGCCGGCGATTCGGGCCAAGATCCTGGCGGCCCAGGTGCTCATCATCGCCACGCCGATCTGGCTCGGTCAGCCGTCCAGCGTCTGCAAGATGGTCCTCGAACGCCTGGACGCCGAACTCTCCGAGACCGACGCCGAGGGCCGGCTACTCACCTACGGCAAGGTGGCCGGCGTGGCCGTCGTCGGCAACGAGGACGGCGCGCACCACACCATCGGCCAGGTGCAGCAGGCACTCAACGAGGTCGGGTTCACCTGCGCCGGGGCCGGCGCCACCTACTGGGTCGGCGAGGCGCTGCACACACTGGACTACCAGGATGCCGGTCCCAAGCCCGACACCACCGGCCGCACCACGAAGACGCTGGCACTCAACAGCGCACACCTGGCCCGGCTGCTTGCCGAACAGCCGTACCCGCCGCCGGACGCGAAGGGTGCCGGCCGCGAGCCGGCCTGACGTCAGGTGCCGGGCGGGGCGGTCAGCGCCAGCCGTAGCCGGCGCGCAGGGCCTGCCCGACCCGGTCGAACCGAGGCCGGTCCAGCACGGCCCCCTCGCGGCGGATGCTGTCCTCGCGCATGGTGAGCACCCGGTCCAGCCGGACCCAGCTCGGCCGGTTGTCCCGGTCCCATTCACCGGGCCCGAGCGCGAACCAGTGCCGCTGCCCGTGCCGCTCGCTCTGGCTGGACAGCATCAGCCCGAACAGCGTCCGGCTGTGCCGCCCGACAACCAGCACCGGCCGGTCCTTGCCCTGCCGGGGGTCATCCTCGTACGGCACCCAGGTCCACACGATCTCCCCGGGGTCGGCTTGGCCGTCCCGCTCGGGGGCGTAGGTCAGCTCCCGCCGCTGCAACGCGCTCACCTGGCGCTGGCGGGCCACCTTCGCCGGGGCCGGACCGGACCGCCGGGGCGACGGGATCGCGGCGCCCACCCGTGAGATGCGCGCTGCCACATTCCTCAACAGACCAGCCACGGCGGGCAGCCTACCGGTCCCGCAGCGGCCGTCGAAGCGGGCGGTACTACGGCAGACTGGTGCGCGGCATCGCGACGACGCGGAGGTACGCGCAGTGACCATCGAGGTACGTACCAGGAGTCTGCCCGGGGCGGTTACGGCACTCGGTTCCGCCGGGGCGTACACCCTGGTGGTGGACCGGCCGGTGGACGGCGGCGGTGGCGGGCTCGGGTTCAACGGGGGCCAACTGCTCTACCTCGCGGTCGCCGGCTGCGTCTCCAACGACCTGTTCCGGGAGGCGCGGGCGGCCGGCCTCGACCTGCACCGGGTCGAGGTGACGGTGCGGGGCGACTTCACCGGCGAACCGGCCGTGTCCACGGAGGTCCGCTACGACGTACGGGTCGAGGGCGACGCCCCGCCGGAGGTGCTCCGGGCACTGGTCGAGCGGGTGGACGCGATCGCCGAGATCCCCAACTCGCTGCGCGGTGGCACCCCCGTACGGCTGGGTCGCACCGAGATCGCCGGCGCCGGGCGTACCGATGACTGAGCTGCCACACGACCTGCCGATCCTGGAGCGCAGCGCGGTGCGGGTGGTGGTCCGCGACGGCGCCGACCGGGTGCTGCTGTTCCACACCCGCGACCCGGACCACCCGCGGCTGGGCACCTGGTGGGAGCTGCCCGGCGGCGGCATGGACCCCGGAGAGACCTACCGCGACACGGCGGTGCGGGAACTGCGCGAGGAGACCGGCATCGCCGTCACCGCCGACCAGGTGGGCCCGCCAACCTGGCGGCGGCGCGCGAGCTTCCTGCACCGCCAACTACGCCACGTCCAGGACGAGGTGGTCGTCGCGGTACGGCTGGACGGCCCCGGTCCGGACGTGGACGAGGCGCAGCGACTCGACTACGAGCTGGAGGACTACTTCGGCTTCCGCTGGTGGCCGCTGCCCGAGGTGGTGGCCAGCTCGGCCCGCTTCTACCCGGGACGGCTCCCCCGGCTGATCACGCCCTTCCTGGCCGGCGAGGAGATCGACGAACCGTTCGAACTGTTCTCGTGAACCGGGTCAGCGAGGATGCCGGACCGAGCGGCGGCGGGCAGAGTGGGGGCATGACGAGCGACCTGCACGGCCCGCTGTCCCGGTACGCCGAGAACCTGCACGCTCAGATCGGTGCCGAGCATCACGTCGCCTCCCCGCTCGGCGCCTGGCTGCTGCTCGCGCTCTCCGCCACGGCGGCGACCGGCCCCCGTGCGGTCGATCGCAGAGCGGCCGACGGGTTGGCGGAGGCCCTCGGCACCGATCTGACCAGCGCGGCCGAGGTCGCCCGCGCGCTGCTGGACGCGCCGCATCCGCTGGTGGCGTCCGCCACCGCGCTGTGGCACCGGCCGGGGCAGGGCGACGGCGGACCGTCCGACTGGCGGGCCGCGCTGCCCGCGGCGACCGAGGTCGGCGCACTACCCGACCAGGCCGGGTTGGACGCCTGGGCGCGTGAGAACACCCTCGGCCTGATCGAGACGTTCCCGCTGCGGGTCGGGCCGGACGTGGTGCTGGCCCTGGCCAGCGCGCTGGCCACCCGGATCTCCTGGGCCGACCCGTTCGAGGTCGCCGACGCTGACGCGCTCGGCGTCGACAGCGCCTGGGCGACCAAGCTGCGCCGGGCGCTGCGCAGCCCGGGCCACGGCCACCAGATCGCCATCGCGACGACCCCGGGGGCCGGTGACGTGATCGTGCACGCCGCGCCAGCCCAGGCGACCGACGGCGCGGGGCTGGTCGTCGTCTCGGTGGCCGCCGCGCCGCACGTCCCGCCGGCCGAGGTGCTGGCCGCCGCGTACCACCTCAGCGCCGGCGCGGCCGACGGCGCCGAGCCGGCCGGGCGCCGCTCGCTGTTCGACCTGCCGCTCGGCGACACTCCGCTGTGGACGCTGCGCGAGGAACGGGTACGGACCCGGGCCCGCGACGGCCGAGAGGAGCGACACCGCGCGGTACTCCCCTGCTGGTCGGCCCGGAGCGAGCATGACCTGACGGCTCCGAAACTGGGCTTCCCGGCCGCGTCGGCGACGTTGGCGACCGCGCTGGCCCTGCCGGTGGAGACCTTCGAGGCGCGTCAGGCGGCGATGGCCCGGTTCGGCCGGTACGGCTTCGAGGCGGCGGCAGTGACCGGGATGTTCGGCCTGACCAGCCTGCCGCCCGAGGGCGTCGCCCGCACCGCCGAGCTGCGCTTCGGCCACCCGTACGCGGTGGTCGCGGTCGCCACCGATACCCGGCCGGACGGCACCATCGGGCCCTGGCACGGGGTGCCGGTCTTCTCCGGCTGGGTCGCCGACCCGGAGGAGCTGCCCGAGGCCGACGCCTGAGCCAGGGCGTTCCGTGCGCAGTGACGAAGCGCCGGCGGCCCGCACGCTTTGTCAGCGGCAGATGCGTTCACCGAAACTAAAGGAGCCCACGTTTGGCCATATGGGCTCGCAACGTCTCGGCGTCCTCGGCGGACATCAACCGACGTGGGATGACGGTCGCCGGCATCTGGCCGACGTACACGATCCAGAACTCCGGGGTATCCCTTACCTGGGCGACCCCGTCCCAGGCGATGCCGCCGGACTCCGAGCCGCTGCGCATCATGATGTTGTCATCGGTGATGTCGTAGCTGCCCTCGACAGCGAAACGACTGGAGCGGCGCCGGGCGCGCAACCGCACCCACGGCGAGTACAGCATCGACAGCAGGCCACCCACGACCATCGCAATCCACAGCGGTGAGATCTGCTCGCCCCACGCGAACCCTCGCGAGACGGCCAAACCGATCGCCCCGACCACCGCCAGCACCGCGCCGATATAGCCGAACCTGCGCAGCCGCACGCTGCTCAGCGCAGCGGCCACGCGGCCTGGGTAGGCGGGATCGGCTGGGACGTCAAAACGGATGTGCACGCCAGAACGATAGTGCCCCCACCCGCCGCCCGGGCGGCGCCTGACTTCCGCCCCGCTGGCCGGCCGCTTCGGCCTGAAGATGCTGACCGCTGCAGCCGGGCGCTGATCTTGTAGAGGACACCTCGCACGATGGCTCGGCGCGTAAGGAAAACTGGCGGGCATGGCTGACTTGGGCGATGCGAAGGCCGCGCTGCACCACTACCTCCAGGCGACTCGCGAAGACCTGATCTGGAAGGTCGACGGGCTGAGCGAACGCGAAGCCAGAATGCCCCGCACCGCGACCGGCAACAACCTACTGGGAGTCCTCAAACACTGCCTCAATGTCGAAGCCGGCTACTTTGGGCCTACCTTCGGGCGCGAATTCCCGACGCCTGAGGAACTGGTCCCCATGCAGGCGTTCGAGGAGGACCCGCAGGCAGACTGGTACGCGACGGAGGACGAGACGAAGGATGGACTGATCGACCTGTATCGCCGTGTCGGGGTGTTCGCGGATCAGACGATCCAACAGCTACCGCTCGACGCGCCGGGGCGGGTGCCGTGGTGGCGGCCAGGTGCACAGGACGTGACGCTGCAAAGGATCATCGTCCACGTGACCTTGGACCTCGCTCGTCACGCCGGTCACGCCGACATCATGCGCGAGCAGCACGACACGGCGATCGGCCTGCGGCGGGAGAACACCAACATCCCCGACGACTATGACTGGCCGGCGTACGTCACCAAGCTGACGAAGCTCGCTGACCGATTCGGATAGCCGTCCGGGTCCGTCAACACCGGCGGTGAGGTCAGCATCCACCGGCGACGTTGCGAGCGGCTGGCGATGTACCGGAGATCCGGGTGAGCGTTGCCGCCCTGCCGAACTGCGACAATGAGCTTCCTGATCAGCCAGGCGTCCGCGTTGGCCAACGCTCAGGGGCCGGCCTGACGGGCGGGACGCGGGTGGGAAGATTTTTTCCGGGGCTGTGTCGATCCGCGGGCCGCTCGTTCGACGTGTGGGGGCGAGGGCCGACGGGCGGCCCCGCCGGACGAGGAGAACGCGATGTCGAAGTACCTGCTGATCATGCGGGGCACCGATGAGACGAACGCGGCCATGATGGCTGATCTCGACGAGATGATGGCCACGACCCGCCAGTTCATCGAGGACATGATGAAGGCCGACGTTCTCGTCGCGGCGGAAGGGCTGGACGATCCGGGCCAGGGCGTCGTGGTCGACTTCAGCGGCGAGGCGCCGGTGGTCACGGACGGGCCGTACGGCGAGACCAAGGAACTGTTCGGTGGCTACTTCCTGCTCGATGTCGCCACGAAACAGGAGGCGATCGAGTGGGCCAAGCGGGTCCCGGCGGTCCGCGGGTCCAAGATCGAGGTCCGGCGGGTGGCCGAGGCCGACGAGGTCCCGCAGGGCGGCGAGAGCAACGGCCAGATCTGATGGGTACGGCCGACGTCGAGGCCGTCTGGCGGATCGAGTCGGCCCGGATCGTCGCCGCGCTGACCCGGTTCACCGGCGATTTCGGGCTGGCCGAGGACGCGGCCCAGGAGGCGGTGGCTGAGGCGCTGGTGTCGTGGCCGCGTGCCGCTCCGGCCAATCCGGCCGGCTGGCTGATGGCCACGGCCCGGCGGCGGGCGATCGACGCGATCCGCCGCCGGGCCGCCCTTCAGCACCGATACGCCCTGCTGGCGGCCGACCCCGCGGTCGACGAAGAAGTCGACCCCGACAAGATCGACGACGACGTCCTGGCGCTGATGTTCGTCAGCTGCCACCCGGTGCTCTCCCCGGAGGCCCGGGTGGCGCTGACCCTGCGCGTGGTCGGCGGCCTGCCCAGCGAGGAGATCGCCCGCGCGTTCCTCGTACCCGTGCCGACCGTGCAGGCCCGCATCACCCGGGGCAAGAAGACGATCGCGGCGGCCGGGGTGCCGTTCGAACTGCCGGCGGCCGGCGAGCGCCGGGAACGGCTGGGCGGCGTGCTCAGCGTCCTCTACGTGATCTTCACCGAGGGGTCGACGGCGACGTCGGGCGACCGGCTGCTGCGTCCCGACCTCGCGTACGAGGCGATCCGGCTGGCCCGCACGCTGGCCGCGCTGCAGCCGGACGAGCCGGAGGTGCACGGCCTGCTCGCGCTGTGCGAGCTGACGGCCGCGCGCTTCCCGGCCCGGACCGGCCCGGACGGCTCGCCGGTCCTACTCGAGGACCAGGACCGGCGGCTGTGGGACTTCCCGGCGATCCGCCGTGGGCTGGCCGCGCTGGCCAAGGCATCGACTCGCGGCCTCGGCCCCTACGGTCTGCAGGCCGCGATCGCCGCCACCCACGCGTCGGCACCCTCGGTCGAGGAGACCAACTGGGACCGGATCGTGGTGCTCTACGAGGCGCTCGGCCGGGTCGCGCCCTCCCCGGTGGTCGAACTCAACCGGGCCGTCGCCGTGGCCATGGCCTCGGGTCCAGCGCAAGCCCTGGCCATCGTGGACGAGCTGATCGCCTCGGACCGGCTCCCCGGTTCGCATCTGGTTCCCACCGTGCGCGGTGAGCTGCTGACCCGCCTCGGCCGGCGACCGGAGGCACGCGCCGAGCTGGAATTGGCGGCCCGGCTATGCGCCAACCAGCGCGAACGCTCAGTGCTGCTGCGTAAGGCAGCCGCGCTGGGCTGACTTCCCCAGCTCGGTCAGCCAGGATCCGAGCAGATGAGTTGTCTCCCTCCCCGCTTCGGCCGCTGGCCTCGGAGCAGTTGGTCACGCGCGGGGATGGCTGGTGATGCCGTCCAAGACGGTGGTCAGGTTGTGGTTGAAGGTTTCCTCGGCGTTGAGGTGGGCGCCGTCGATGACGAGCCGGGCGACGGTGGGGTACCGGCCGGTCTTCAACATGCGGGTGAGGTAGGGGCCGAGGCTGGCCTGCCAGGCGGCCTCATCGGTGCCGGTGGAACGGGCGGTGCGTCGCTCGGTGACCTCTCTGCGGACCGCTCCGATGATGAAGGCGTTGAGGGCGCTCAAAGCCCGCTGGAGATCGTCGATGCCGCGCACGCTGGGGGCCTGGCTCAGCGCCGCCGCGGTCGCTTCGCCCACGGCGAGCGCGTGAGGTCCCAAGTGTGGCCTCCCGCCGAGCAGATCGGAAAACCACTCATGATCAAGGGCGGCGTCGCGGGTCGCGTGGGCGACGGCCAGCACCGTGGCGCGCCACTCGGAGTGCCGGCCGACCTCGGCGATCCGGGCATAGACGACGTCGACCATCAGATCGAGCAGTTCGGATCTGTTGGTCACGTAGTCGTAGAGCCGCATCGGGCCGACCCCCAGCTCTTTTGCGATCTTGCGAAGCGACAGTCCGTCGAGGCCGTGCACGTCGGCTAGCCGGATCGCCGTAGCGGCGATTTTCTCGCGGCTCAACGGCACCGGCGCCGCTCGCGGCTGGGGCTCGGGCCGTTCCCAAACGGGCATCGGCGCGCTACCGTACGGCGTATCCATGAATACAGCGTACGCTAAGGGGACGAAGATGAGAATCGCGATTGCCGGTGGCGGCCTTGGCGGGCTGACGCTGGCACGGATCCTGCATCGGCACGGCATCGATGCGGTGGTGTACGAGCGCGAGGCAAGCCGATCCGCGCGATCGCAAGGCGGCACGCTCGACCTGCACCCGGAGTCCGGGCAACGGGCCCTGGCCGAGGCGGGCCTCACCGGCCGGTTCCGGTCGGAGGCGCGGCCCGAGGGCGAGGAACATCGCATCGTCGACCCGACCGGACGGACCCTGGTACACCATGAGCCGCAACCTGGCTCATTCTCCGGACGTCCCGAGATTGACCGGAGCGTACTGCGTGATCTTCTGCTCGATTCGCTCCCCAGCGGCGCGGTTGCGTGGCGACACCGGCTTGTCGCAGCGACGCCACGACCTGACGGAGGCTGGGGACTGACGTTCGACGGCGGCCACAAAATCGACTGCGACATCCTCATCGGTGCCGACGGCGCGCGCTCGGTTGTCCGGTCGCTGCTGACCGACGCGGAAACATCCTATGTGGCCACCTTTGCGGAGCTGAACATCTGCGACGTCGACCGGCGCCATCCCGATCTCGCCGAGCTGGTCGGCCCCGGGAACCTGTGGTGCGTCGGGGTGAATCAGATCCTGGCAGCGCAACGCATCGGCGATGGCAGCCTCCGCGTCGGGATCTCGCTGCGCGCAGAGGATCGCTCGATCGACACATATCGCAGCAAGCCTGCTCTGCTGGACATGTTCGGTGGCTGGCACCCACGCCTCACCGCACTCATCGAGGCCGGCGACAGCGCGCCGACGCCGCGCAGGATCGAAGCGATGCCCATTGGTACGCGCTGGTCCAGCCGGCCGGGTATCACCCTCATCGGCGACGCCGCGCACCTCATGCCGCCGGTCGGCGAGGGCGCCAACCAGGCCATGCTCGACGCCGCCGAACTCGCCAGCCGACTCGCCGCCAACCCCGCCGACCCGGACTCTGCAATTCAGGCGTACGAGGAGGCGATGTTCAGCAGGATCCACCCGATCGCCGAAATGTCCGCACGAGTCCAGGCGATGATGCTGTCCCCCACCGCAGCGGAAGACATCATCCGCTTCTTCACGCCCCGGCCCGCCGAACCGGCACCCGCAGACTGAGAACGCGCTGCGCCTGACCATCGCACGGGATGGTCCCGCTTGACCTTGACACAGTGACAAGCTCTTCACTGTGTCAGGGAGGTGGTCCCGATGACCATGCCGAACGAGGACACGGACGCGATGCGAGCTCTCCAGGGGCTGGCGAACAGCGGCTCGTCGGTGCGGCTGCGGGCAGCGCTGGCGGTCGGCACGAACCCTGACCCCCGGTTCATCGACAAGCTCATCGAACGATGCGCGATCGAGCCCGACTTTCACGTACGCGAGATGCTGACGTGGGCACTCATCCGACACTCGTCAGCAGTGACGGTCCCAAAGCTCATGGACGAACTTCGCTCGGAGCGTGCGCAGGCACGAAGCCAGGCGCTGCACACGCTGTCCAAGATCGGGGATCGGCAGGCGTGGCCAGCGATAACACGGGCGCTGCTGACCGACGCCGACGACGAGGTGGCGCGGAGCGCCTGGCGAGCAGCGGTCGTACTCGTGCCCGAAGGTGAAGAACTCGGGTTGGCCGGAGTGCTGTCGACACAGCTCGGGCGCGGCGAGCGTGAGACGCAGTTGAGCCTGAGCCGGGCGCTGATCGCGCTCGGTGAGGTGATCATGCCGACCCTGCGCGCCGCGATGACGGATCTCGACCCTCGCGTGCGCGCGCACGCGATCGCCACGGAAGGGCTGTTGCGCGACCCGGATGCCGGATTCGAGTTCGCGATCGAGGAGGCGAAGCGCGTCGTAGCCGTCGGCAGGGCCGGCCAGGAGGGGTGACAGGCAGTGTTGATCGGTGAGGTGGCACGACGGTCCGGGGTCAGCGCCCGGATGCTCAGGCACTACGACTCGCTCGGGTTGGTGCGGCCGACGGGTCGTACCGGCGGTGGCTATCGGGAGTATTCCAGCGAGGACATCCGGCGGATCTTCCATATCGAGAGCCTGCGGTCATTGGGGCTGTCGCTGCGTGAGGTCGGGCGCGCGCTCGATGATCCCGGCTTCACGCCGTCAGAGCTCGTCGATGACCTCATCCGCCAGACGCGAAAGCGCATCGCAGAGGAGACGGAGCTGCTCACCCGACTCGGTCGGATCGGTGCCGCGGAACCCGCCGGCTGGGAGGACGTCCTCCAGGTCGTTGCCCTCCTCCAGGCACTGGGGTCGGAGAGTGCCGGGAAGCGCCAGCGCGCGGCCTTGTCGGCAGTCGAGGAGGTTCCGGTACCAGTGGAGGCACTGGTCGAGGCAGCGCTGAGCGAGACGGACCCGAACGTCGCCGGAGCTCTTCGATGGGCTCTGGCGCAATCGGGCGGTGGCGGTTTGGCACTGCTGGCGGAGGGCCTCGGCTCACCCGTGGCCGAGGTGCGGAAGCGTGCCGTCCAGTCCATCGCCGAGATCCCGAACGGTTACGCGACCGCGCTGCTGCGGGACGCCCTCGCGAGCTCCGACATCGTGGTACGCAGGTATGCAGCTCTGGCGCTCGGGGCACGTGGAGTAGCCGACGCGGTCCCGACGCTCATCGACATGGTCGTTGAGGAGACGAATGACGTCGATGCAGCCGATGCATTGAGCGCGCTGGCGAGTGACCCCGCGTTGGCGGATCAGATCGCTACCAGGCTCGTTGACTGCCTCGCTCACGGCACGGGTGAATCGTCTGTCCGTCGACGGCTGACACAGGCGCTCGCGGACATCCCGGGGATCACGACCGCACGCGCCCTCGCAGATCTGTCACATGACGAAGACCGTGCCGTTGCGCTTACTGCGACATACATTCTGAAGCTGCGCGACGCGCGGTAACGGACCGTCACGGTGTGCGGGAAGGCAGAAGCACCTACGGCCGCTCGGCGACCTGGGTGACGAATGTGCGCCACGCCGTCGGGCTGAAGGCCAGGGTGCCGCCGTCGCGGTTCTTCGTGTCGCGGACCAGGACGACGCCGGGAAGGTTGTCGGCGACCTCCACGCAGTCGCCGCCGTTGCTGCCGCTCTTCGTGCTCTTGCGCCACCGCGCGCCGGTCATGTCCATGAGGCTGCCGCTTCTTTCAGGAGGTCCAGGGACCGCCCGCGGGGAAGGGCCTCGCCCCGTATGCGTTCCCACCGTCGCTCCAGCGTAGCAATCTCCGACGCCTGGTCGACGATCTGCGCGTGCGCCTGACTGTCCACATGCGCCACTCGCGTTCCGCCGGGCAGTTCGGCGAGTGTGAACGGCCCATTGAGCCCCGGGTAGGCTGCCGCCTCGCTCGGCACGATGTGGAGTTGAACGCTCGGCAGGTCGGCACAGACCAAGAGGTGAGCGAGCTGGGCAGCCATGAGCGCCCGGCCCCCGGCGACCGGGCGGCGGATGATCCCTTCGTCCAGCACCGCGATGAACAGGGGTCCGCGCTCACGGGTCAGGATCGCTTGCCGGTCGATGCGTGCCGCGACCAACTCGTCTATCTCGGCTGGGATCAGCGCCTCCCAAGCAAGCGTGGCGCGTGCGTACGCCTCGGTCTGGAGCAGGCCCGGAACCCAGGCGAGCTGGAACGCCCGCAGCGCGACCGCTTCACGCTCGATGTCGACCCACGGTCGGAACCACACCGGCTCACGGCGGTTGAGCACGTCCGGCCATAGTTCCAGCACGTCCTTCCGGAGGATCTGTGCTACCTCGGCACGGTGCCGGGTCTGCGGGATGCGCCCCGGGTTTGCCCACCGGGCGACGGTCTTCGGGTGCAGACCGATGCGACCGGCCAGGCTTTCGGCCGTCTCGCACGCCTCGGCGAGCGCCGCGACGAATGCATGGTTCATGCCCGCGTCCCTTCGGGAGCAAATGGTACGTACCGAAGAAATCATCTAACGCTGTGTGATTGTCACGCAACCCTCGGCAGGGTGCTGCGTAGACGGCGTGAGTGGTGGAGGCGACAGAAGCCCGCCGCCCGCGTTCGTGCCGGGGGCCCGGCCGATCCGACGGCGAGCACCGAGGCCGGGCCCCCTTCCCATCACCGAATGCGAGGGGAAGCCGTGCCGGACACACCGAAGACGCCCGACGCGAGGCCGAATGCCGAGGTGGCAGAGCGGACGATCCAGTCCGGTGACCTGCTGCGCCTGACCCGGGATGCGAGCCCGCAGTTCGTCCGGGCGGTCACCGTCCGCGTGATCCGCGTACTGGCCGACCGGCACACCTACCACGGTTGGCTGTGGATCGAGTGCTACGAGCTGGCCCCGCACGGCGACGCGGTAGCCCGCCGCGAGCTGTACCTGATGCCCGAGGGTGTGCGCTGGCTGACGGCTCCACCCGCCCCGGTCCGTCGGCGCCGGCCGGTCGTACCCCTGCGGGTGACGGTGTGACCCGCCGCCGGTCCCTCGCGGCCCACCTGGCGCTGTCAGGCGTGTGGGATCGCCTGGCCGGGCCTCGGCCCGATGACCAGGCCGCTAATCATCGCCCGCGTGAACAGAGTTCTCGCCGTCCTGCACTGCCTTCCGTACCTCGTCGTTCGCCGTTGTCGGGTCGTAGCCGGTGGCGCGAAGGAGGTCGCTGGCGGCGGTACGCAGTTGGGTCACCACCGCGTCGCCAAACTCGTCGACCCCCTGGGCTCGGGCTCGGCCAGCCTGGTGGAGGGCAGCGCGCACCGCGTGGCGGGTCCTCTCGGTGGGGCGCCCGGCGCGATGCTCACGGCGCAGCAGGTCGACCGCGTCGGCGAGTTGTCCGACGCTGGCGGGCAGGTCGGGCGGAATCGGCTCGTTGTACTGCAACGCCATCGCCGAGCGGCGGGCCACTCCCCGGCTGTGCTCGATGACTCGTTCCAGCAGCTGGCTCGCGCGCGCGAACCGCTCCACATCCTGACGGCGCAGCCAACGGGCCGGCGCGAGGCTGACCACCTCCTCGGCGCCGCTGAGTGCCTGGTGCATCCGATCGAGGTCCGGCCCCATGCCGCGGAGGGCGTCCAACGCGCGAACCGCCCGCTGCTGATCGCTCGTCGTCAGCGCTGCGGAAACCTCTCGCAACTGACGTGCGAGGCAGTGGAAGATCGGGGCCGCGTCACGGTCGAGGATCCGCATCGGGTTCAACGGCACCAGCAACGCGACGACCACGATGCCCACCACGCCGCCGACCATCGCCTCCACGATCCGCGGCCACTCCAGGTCCTTCTGAGCCGGAGCGAGGGCCGCGAGCAGCACCGCCGTGCCGCCGGCCTGGCCGACGGCAGCCCCACTGCGCCCGAACAGCACAAGCGTGGCGAGGATGGCGCATCCGACGATGAATCCGGTCTGCCAGAACCCGGTGCCCAGAAAGCTCAGCAGGAAGTCGGTGGTGGCGATGCCGAGCCCGACGCCGAGCAGCAGTTCGACCGTGCGGTGTGCGCGCTGCCCGAGTGAGGCGACGATCGTGCCGACCGCGGCGGAAGGGGCGAAGATCGGCGCGGGGTTGCCCAGCAGGTCGTGGCCGATCGACCAGGCCAGAGCCGCAGCGAGGCCCGCCTGCACCGAGATCACCAGGGCGGCTTCCAGTTGGCTCAGCCGCAGTCGTCCCGCCCGGCCACCTCGACCCCGAGCCCGAACAGCAGTTGCCTTCGCACGTGCCGCCAGCCGGTCGCGCCGTGTCGGGCTGGCGCCCGGCTGACGGCGGCCATCAGGATTCACCGAGCACTCGTACCACGGCGCAGCTCGGCAGATCCGGCCAATCCCCAACATGATCTCTTACGCGATGGGTGCCACCGCAGTGCCGTGCGGCACCGCGGTGGCACCCGCACCCGTCACACCCCGACCGGCACCCGCTCCTCCTCGCGCTGCGCGGCGCGGGCCGCCAGCCGACGTTCCCGCTCCTGCGCGCCGATCAGGTCGTCGGGCAGCGAGTCCGGCACCTCCAGGTCGAAGCGGCGCAGCAGCCGGATCGCGAAGCCGCCCAGGGTGATGAGGAACAGCGCCGCGCCGAAGCAGACGTACGCGAAGCCGATGCCCCGGCCCGGGCCGGTGCCGATCACGGCGCCCACCGACCCGGCGAGCGCCCCGTCCGAGGCGAGCAGCGGCTCGAACAGGCTGGTCGCCGCCGGGGCGAGCAGCGCGAAGCCGATCGGCAGCGTCGACCAGGAGATGGTCTGGTTGAGGCTGAACACCCGGCCGTGGAAACGCTGCGGCACCTTGACCTGGACGATGGTGGCGTAGATGGACTGCGCGGTGGTCATCGACATGGCCAGCCAGAACGCCCCGACGCAGATCATCGCGACCGACGCGTCCAGGCCGACCAGGACGCAGCCGAGCGCGGTGCCGAGGTTGCCGATCAGTACGCCGATCATGCGCCGGTGCCGGGGCCCGCCCCAGAGCGACATGAGCACGCCACCGGCGACCGCGCCGACCGCCTCGGCGAGAGCCACCTGGGCCACCTGCGTGGCGCTGCCGAAGGAGAGCACCAGCGGGGTGGTGAGCACCAGCGCGGGGGCCAGGAAGATGTTGCCCAGCGCGAAGTAGCCCAGCATCAGCCGGAAGCCGCGGTGCCGCCACGAGTAGCGCAGGCCGTTGGCGATCGCCACCAGCAGCCGTTCCTTGGGCCGCCAACCGAGCAGGTCGGGGAAGCGGACCAACGACAGGGTCACCACCGCGACCAGGTAGCTGACCACGTCCAGCAGCAGGATGCCCTTGAGGTCGATGGCGGCCAGCAGACCCGCGGCGAAGACCGGCATCAGCAGCATGCCGAAGCCGTTGGAGAGCTGGGTGATGCCCATCGCGTGCCCCAGGTAGCGCTTGGGCACCAGTTGCGGCACGGCCGACTGGAACGCGATGCGCTGGAACGACCCGGCCACCTGACTCAACGCCACCAGGGCGTAGATGTGCCAGAGCGCCAGGTTGTCGGTCCAGAGCAGCGCGGCGAGCACGAGCTGGATCGAGCCGGCGCTGCAACTGGCGATCATCATGATCTTCCGCCGGCTGACCCGGTCAGTGATCGCGCCGGCCACCGGCAGCATCAGCACCCCGCAGACCAGCGCGAGTGCCCAGAGCAGACCCAGGTTGGCCACCGAGCCGGTGCGGGTGAACAGCCAGATCGGCAGGGCGAACGCGGTCAGCGCGGAGCCGGTGGTGGAGACCAACTGCCCGGCGGTGACCGCCACGAACCGGGCCATGCTCGGACGGACCACCGGCTGCTCCGGACCGGTGATGTCGTCGACCCCGCGGGTGTCGGCCACCGCCCAGCCGGCGTCCTCACCGCGCGCCGCCGCGGTCAGGGCGGAGACGTCGCCGGCGGCGAGCGCCGGGTGCACCCGGGTGACGATCTCGGCCAACTCCTGCGCCCGGTACTTGAGGAAGAAGTGCCCAGCCTGGTCGAGCACGACCAGCGCCAGCCGGTCGCTGAGGAACTGCCACTCGGCGTACCGCTCGGTGTGGTAGTCGGTGACCGGGTCCTCCGAGCCGACCACCGAGATGATCGGGGCACGCAGCTTCACCGCGCGCCGGTCGAGCAGGTCGGTGAAGTACTCCTCCGAGGCTCGGGAGTCGGCCCGCATGTTGCTGATGATCCGGTCAGCCTGCTCCGGGTCCAGCTCGTCGGTGTCCACCCCCATCGACTTGAGCCAGCTCGCGTAGTGCTTGTTGCTGCGCAGCTTCTCCAGTCGGGTGCGGACCGCCGCGAACAGTCCCTTCGGGCGGGCGAACGGGAACATCGCGCCGATGTAGAGCGCGGTCAACTCCCGACCGGCGGCCTCCACCTTGCGCGCCACCTCGGCGACGATCGCGCTGCCGACGCCGCAGTGCCCGTACAGGGCGAGCGGACCCTCGACGCGCTCCAGGATCTCCTCGGCGACCCGGGTGGTCAGCTCGTCGAAGGGCAGCGCGTCCTCGGTGAGCCCCACGTCGTGGCCGGGGATGGCCAGCGACCACAGCGCGTGCCCGGCCGGCAGCGCGTCCGCGAGGGGCTGGTAGACGATCGCGCTGCCGCCGCCGTACGGCACGCAGACATAGGTGATCACCCGCTGCGCCGCCGGAATCGGCTTGGTCAGCTCGTAGAGCAGCCGGCGCGGCCCGTCGCCCTCGCCGCCGCCGGACATGAAGGTGGCCAGGTCGCGGATGGTCCGCTGCTGGAACAGGTCCATCACGCCGACCGGCCGCCCGCCGTGCTCGGCCTTGCGGATCCGGGCCACCACCTGGGTGGCGAG
Source organism: Micromonospora sp. NPDC005173 (assembly GCF_040608515.1). Lineage (NCBI taxonomy): Bacteria > Bacillati > Actinomycetota > Actinomycetes > Micromonosporales > Micromonosporaceae > Micromonospora > Micromonospora sp. NPDC005173. Next base: position 33,142 of record NZ_JBEXIK010000004.1, read on the forward strand.
CATCGAGTGCCCACCCAGGTCGAAGAAGTCGTCGTCGATGCCGAGGGTGTCCACCCCGAGCACGTCGGACCAGATGCCGGCGAGCAGCCGCTCGGTGTCGTCGCGCGGCTCGACCAGCGCCACCGACGCGGCGCGGGTGACCACCGGCGCGGGCAGCGCCTTGCGGTCCAGCTTGCCGTTCGGGGTCAGCGGCAGCGCGTCCAGCGTGACGAACGCGGCCGGCACCATGTACTCCGGCAGGGTCTCCTTCAGCGCCACCTTGACCGTGTCGTGCTCGGCCGCGCCGACCAGGTAGCCGGTGAGCCGCTTGTCGCCGGGGGCGTCCTCGCGGACCAGCACCACCGCCTCGGTCACCCCCGGCTGGGCGCGCAGCGCGCTCTCGATCTCACCCAGCTCGATGCGCAGCCCGCGCAGCTTGACCTGGTGGTCGATCCGCCCGAGGAACTCCAGCACCCCGCCGGGCGGGCCGCCAGCGTCGCCGCCGGTCCGGGTCACGTCGGCCGGCGCGGCGCCGGTCCGGTCGTCCGCCTCGCCGGGTACGCCGGGCGCGACCCGCCAGCGGGCCAGGTCGCCGGTGCGGTAGAGCCGGGCGCCCGGCTCGGCGGCGAACGGGTCGGGGACGAACCGCTCGGCGGTCAGAGCCGGCCGGCGGTGGTAGCCACGGGCCAGTCCGATGCCGCCGATGTGCAGCTCACCGGCGACGCCGACCGGGCACGGATTGCCCCGGGCGTCCAGCACGTGCAGCCGCAGGTTGCTGATCGGCGCGCCGATCGGCACGCTGGTCAGCTCGGCCAGCAGCGTCGGGTCGCACGCCCACGCGCTGACGTCGATCGCCGCCTCGGTCGGGCCGTACAGATTGTGCAGACCGCAGCCGGGCAGCCGGGCGGTGAAGTCCCGGGCCGCGGCGACCGGCAGTTCCTCACCGCTGCAGATCACCCGGCGCAGCGCGGTGGCCGCCTCGACGCCGTCCTCGGCGAGGAAGACGGTGAGCATCGACGGTACGAAGTGGGCGTTCGTGACCCGCTCGGAGATCAGCAGGTCGCGCAGGTAGCCAGCGTCCTTGTGACCGCCCGGCTCGGCCAGTACCAGCCGGGCGCCCTCCCGCAGCGGCCAGAAGAACTCCCACACCGAGACGTCGAAGCTGGCCGGGGTCTTCTGCAGGACCGCGTCGTCGGCGCCGAGACGGTAGGTGCGCTGCATCCAGTCGAGGCGGTTGACGATGCCCCGGTGGGTGTTCGGCACGCCCTTGGGCCGGCCGGTGGAGCCGGAGGTGTAGATGACGTACGCCAGGTGCGCCGGGCCGGCCGTCGGCGTCGGGTCGGTGGCCGGCTGGTCGGCCCAGACCGACTCGTCGTCCAGGGCGAGCACGCTGGCGTCGGTCGCCGGCAGCACGTCGCGCAGGTGCTCCTGCACGAGCACCACCGGCGCGGCGGCGTCGGTGACCATGAAGGCCAGCCGGTCGGCCGGGTACTCCGGGTCCAGCGGCAGGTACGCGCCACCGGCCTTGAGCACGCCGAGCAGGCCGGCGACCAGCTCCACGGAGCGTTCCGCGCAGACCCCGACCAGGGTCTCCGGGCCTACTCCGCAGGCTCGCAGCCGGTGCGCGATCCGGTTCGCCGCCGCGTTCAGCTCGGCGTACGTCACCGAGCGGCCGGCGAACGTCAGCGCCACCGCGTCCGGCGTACGGGCAGCCCGCTCCTCGATCGGGGCGTGCAGGGTCTGCTGCCGGGGGAAGTCGCCGGCGGTGTCGTTCCAGCCGGCGAGCAGCTCCCGCTCGGCAGGGGCGAGCAGATCCAGCGCGGAGACCGGCCGGTCCGGGACGGCGACCACGGCGCGCAGCAGGGTGGTCAGCCGGTGCGCCATCCGCTCGACGGTGTCCCGGGTGAACAGGTCGGTGTTGAAGACCAGCTTGCCCCAGAGCCCGTCACCGGTCTCGACGGCGTGCAGCTCGAAGTCGAAGCGGGTGGCGCGCAGCTCCATCGGATGCCACTCGAAGCCGACCCCGGCGCCCTCGGCGACCCCGTCGAACCGGCCCATCTCGTAGTTCTGCAAGACGAACATCGCCTGGAACACCGGTGAGCGGCTGACGTCGCGGGGCAGCCCCAGCTCGTGCACCACCCGCGCGAACGGCACCTCGGCGTGCTCCAGCCCGTCCAGCACCGCACGCCGGGTCAGCTCCAGCAGCTCGGTGAAGGTCGGGTCGCCGGCCAGCTCGGCGCGCATCGGCAGCATGTTGACGAACATGCCGACCACGTTCTCCAGCTCCGGTGCGGACCGACCGGCCACCGACGCGCCGACCGCGAAGTCGTCCTGCCCGGAGTGCCGGGCCAGGAACACCTGGTACGCGGCGAGCAGCGTCATGAACAGCGTGCCGCCGTAGGAGCGGGTCAGCGCCAGCAGCCCATCGGTGGCGACCCTGTCCACAGTGAACTCGACGAAGTCGCCCCGGTAGGTCTGGGTGGCCGGCCGGGGCAGGTCCAGCGGCAACTCCAGCGGGGTGATCCCGGCCAGCCGCCCCTTCCACCAGTCCAGGTGCCGACGGGCGCCCGGACCGGCCAGCTCCCGCGCCTCCCAGACCGCGAAGTCGCCGTACTGCACCGGCAGGGCGGGCAGTTCCCCGTCGCGGTAGCCGGTGATCAGGTCGCGCAGCAGCACGTCCACCGACCAGCCGTCGCCGACGATGTGGTGCTGGCCGAGGAAGAGCACGTGCTCGGTCGGCGCCAGCCGGATCAGCAGAGCGCGCAGCAGCGGCCCGTTGGCCAGGTCGAACGGTTCCGCGGCGGCGTGGTCGACCAGCGCCTCGGCGGCGGCCTCGTCGACGGCGTCCAGCACGGTCAGCGGCACCTCGACCGCGTCGTCGAGCACCACGGTCGGCCGACCGTCGGAGTCGGCCGGGAACCGGGTGCGCAGGGACTCGTGCCGCCGGGTCAGGTCGGCCAGCGCGCGGCGCAGCGCCGCGACATCGAGCGGGCCGCGCACCCGCAGCGGCACCGCGATGTGGTAAGCGGCCTCGCCGGGAGCGAGCTGGTCCATGAACCAGACCCGCTCCTGCGCGTACGACAGCGGCACCTCGGCGTCCGGCGGGCGGGGCGTGATCCGTTGCGCGGCGGGTGTACCGCCCGACCGACGGCGCAGCCGTTGGGAGATCAGCGCCTGTCGGGCGGCGTCGCGGGCCGGATCCTTCACGTCGGTCATGACGGGGTTTCCTTCTCCGCCGCGAGCAGCGCGGCGACTTCGGTTTCGGAGAGCTCGTCCAGTTCGGCGGCGATCCGCTGCTCGATCTGGGCGGCCAGGTCGGCCACCACCGGGCTGCTGAACAGCGCCCGCATCGGCAACTCCACGTCCACCTCGGCGCGAATGCGGGCCATCGCCCGCATGCCGCGCAGCGAGTTGCCGCCGAGGGCGAAGAAGTCGTCGAGCGCGCCGACCTTCTCCAGTTGGAGGATCTCGGCGTAGACCTCGGCGACCAGCGCCTCGGCGTCGGTGCGCGGGGCGAGGAAACCGTCGGAGGTGGCGGCGGCCGGTGCCGGCAGCGCGGCGGTGTCCAGCTTGCCGTTCGGGGTCAGCGGCAGCGCGTCCACCCGGACGAACGCGCCGGGCACCAGGTGCGCGGGCAGCTCAAGGGCCAACTCGGCGGCGAGCGCCGTCTCGTCGACCGGGCCGACCAGGTAGCCGACCAGCGTCGGCTCGCCGCTGTCGGCACGGACCACCACGGCCGCCGCGTCCACGTCCGGGCGGGCACGCAGCACCGACTCGATCTCGCCCAGCTCGATCCGCATCCCCCGGATCTTGACCTGGTCGTCCCGGCGGCCCAGGTAGTCCAGCGTGCCGTCGGCCCGCCAGCGGGCCAGGTCACCGGTGCGGTACATCCGCTCCCCCGGCGGCCCGTACGGGCAGGGCAGGAATCGCTCGGCGGTGAGCGCCGCGCGGCGCAGGTAGCCCCGGGCCAGTTGCGCCCCGGCGACGTACAGCTCGCCGACCACGCCCGGCGGCACCGGGTTCAGCGCCGCGTCGAGCAGGTGGACCCGGGTGTTCCAGGTGGGCTGGCCGATCGGCACCGGCCCGGTGGGTACCGGGCTCCCGGGCGCGATCCGGGCCGCGACGCAGCCGACGGTGGCCTCGGTCGGGCCGTACTCGTTGATCACGGCCACCTCGGGGTGCGCCGCCCGCCAGCCGGCCAACTGCTCACCGGTCAGCGCCTCCCCACCGATCACCAGGTCGGTGGTGGGCGACAGCGCGTCGTCGAGCAGCGGCAGATGGCTGGGGGTGACCTTGAGGAAGGTCGGCGGCCCGCCGGCCCGGGCGGCCGGCGTGTCGATGCCGGCCAGCCGGACCGTGCCGCCGGCGGTGAGCGGGCCGAGCAGCCCGGTCACCGTCAGGTCGAACGAGACCGGCGAGTGCAGCAACGCGGTGCCGGCCAGGCCCGGGTAGGTGTCCCGGGCCCAGGCCAGGTAGGCGGTGACCGCGCGGTGCTCGACCAGCACGCCCTTGGGTCGGCCGGTGGAACCGGAGGTGTAGAGCAGGTATGCCGGGTGCTCCGGGCGCAGCGGCGCCCGGCGGGCGTCGTCGGTGAGGTCGGCGTCGTCCAGGTCGGCGGCGGTCGCCGGGTCCAGCACCAGTGCGTCGGCCGGGGCCAGCGCAGCCGTCTGCGCGGTGGCCAGCACCAGCGTCGGCTCCGCGTCGGTCAGCAGATAGTTGATCCGGTTCGCCGGATAGCCGGTGTCCACCGGCAGGTACGCCGCGCCGGCTTTCAGCACCGCGAGGATGGCCACCAGCAGCTCCACCGAGCGGGGCAGCAGCAGCGCGACCCGGGTCTCCGGGCCGGCGCCACGGCCGACCAGCAGCCGGGCCAACCGGTTGGCCCGGGCGGCCAGCTCGGCGTAGCTCAGCTCCGTTCCGTCGCAGATCAGGGCGACCGCGGCCGGGGTGGCGGCGGCCTGCCGCTCCACCTCGGCGACCAGGGTGCTCGGGGCCACCTCGCGGCCGGTGCCGGTCCAGGTGCGCAGCAGGTCGCGTTCGGCGTCGTCGAGCAGGGGCAACGCGGACAGCCGCGTCCCCGGGTCGGCGACAGCGGCGGTGAGCAGCCGCAGGTAGCGGGCGACGACCGTCTCGGCGGTGGCCCGGTCGAACAGGTCGGTGCGGTAGACCAGCCGGCTGGTGCCGCCGGTGATGTCGAAGGCCAGGTCGTCCTTGGTGGTGCCCAGCGGCACCGGGTCCAGGCCCGAGTCCGGGATGAGGTTCAGCGCGGTCTGGAACACCGGCTGCACCGACGGGTCGCGCTGCGGGGCGACCGCCTCGACGATCCGCTGGAACGGGACCTGCCCGTGCTCCATCGCGTCCACCAGGCCGGTACGCACCCGGCCGAGCAACTCGGTGACGGTCGGGTCTGCGGTCAGGTCGCAGCGCAGCGCCACCGGGTTGACGAACATGCCGATCAGCGGGGTCAGCTCGGCGGTGTCCCGGCCAGCGGTGGAGACGCCCACCACCACCTCGGGGTCGCCGGAGATCCGGGACAGCAGCGCGGCGAAGGCGGCCAGCAGCACCATGTACGGGGTGGCCGAGGTGCCGGAGGCGAGCTGCCCGACCCGGTCCAGCAGCCCGTCGGGGAGGTCGAAGCGCACCTCGTCGCCGGCGAAGCCGAGTTGGGCGGGGCGCGGCCGGTCCAGTGGCAGGCCGGTCAGCGCTGGCGCGCCGGCCAGGTGGTCGCGCCAGAAGGCGAGCTGCCGGTCCAGCTCGTCGCCGGTGAGTTGGCGGCGCTGCCAGACGGCGAAGTCGGCGTACTGGATGGGCAGTTCCGGCACGTCGGCGGGTGCGCCGGTCAGCGCGGCCCGGGCGAACGCGGCCACCTCGGCGTCGAACAGCACGGCGGAGTGGCTGTCGAAGACCGCGTGGTGCACCACGAACTGCAACCCGAGCTGTTCGCCGGAGAAGCGGACCAGCCGGGCCCGCCACAGTGGCGGGGAGTCCAGCGGGATCGGGGTCCGGGCCAGCTCGGTCATGGTCTCAGCGTGGCGCCGCTCCTGCTCGTCTGCGGGCAGGCCGGTCAGGTCCAGCACCGGCAGTTCCAGCGGCTCGGCGGCCCGGACCACCTGCACCAGCGCGCCGTCGACCATCCGCAGGTGGGTACGGAGCGACTCGTGCCGCTCGACGACCTGGGCGAACACTTCGACGGCCTGGGCCACGGTGACGCCGGCCGGGAACCGCCACGGCGCCGAGACGTTGTAGACCGGCGAACCGGTGTCGAGCTGGTTGGCCGTCCACACCCGCTCCTGGGCGAAGGAGGCCGGGAAGGTCCACTCGCTGGTCATCGTTGCTGCCTTCCGTTCGCGACTGCGGGGCTCCGCTTCGCTGCACTCCTCGCGCTCACTGGCTCGCCTCGCGTACCGAGCGGGGACGCATGTCGGTCCAGACGGTGTCGATGTGCGCCAGGCACTCCTCGCGGGTGCCGGCGAACCCAGCGTCGTGCCACCCCGCCGGGAGGTCCCGGTCGGCCGACCAGATCGAGTACTGCTCCTCGTCGTTGCGCACGACCAGGAATCGGGGTTCGGCCATCACTGTGCTCCATCGGTGTCGGGGGTGTGCGGTTCGGCCATCGCGACGGCGATCTTGCGGGGGCCGGTGAAGGGCTCCCGGCCGTGCGCGGCGGTCATGTTGTCGACCACCAGCACGTCGTCGCGCTGGTAGTCGAAGCGGACGCTGGCGGCCCGGTAGGCGGCGCGCAGGTGGTCCAGGACGTCGGCGGGGATCTCGCCGCCGTCGCCGTAGTAGGTGTTCGATGGCAGCCCGTCGGCGCCGAACATGGCCAGCAGCCCTTCCTGAAGGTCCTTGGCGAGGCTGCTCACGTGGAAGAAGGTGGCGTGGTTGAACCAGCGGGGAACGTCCGAGCCGGGCCGGTGGTGCACGGCGTCGCGGACCGCCCGGGTGCGCAGCCCGTCGCGACCCACCCATTCCAGCGTGATCCGGTTGGCCGCCGCGTACGCCTCCACCTCGGCCCGGTCGTCGGTGCCGAACACGTGCTGCCAGTTGGCGCCGAAGTCCTCGTGGAAGTTGCGCATCAGCATCCAGCGGCGGCGGACGAACTCCTCCCGTACCGCCGGGTCGATCTCCCGGTAGACCCGGCGGATGTCGGCCAGCGGGGTGGCGCCCAGCGTCTGCGGCGCCGTGATGCAGTAGAAGAACAGCGTCAACGGCCAACGGGCCTGGTACGAGTTCTCGTTGTGCAGGAAGATCTCCTCGTCCGGCGGGTAGTCGGTCGAGGTGTACACCCGGCCCTTGATGGCGTGCCGTGGTGAGGACCGCTCGGTGTAGGTCAGCGGCTCACCGGACAGCGCCCGGACCACCCGGTCGAAGCCGTCGACTCCGCCCACGTCGAAGCCGCGGAACAACAACCCGCCCTGCTCGGCCAGGGTGGCCCGCAGCTCGGCGCGGCGCTCGGTGATCAGCTCGGTCAGCGCCCGGCCGTCGGATTCGACGACGACGGGCAGCGTGGCGATCGTGTCGCTCATTGCTCTCTACTCCTGATTTCTCGTCACGCGCGGGGCAGTCGCGGAATGGCGGGGATCGGCGCCGGGCTGGCCGGCTCGTCGGTGGTGGTGGCGCGCAGTTCCTCGATCCGGGCGGCCAGCCCGGCCACGGTGGGGGTCTCGAAGAGGCTGCGCATCGGCAGTCGCACCCCGGTCGCCCTGCGCATCGCCGCGATCAGCTGCACCGCGACCAGGGAGTTGCCGCCCAGGGCGAAGAAGTCGTCGTCGATGCCGACCTCGGCAACCCCGAGCCCGTCCTGCCACACGCGGGCGATGGTCATCTCCAGCTCGGTGCCCGGCGCGGCGCTGCCGTCGCCGGACGGGGTCGGGCCGGCGACCGCGTCGTCCCCGGCGAGGTTGTCGGTGGTGACCCGGCCGGCACGGCTGCGGATGTCGTCGACCGTCCGGGTGGCGATGACCACCTGGGCGCCGAGGCCGGCGGTGAGGCTGCGGCGGAACGCCTCCGCACCGTCCACCGGGCGGATGTCCTCGGTCGAGGTCGGCGCACCCGCCCCGGAATCCGCGGTGGACGGTCCGGCCAGGCCACCGGTGACCGCACCCTGGTCCACCCGGCGCAGCACGAAGTCGCTGATCGCGACCAGCTCCCGGCCGTCCGGGTCGCGCAGCGACAGATCGGCGGCGACCACCTCGTCGGTGCCGCCGGACCGGTGCCGCAGCTCGCTGGTGAACCGTGCCGGCAGCGTGTCGCGCACCACGATCCGGCCGTACGACAGCGGCAGGTAGGTGCCGCTGCCCTGACCCCGGCCGAACGCGGTCGCCACGTCCAGCAGCGCCGGGTGCAGCCCCCAGGCGGGCAGGTCACCGACGGCCGCGGCGGGCGCCTCGACCACCGCGAGTTCGGTGCCGTCGGCCAGGTGGTGCTCGCCCAGCGCCGCCCAGCGCGGCCCGAAGGTGAGCATGCTGGTCCGCCCCCGACCGAACGACGCGTCGTCGTCCACCCGTCGTCCGGCGGGGATCGCCGGGTGGGCCGGCGGGGCCGGCTCGTCCGTCCAGCCGGCCGAGCCGCGCACGTGGGTACGCAGTCGACCGCCGGCGAGACTCCGCACCGCGAAGTCGGTGCCGCCGTCGTCGGCCGGCGTCAGCTCCACCCGGTACTGGGCGATGGTGCCGTCGGGCACCGCGAACGGCTCCAGGAAGACCACATCGCGCAGCTCCACGGCGGCGCCCGGGCCGGGCGCGGGCAGCGCGGCGGCTACCGCGGCCCGCACCGACTCCAGGTGGGCGGTGCCCGGTATCACCGGCACGCCGCCGATCCGGTGCTCGTCGAGCAGCCAGTGGGTGTTGGCGGAGACCAGGCCGTGCAGCACGGTCTCCGCGGGCCCGGTGACCTTCGTGGTGAGCACCGGGTGGTCGACGGCGCTGGTGACCGTGTCGCGGCCGGCCGCCCGGAACCCGGTCGGCACGGCGGTCTCCACCGCCATGCCCACCTCGGCCCAGCCGCCCCAGTTCTGCGACAGCACCGGGGCCCGCCAACCCGCGCCGGAGCGGGCGTGCGCGTCCAGGAAGGCGTTCGCGGCGCAGTAGTCGATCTGGCCGAAGCCGCCGACCAACCCGGTGATGGACGAGCAGAGCACCACGAAGTCCAGCGGCAGGTCGCCGAAGACCTGGGCGAGGGCGAGGGTGCCGGCGAGCTTCGGGGCGAGCACCCGCTCGGCCTCGGCCCGTTCCTTCACCTCGGCCATCCCGCCGCCGGGCAGGCCGGCCGCGTGCACGATGCCGTCGATGCCGCCGTACGCGGCCGTCGCGGCGTCGCGGACCCGGCTCAGGTCGGCCGGGTCGGTGACGTCGGCGGCGAGCACCAGCACCTCGGCGCCGGCGGCCTCCATCCGTCGGATCGCCGCGATGGCCCGACCGGCCCGGTCGTCGCCGTGCACGGCGAGGTGGTCGTCCCAGCGCTCCCGCTCCGGCAGCCCGGATCGGGCCAGCAGCACCAGCTTCGCCCGGGCCCGGGTGGCGAAGTCCTCGGCCAGGGTGATGCCGATGCCGCCGAGACCACCGGTGATCACGTACCGGCCGCCGTCGCGCAGTGCGCCCGGATCCCCCTCGGCGTCGATCGTCACCTGCTCGACGCCGGCCACCCAGCGACGGCCGCCGCGCAGGGCCACCTCCGGTTCCCGGGGACGGCGCAGCTCGGCGACCACCGCCGTGGCGTCGTCGTCGGTCGGGTCGGCGTCGACCAGCCGGACGGCCAGACCGGGCAGCTCGGCGGGGAGCACCCGGACCAGCCCAGCCAGCGTGGCGTGCTCGGGGCGGCGCAGGTCGTCGCCGCGTACGTCGCCGGTGCCGGCGGTGACCAGGTCCAGCGCGAGCCCGCTGTCGTCGCCGGTCAGGCCGGCGCCGGCGAGCGCCTGCACCAGGTGCAGGGCGCTGAAGAAGCCCAGCTCCTGGGCGGCCCAGGTGGCCGCGATGTCGGTGCCGGTCGGCGCGCCGTCCAGGGTGAACGCGTGCACCAGCCGCGTCGGCGATCCACCGTCGGCGGTGAGCGCGGCGACCAGCGCGTCGTGGTCGGCGCGCACGCCGGGGCGCAACCGGTAGCCGCCGTCGGCGGCGGCGAAGGAGTCGCCGGGGCGTACCGGCACCGGGTCGGCGCCGGCGGCCCGCAGGCCGGCGAGCAGCGCGTCGCCGCGCGGACCCGCGGTCAGCACCAGGCAGCGGCCCAACGGCCCGGCCGGCGGCAGCGGCGCGGCCTGCCGCCAGACCGGCACCGCGAACCACTCGGGCAGCGGGCGCGGGCCGGACTCCACCGGGGCTGCCGCGACCGGCTCCTCCGGGTCCGGGTCGATCCAGTACCGGCGGCGCTCGAACGGGTAGCTGGGCAGCGGCACCCGGCGGGCCGTCGGGTCGGCGTCGACGCGTACCGGCAGGCCGGCGCACCAGAGCGTGGCGGCAGTGCCGAGCAGGGTGGCGAGGTCGCCGGTGCTCTCCCCGGCGCCGGGCAGGCTGCCCAGCGGGGTGAGCGCGCGCTGCTCCGGCGCTCCCTTGGCGACCTGCATCCGGGCCAGGTTGGCCAACTGCCGGCCGGGACCGCACTCGACCAGCTGCCAGGTGCGAGCGGCCAGCAGGGTGGCCACGCAGTCGCCGAAGCGGACCGGCCGGCGCAGGTGCGTCGCCCAGTACGCCGGGTCGGTGGCCTGCTCGGCGGTGATCCAGGTGCCGGTGACGTTCGACAGGAACGGCATCGTCGGCGGGCGCAGCGGCACCGCGGCCATCAGCGCGGTGAACTCGGCGAGGATCGGCTCCATCATCGGGGAGTGGAACGCGTGCGAGGTGCGCAGCATCTTGGACTTGCCCTTGAGTGTCGCGGCGAACGCATCGACGGCGGCGGTCTCGCCGGCCACCACGCAGGTGCCCGGGCCGTTGACCGTGGCCACCGAGAGCCCTTCGGGCAGCAGCTCGGCGACGACTGACTCGTCCAGCGCGACGGCGAGCATCGACCCGGCGGGCAGCGACTGCATCAGCCGGCCCCGGGCGGCGACCACCCGCAGCGCGTCCGGCAGGCTCAGCACCCCGGCCACGGTGGCGGCGACGTACTCGCCGATGGAGTGGCCGATCATCGCGGCCGGGCGGATCCCGGCGGCCTGCCAGAGTGTGGCCAGGGCGTACTCGACGGTGAACAGCGCCGGCTGGGTGTAGCGGGTCTCGGTGAGTTTCTCCCCCGCCGCCGGGTCCCGGCCGAGGATCAGGTCGCGCAGGTCCAGGCCCAGGTCGGGGCGGAGCAGTTCGGCGCACTCGTCGACCACGGCGGCGAAGCGGGGCTGCTCGGCGTAGAGCTGCGCGCCCATCCCGGCGTACTGGGCGCCCTGGCCGGAGAACAGGAACGCCACCTTCGGGGCTGGGCTGTTGGTCAATGGTTGCGGTCCGCGGACCGGGGCGCGGAGGGCGGCGACCGCACCCGGGAGGTCGGTGGCTACCACGGCACGGCGGTGCGGGTACGGGCGGCGGCCGACGAGCAGGGTGTGCGCGACGTCGGCGAGGTACGCCGGTCCGGCGTCGGCGGCGCCGTCCAGGTGGGCGGCGAGGCGCTGCACCGCGGCGTCCAGGGCGCTCGGGGTGGCTGCGCTGACCTGGAGCAGGTGCGCCGGGCGCACCCGCCGCTCGGTGCGGTACGCCGCTGGCGCCTCCTCCAGCACCACGTGCGCGTTGGTGCCGCCGATGCCGAACGAGCTCACGCCGGCCCGGCGCGGCCCACCGTCGGTGTCCCACTTGGTGAGGGTGTTCGCCACGTAGAACGGGGTGTCGGCGAACTCGACGGCCGGATTCGGCGTCTCGTAGTTGATCGTCGGCGGGATCAGCCCGTGCTCCATCGCGAGCACCGTCTTGATCACGCTGACGATGCCGGAGGGCTGGCTGAGGTGGCCGATGTTCGACTTCACCGAGCCGATGCCGCACCAGCCCCGCTCGTCGGTGTCCCGGGTGTACACGGCCGAGAGCGCGGCCACCTCGATCGGGTCGCCCATCGCGGTCCCGGTGCCGTGCGCCTCGACGTAGCTGATGCTGCGGGGGTCGACGTCGGCCATCGCCACGGCCTGGGCGATCGCCGCCACCTGCCCGTCGACACTGGGCGCAGTGAAACCGACCTTGCCGGCACCGTCGTTGTTGATCGCGTTGCCGAGCACCACGGCGCGGATGGTGTCCCCGTCGGCGATCGCGTCGGAGAGCCGCTTGAGCAGGGTCACCCCGACGCCGCTGCCCCACACCGTGCCGTTGGCGGCGGCGTCGAACGGGCGGCACCGGCCATCGGGGGACGTGAAGCCGTCCATGCCGAGGTAGCCGACGTGCGGCAGCTCGATGTTGACGCCACCGGCGAGCGCCATGTCGCACTCGCCGTTGCGCAGCGCCTCGCAGGCCAGGTGGAACGCCACCAGCGAGGTGGAACAGGCGGTGTGCACGGTCAGGCTCGGCCCGCGCAGGTCCAGCCGGTACGACACGTTGGTGGCCACGTAGTTCGGCGAGTTCCCGGTGGCGATGGAGACCGCGCCGTGCGGGTTGCCGCCGACCCGCCGGTTGCGCAGCACGTTGCGGTTCAGGTACACGTTGCCGCCGGTGCCGGCGTACACCCCGATGGCGCCGTCGTAGCGGGCTGGGTCGTAGCCGGCGTCCTCCAGCGCGGTGTGGCAGGACTCCAGGAACAGCCGGTGCTGCGGGTCGGTCAGCTCCGCCTCCCGGGCGGTCATCCCGAACAGCGTGGCGTCGAACTCGTCGTAGCCGTCGACCAGCGGGGCACGGTTGACCCAGCCCGGGTCGTCGACCTCCTCGACGGTCGAACCCCGGGCGAGCTGCTCCTCCCGGGTCAGCTCGGTGACCGACTCCACCCCGTCGACGAGGTTGCGCCAGAACTCGTGCACGTCGGCCGCGCCGGGTAGGCGCGCGGCCAGGCCGACGATCGCGATCGGTTCGATGCCCTCGTGGGGCAGCTCGGTGACGTCGTCGGGTAGGTCGACTGCGATCGGGTTGCTCATCAGGCTGTCCTTCGTCACGCGGTGCCGCCGGGGCGGCGGGGAGGGATACGGCGGGTACGGCTGCGGCGGGCGGCGGCGCGCAGGGCGGCCCGGGCCAGCTCCGGTCGGTCGGCGGCACCGTCGAGGCTGGCGGCGAGCGCCCGGACGGTGGGGTGGCGGAACAGGTCGAGCATCTTGATGGACCGGCCGGTGGCGGCGATCAGCCGGGCGTGCACGGCGGCGAGCGCGAGGGAGTGCCCGCCGATGTCGAAGAAGTTGTCGGTCACCCCGACCCGGTCGCGCTCCAACACCTCCCGCCAGATCCCGGCGATCAGCTCCTCGGTCTCGGTGAGCCCGTCCGGGCCGGCGGGCATCAGGGCCGGCGGAGGGCCGGCCGCGTCGCCACCGGCGACGGTCATCGCGCCGAGCTGCGGCACCCGCACGGTGGGTCGGGGCAGCGCGGCGGCCACCTCGCGGGCCGGCGTGTCCGGTGCGGCGGCCAGCGCGCCCACCAGCTCGGCCAGGTCGGCGAGCAGGTCGTCGATGCGGGCGGGGTCGAAGAGGTCCGGGTTGTAGACCACCTCGACGCCGGTACGGCCGCCTGTCTGCACCACGTAGACGGTGATGTCGAACGGTGAGCCCGGTTTGGGCACCGGCACCGGCTCGGCGGTCAGCCCGGTCAGCGTCAACCGGGGCGGCGCGAAGTTGAGCACGTTGAACAGCACCTGCACCAGCGGCGCGCGGGCGGTGTCCCGGCCGACGCCGAGGGCCTCGACGATGCGTTCCAGCGGCGCCCCGGGGTGGGCGGTGGCCTCGTGCAGCTCCCCGGCACACCGGTCGACCAGCTCGGCGAAGCTCGCCCCGCCGGTGCGGACCCGCACCGGCACCGTGTCGATGAAGAAGCCGATCACGTCGTCGAAGGCGGCCAGCCGCCGGTCGGCGACGATCGCGCCGAGCACGTGGTCGTCGCCGTCGGTGAGCCGCGCGATCAGCTCACCGAAGCCGGCCAGCAGCACCGCGGCGACCGTGGTGCCACGCCGCTCGGCCAGCTCGCGGACCGCGCGGTCGGTGTCGGCGGACAGCCGGACGGCCGCCTCCACCCCGGCGTAGGTCTGCACGGCCGGTCGGGGCCGGTCCCGGGGCAGGTCCAGCACCGTCGGTACGCCGTCCAGGTGCGCGGTCCACCAGGCCAGGTCGGTCGCGCCGCGCAGCCGGTCCCGCTCGGCCCGCCACACCGCGTAGTCGGCGTACCGGGCGGGCAGCTCCGGCAGCGTCGGCGGCTGGCCGGCCACCGCCTGGGCGTACCCGGCGGCCAGGTCGTCGTAGCAGACCCGCTCGGACCAGCCGTCGAAGACGGCGTGGTGCCAGGTGGCGGCCAGCACGTGCTCGGCCGGGCCGAGCCGGTAGACGGTCACCTGCCAGGGCGGCCCGGTGGCCAGGTCGAAGGGGTGCGCGGCGCCGGCGGCGAGCATCCGGGCCAGCTCCGCCTCCGGCTCGGCGCTGCCGGTCAGGTCGACCACCGGCACCGCCACGTCGGTCGGCTCGGCGCAGACCGCGTACGGCACGCCGGCGGTCTGCGGGATCCGCCAGCGCAGCACGTCGTGCCGCTCGGCGACGGCCCGCAGTGCCGCGCTGAGCGCGGCCGTGTCCAGCGGGCCGTGCAGCCGGTGCGCCACCGCGATGTTGTACGGCGCGCTGGACGGCGCGAGCTGGTCGACGAACCAGAGTCGGCGCTGCGGCGGGGAGAGGGTGGGCGGGTTGCCGGTGCTCAGTCCGTCGGCGCCGACCGGCGCGGCGGCCACCCGCTCGGCCAGTCGGCCGAAGGTGCGCTGGGTGAACACCTCGCGGGTGTCGAGCTGCCGGCCCAGCTCGGCGCGGAGCGCGGCGACCAGGCGCATCGCCGCGATGGAGTTGCCGCCAGCGGCGAGGAAGTCGGTCGCCGGCTCGGGTGCCGCGCCGAGCAGCCGGGTCCAGATGCCGGCCACCGCCGCCACCACGGACCCACCTGTGGCATCAGGCGTGCGGTCGTCCACAGTCGACGTGGTACGGGCGGCGGCCAGCGCGCGCAGCGCCGGCCGGTCCAGCTTGCCGCTGACCGGGCTGACCGGCAGCGTGGCGTGACGCAGCACCCGGGCCGGCAGCATCGCCGTGGTCAGCCGACTGCCGGCGTACGCCCGCAGCCGGGCATCGTCGGGCGCGTCCGTCGGGCTGAGGAACGCGACCAGCTCGATGCCGGCCGGGCCGGGCACCGCCTCGACCGCCACCCCGGTCACCCCGGGCAGGTCGGCCAGCACGGCCTCCACCTCGCCCAGCTCGATGCGCTGCCCGCGGATCTTGACCTGCCGGTCGACCCGGCCGAGGTAGACGATCCGGCCGTCCGGGTCGTGGCGCACCAGGTCGCCGGTGCGGTACAGCCGCTCGCCGGGCAGCCCGGAGAACGGGTCCGGGACGAACCGCTCGGCGGTCAGCGCCGGCTGGCCCAGATAGCCGTCGGCCAGCCCGGGCCCGCCGATCAGCAGCTCACCTGTCTCGCCCGGCGGCACCGGGTCCAGCGCGGCGTCCACCACGTACGCTCGGTGGTTGGGCAGTGGCCGGCCGATCGGCATCGGATCGGTCTCGGTGGCGCTCAACGGGCCGCTGACCGCCAGCACCGTCGTCTCGGTGGGGCCGTAGCCGTTGAGGAAGCGCCGGCCGGGTGCCCACCGGGCGACCAGCGCGGCCGGCACCGCCTCGCCGCCGCAGAGCACGGTACGCCAGTCGGGCAGCTCGGCCGGGTCCAGCATGGACAGCACGGTGGGCGTGATGAAGCCCCAGTTGACCTCGTGCGCGGCGATGAACCGGGCCAGCCGGACCGGGTCGGCGCGGTCCTCGGCGCCGAGCAGCTGCACCGAGCCGCCGAGCAGCAGCGGCACGAACAGGTCCATGGTGGCCGCGTCGAAGCCGAGCGAGGCGATGCCGAGGCTGCGTACGTCGGCGTCGGCGCCGGTGAGCGCGACCACGCCGGTGACGAACTCGACCACGTTGCGGTGGCTGGTGAGCACGCCCTTCGGGCGGCCCGTCGAGCCCGAGGTGAACAGCACGTACGCCGGGTCGCCCGGGCGGGCCGGGCAGGGCGTGAGTGGGGCCGGGCCGGGCAGCCCGACCGCCTCGATGCCGGGCGCGTCGCCGAACTCCGCCTCGGCGGCGTCGCCGACCACCAGGGACACGCCCGCGTCGGCGGCGATCCCGCGCAGCCGCCGACGCGGGCCTCCCGGCTCCAGCGGCACGTAGCAGCCGCCGGCCAGCAACACCCCCAGTACGGTGGCGACCAGCTCGGGCCGGCGGGCGCCACACACCCCCACCCGGGTCTGCCGGCCGACGCCCCGGGCACGCAGCGCGGCGGCCACCCCGGCGGCCAGGGACAGCAGCTCGGCGTAGCTGAGCCGGCTGTCCCACTGGCGCACCGCCACCGCGTCCGGTGTGCGGGCGGCCTGTGCGATCACCAGCTCGGCGATCGTCGCGTCCGGCCAGGGCAGCGGCTCGCCCCGTATCGCGCTGATGGACAGGATGTCGGTCACCGGTTCCCCCCGGGGTAGCTGCTCGGATCGGTGATCTGCAGGCGCAGCTCGCTGACGTAGGCGCGGCCCGCCGCGTCGGTCACCCAGCTGTCGGTCGGCGTCGGCAACAGCTCGCTGACCACGAGCGCCACGTCCGGCCCGCTGCGGGCGGCGGCGTCGACCATCGCGCACAGCGACTGGGCGTAGAGCGGGCCGGTCAGGTCGACGTAGCAGGGTTTGACCTCGGTGCCGACCTTCACGAACACCTGCTCGGGCAGGCCGAGCCGACCCCGCCAGCGGCGTACCGCGAGGAACCGCGCCGCCTCCCCGGTGACCCCGGCCAGGCCGCTCTCCTCGACCGTGGTCCGCCAGGTGCGTCGGGCCACGACCAGCCGGTCGATGGTGATCCGGGGCGTGTGCGGTGCCGGGTCGAGCAGCTTGAAGGCGTCCACCAGCAGCGAACCGAGCAGGTTGGCGAAGACCTCCATGAGCGGCCACCGGCTGCCGTCGGGCAGCACCACCGCCAGCCGGTCGCCGTCTGGCACCACCCGCACCTCGGTCGCCGGGACCAACCGGTCGACCTCGCCGCCCCGGGCGGTGTCGATGCCGAGCTGCCGGTCGGCGGGGCTGGTCAGCCCGTACGTGGTGCGGGTGGTGACGCGGGGGAAGCCCTCCGGGTAGAGCACCCGGACCCGGGCGGGGCCGAGGTCGGTGTCCAACCCGGCGCGCAGCGCCGCCGGGTCGGGGTGGAACGGCACGAACACCGCGCTGTCGAAGGTGGCGTTGGCCGGGTGCAGCTCGCCGAGCACGAGCAGGAACTCGCCCCGGTTCAGCGCGGCCAGGTCGGTGGCGCTGATCTGCACGTCCGGGCTGTGGATCCGGGCCGACGGCCAGCCGGGCGCGTTCGCCGGGAACACCCGCCGGGCCTGGTCGGCCAGCTCCACGCCGCGCAGCCGCAGCTCGGGCTGCCCGGGTGGCAGCGCGGCCAGGTCGAACAGGTCCGCCCAGCGGGCGGTGAAGCCGGCGGTGGTGGCGGCCAGCGGACCGTCCTGGGCCATCAGCAGCCCCTGGGCCAGGGACCAGACGTCGGCCAACCGCACCGGCCCGTCGGCGCGCAGCTCCTCGTACAGCTCGGCGAAGATCCGCTCGCAGGCGGCGCCGATCTCGGCGGTCAGCCAGCGGGCCGCCTGGAGCACCACGGCCAGCGGCGTGGCGAGCGCGGCGAGCACCTCGGCGCCCACGCTGACGGTGAGGTCCCGGGCGCTCTCCTCGTAGGCGACCGTGCGGCCGACGTACATCTGACCGGCCTGCCGGGTGGCGGGTCGTCCGGTGACGGCGGTGAACTCCGCGTTCAGCACGGCCAGCGCGGCACCGAGCCGGTCCGGGTCTCCGGCGCTCGCGGCGACCTCGTCGCAGGCCGCGCAGAGCCGTTCGAAGCCGGCGCTCACCTCGGCGCGCAGCGCGAGATCGCCGATCGCGGCCAGCCTTTCGCGCAGCACCTGCTCGGCCCGAGGGCTGATCGGCAGGCCGGCGTCCCAGGTCAGCAGGCCACGCTCGACCAGCCGGTCGAGCAGCAGGAAGCCGTCGGCATCGGTGCGCAGCCCGGCGTCGCCGTCCGCGCGGACCCGCTCGACCAGGCGTACGGCCGGGGTGCGCCCGTCGCAGGAGGCCAGCAACCGTGCGTCGAGGGCGGACAGCTCGACCGGCGGGTGCAGCGGTCGGTGCAGCCACCGACCCGTCACGCTCAGGTGCGGCGGCAGCGCTGGCGCCCACCAGCGGCGCACGGCCGGGTCGTCGGCGAGCCGGTCGGCGTACGCGATCAGCGCCCACGCCTCGAAGTGGACCTCGCGCCGGGACACCAGCCCCGGTCCCGGCCACAGCCGGGTCGCCGGGTCGGCGGGGTCGAACGTGCCCCAGCAGACCGGGCCGAAGAACCCGATCGTCTCGGCCTTTCCGCAGTAGCGCTGCCAGTAGCGCAGCAGGCTCAGCTCGCGCTTGCGCCGCCGGACGTTGCGCACCATCGGGTCGGTCCGCAGCAGCCCGTCCAGGGCGATCAGCATCTCCGGGTTCTGCCAGGTGACCGCCTCACGCAGCAGCGGGTCGGCGGCGATCCGGCCGGCGGCCGCCGAGGAGTCGGCCAGCGCCACGGCGAACGCCTTGTCGAACATCTCGGCGGCACCGCTGCCGGCACTCGCCCGCCCGTCGGCGGTCTCCTCGGCGGCCAGCAGCGCATCGGCGGCACCGGCGGCGTCCGGGGCGGCGAAGGCGGCCAGCCCGTCGGCCGGGAAGCCGGCGGTGCGCAGCACCACGTGGCGCCACACCGACCAACCCGTGTCGCCCAGGGGCAGCAGGTGGTTCATCGGGCCGACTCCGACTCGTCGGTGTCCACGATGTGCAGCCGCAACTCGCTGAAGTAGCGCCGGCCGGCCGCGTCGGGCACCCAGGCGTCCTGCGCGGTGGGCAGCATCTCGCTGACCACCAGGGTCGTGTCGTCGCCGCCGTCCCGATCGGCCGCCCGGACCATCGCGCAGAACATGTTGGCGAAGGCGGGGCTGCTCAGGTCGACGAAGCACGGCTTGGTCTCGGTGCCGAGCTTGATGTACACCTGCTCCGGCAGGCCCAGCCGACGCCGCCAGTCCCGCACGGCCAGGAAGCGGGCCTGCTCCCCCGTCACCGCGCCGAGCCCACTCGCGCCGACGGTGGTCCGCCAGGTCTGCCGGGCCACCACCAGACGATCCAACGTGATCCGCGGGGTGTACGGCGCCGCGGCGACGAGCTTGAACCCGTCCACGGCGTGCGTGCTGAGCAGGCCGGCGCACACCTCGGTCAGCGGCCAGCGCTGCCCGTCGGCGCCGGTGACCACCAGCCGGCCGTCCTCATCCCGCACGGTCAGCGCCACGGTGGGCAGCACCCGCTCCGGCTCGGCGTTGGGCGCGGGCGCGAACGCCAACTGTCGGTCGGTCGGGCCGATCAGCGCCTCGGCGACCCGGCTGGTGCGCCGCGGCCAGTCGGTGGGAAAGAGCAGCCGGATCCGGTCCGGGCCGAGATCAGCCTCCAGCGCGGCGCGCAGCCGCTCGACGTCCGGATGCGCGGCGGTGAAGACGTGACAGTCGAACGACGACCAGGCGGCGTGCATCTCGCCGAGCACGACGGTGTAGTCACCGCGGGCCAGCGCGTCCGCGTCCGCCGCACAGATCTGCAGGTCGGGGCTGTGCAGCCGGGCGTTGGACCAGCCCGGCCGGACGGTCGGGAAGACCTCGTCGACCCGGGCGGCGAGGTCCGCCACGTCCAGCCGCACGTCGGTGCTGCCCGGTGGCAGGTCGGCCAGCCCGAACAGCCCGGCCCAGCGGGCGGCGAACTCGCTGGCCACCGCGTCGACCGGGCGCGGCCCGCTGCCCCAGAAGAGGCCCTGCACCAGGAACCACAGGTCGGACAGGGCCACCGGGGCCTCGCCGGCCTCGGCGCGCAGCTCGTCGTACAGCTCCCGGAACACCGCCCCGTACGCCTCGTCCAGCGCACCGGCCAGCCAGCGGGCGGCCCGCAGCAGCACGGCCAGCGGCGCGGCGATGTCGTCCAGCAGTAGCGCGCCGAAGACCACGTCCAGGTCCCGACTGGTGTCCTCGTAGCAGAGCGTCCGGCCGGCGTACATCTGCCCGGCCCGGCGCTGCGCCGGCTGCCCGGTGAGGTCGGTGAACGTCTCGTCGAGCGCGTCCAGGGCGGCGCGCAGCCGGTCCGGGTCGCCGGCCGCGACGGCGACCGCGTCCCGCGCGGCGCACAGCCGGTCGAAGCCGGCCTGGGCGGCGGCCCGGGCCGGGGCGTCGCCAACCTCCGTGATCCGCTGCCGCAGCACCTCCTCGGCGGCGGGGCTCACCGGCAGGGCGGCGTCCCAGGTGGCCAGCTCCCGCTCCACCAACCGGTCGAGCAGCGCGTACCCGTCCTCTGGTCGGCGCAACCCGATGGCCGGGTCGGTGACCAGGTCGCGCGCCGGGCGTCGGCCGTCGGCGGCGGCGAGCAGCGCCGCCTCGACCGGGGTCAGCGCTACGGGCGGCCGGCCCGGACGGCGCACCTCCCGGCCGGCGAGGCTCAGCTGCGGGGCCAGCCGTGGCGCCCACCAGCGGCGAACCGCCAGGTCGCCACCGATCCGCCGCGCGTACTCGGTCAGCGCCCAGGACTCGAACCACACCCAGCGGCGGCGGGTCAGCGCCGCGCCCGCGCGCACCTCGGCGGCGACCGGCAACTCCGGGTCGACGGTGACCCAGCAGCTCGGGCCGAAGAACCCGACGGTCTCGTTCTTGCCGCAGTAGCGCTGCCAGTACTTCAGCAGGGCGCGTTCCCGGTCCCGCCGGCGGACGTTGCGGGGCGCGTCCGGGCCGCTCCGGACCAGCCCGTCCAGGGCGACCAGCGCGCCCCGGTTCTGCCAGGTGACCGCCTCGCGCAGCAGCGGGTCGGCAGCCAGCTCGGTGATCCGCCGTCCGGTGGTGGACACCGCCTCGGCGAACTCCTTGTCGAACAGTTCGGCGCCGACGCCGGTGGCCAGCAGCTGGTCCGCGGCGGCGGCGGCCTGCGGGGCGGCCAACAGGGTCAGCCCGTCGGCCGGAAAGCCGGTGCTGCGCAGGATGGCGTCACGCCACACCGACCAGCCGGTGTCACCGAGCGGCACCCGGTGCATGTCAGCCGCGCCGCTGGCGGCGGCGAGCGTCCCGACCCGGCCCCGGCCGCCGCCGACGGCGGCCCGGTCGGCGGCCCGGTCGGTGGCCCGGTCGGCTCCCCGGTCGGCGGTGAGCGCGGCGGCGGTCAGGTCGGCGCGGATCGCGGTGGCCAGCTCGGGCAGCGCGTCGTGGAGGAAGAAGTGCCCGCCGTCCAGCTCGTGCAGGGTGAATTCGGCGGTGGTGTGCTCCCGCCAGGCGGCGCTCTGCTCGCGGGTCACCGCCCGGTCGTTGCGACCGCTGAACGCGACGATCGGCAGCGGCAGCGGCTCCTCGGGCTGGTACCGGTAGCCGTCCACCCGTTCGAAGTCGGCGCGCAGCAGCGGCAGCAGCAACTCGACCAGCTCGGGATGCTCCAGCACCCCTGCCGGCAACCCGCCGCCGGCCCGCAGCCGGCGCAGCAGTTCCTCATCGTCCACCCGGGACAGCCCGTCGAAGGCGCTGGGCTCGGTGACGTGTGGCGCGCGGGCGCCGCCGACGTAGAGTCGCAGCGGCAACGGGAGCCCGGCGCGGCGCAGCTCGCGGACCACCTCGAAGCCGAGCCGACCGCCCATCGAGTGGCCGTAGAGGGCGTACGGGCCCGCGGCCCGCCCGGCGATGGCGGTCGCCACGTCGACCACCCTGAAGCGGGGGTCCTCGCTGATCCGGTTCTCCCGGCCGGGTAGCTGCACCGGCAGCACCTCGATGTCGGGGCCGAACCGGTCCGGGAATGCGCGGAACGCGCTGGCGCCGGCACCAGCGTAGGGCAGGCAGAACAACTGCACCGGCGCCGGATCGCGGCTGCCGGCGGAGAGGAACCAGTTCACCGCACACCTTTCTGAGGGGGGTCGATCCAGTACCGCTGCCGCTGGAAGGGGTAGGTGGGCAGCGAGGTGCGTCGGATGCCGCCGGCCGGGTGCAGGGCCGTCCAGTCGAGGTCCCGGCCGGCCACCCAGTCGGCGGCGAGCTCGCGCAGCGCACCGGCCGGGCCGGCCACCCGGGCGTCGGTGCTCAGCAGCTCGTCCAGCGCGGCGACCGCCGCGGCCGGGTCGGTGGCGATCACGGCGGCCCGGCAGCCGAACTCGCGCCGGCCCAACGCCAGCGTCGCGGCGACCTCGGCCAGGGCGGGGGCGGTGCCGGCCAGGTGCCGCCGCAGCCGGGTCAGCGCCGCGCGCAACGCCACCGGGGTACGCGCCGAGACCGGCAGCAGTTGCGCACCGGCCGGCCCGGCGTCGACCGGCTCGACCGGGGGCGGTTGCTCCACCACGACGTGCGCGTTGGTGCCGCCCAGGCCGAACGAGCTGACCCCGGCGACCCGGCGCGGCGCGTCCGGCCAGTCGCGCACCTTGGTCGGTACGTAGAACGGGCCTGCGGCCAGGTCGATCTCCGGGTGCGGGCGGGTGAAGTGCAGGTTCGGCGGGACGACGCCGTGCTGCACGGCGAGCACCGTCTTGATCAGCCCGGCGATGCCGGCGGCGGCGTCGAGGTGGCCGATGGTGGTCTTCACCGAGCCCAGCGCGCAGGTCTCGACGGGCGCGGCGCCCTGGTACACCTCGTGCAACGCGGCCACCTCGATGGCGTCGCCGAGCGGGGTGCCGCTGCCGTGCGCCTCGATGAAGCGGACCTCGCCGGGTGCGACCTCGGCGGCGGCGAGCGCGCCGGCCACCGCGGCCGCCTGCCCGGCCGGCCCGGGCACGGCGTAGCCGGCCCGGTCGGCGCCGTCGTTGGTGACCGCCCAGCCGGGCAGGATCGCGAGGACCCGGTCACCGTCGGCCTGCGCATCGGCGAGCCGGCGCAGCGCCACCACGCCGACACCGGAGCCGAAGCCGGCGCCCTGGGCGGCCTCGTCGAAGGCCCGGCAGCGGCCGTCCGGTGAGGCCAGGCCGCCGGGGGTGTGCCGGTGCCGGGGCCAGGTCACGCTCACACCGCCGGCCAGGGCGATGTCGCACTGGTAGTCGGCCAGGCTCTGCGCGGCGAGGCACACCGCGACCAGCGAGCTGGAGCAGGCGCTCTGCACCGCCACCGCCGGCCCGGTCAGACCCAGCCGGTACGCGACCTGGCCGGGCAGGTGGTCGGTGAGCTGCCGGCCGACCAGCCGGGCCTCCCAGTCGTCCGGGTCGACGTCGCCGACCACGGCCGGATTGTCCATGAGGTGGAACAGGAAGTAGCGGTTGACGGAGGTGGCGCCGTACACGCCGACCAGGCCGGGGAACCGGGCCGGGTCGTGCCCGGCATCCTCCAGCGCCTCCCACGCGGTCTCCAGGAACAGCCGGTGCTGCGGGTCGGTGCGGGCGGCCTCCCGCTCGCCGAAGGCGAAGAACTCCGCGTCGAAGTCGGCGACCCCGTCGAGCCGGCCGGTGGCCTTGACGTGCCGGGGGTCGGCGCGCAGCCCCGGGCCGACGCCCAGCGCGGCCAACTCCTCGTCGCTGTGATCGTGGATGGCGTCCATGCCGGCGCACAGGTTCCACCAGAAGGTGGCCGCGTCCGGCGCGCCGGGGAACCGGCCGGCGAGACCGACCACCGCGATCTCGTCACCGGTGTACTCGCGTACACCGACCGGCGCGGCGGACGGGCCGGCGGCGCTCGGCGGCGCGGCGGGCGGGGTCTGTGCCGTGACAACCGCCGGCGCCGGCAGGGCGGCCGAGGTCGGCAGAGTGGCCGGTGCTGGCAGGCTCGCCGGTGCTGGCAGGTCGACCAGCCGGGCTTGGGCGGCGACCGTCGGGTGGTCGAAGAGCCGCAGCAGGGGCAGCCGGACGCCGAACCGTTCGGCCAGCCGCTGCTGCACCTGGCCCAGCAGCAGGGACTGCCCGCCGACGTCGAAGAAGCTGTCGGTGCGGCCGACCGCGTCCCGGTCGAGCACGGCGCACCAGATGTCGTGCACGATCCGCTCGGTGGGGGTGGCCGGTAGGTCCCCGGCGGGCACGGCCCGGGCCGGGTCCGGCAGTGCCCGCTCGTCGACCTTCCCGCTGACGGTCAGAGGGAACTCCGTGACCGGCACGACGGCGCGGGGCAGCGCGTACTCGGGTAGTTGCCGGGCCAGGGCGGCCCGTAGCGCCGCCGGGTCGACCGGTGTCCCGGCCGGACGGACGTACGCCAGCAGCTCGCCGTCGCGCGCGATGGCCCGGACCTCGGCGATGCCCGGCTCGGCGGCGAGCACCGCCTCGATCTCGGTCAGTTCGACCCGGAACCCACGCACCTTGACCTGCCGGTCGAGCCGGCCGAGACAGCGCAGCTCGCCGGTGGGCAGCAGCTCACCCAGGTCGCCCGTGCGGTACACCGGCACACCGTCGGGGTCGTGGCCGAACCGGTCGCTGTGCTGGTCGAGGTAGCCGGGTGCGAGGTGTCCACTGCGCACCACGATCTCGCCGTCCGGAGCCAGCCGCAGCGCGTACCCGGGCAGGGCGGTGCCGACCGGCAGCGGACCGGTGGCCGTGCGGTCGACGTCGGCCAGCGGCAGCGCGTACCGGGCGGCGAAGGTGAATTCGGTGGCCCCGTAGCCGTTGACCAGCACGCAGCCCGATGCGAAGCGGCCCCGGGCGCGGGCGGCGTCGGTGTAGCTGGCCTGTTCGCCGCCGAGCAGCACCACCCGGACCCGGTCCAGCCGCTCGACGCCCGGGGTGTCCAGCAGGTACCGGTAGACGGTCGGGGTGGAGTGGTAGATCGTGACGCCGTGCCGGGCCAACTGCTCGGCGGCGTACGCCAGGCCGTGCCGGCGCAGGTCGACCGGCACGACGGCGGCACCGGTGAGGAGCGCCGGGTACAGGTCGGGGATGGCGGCGTCGAAGCTGAACGAGGCGAGCAGGCTGAGCCGGTCATCTGGCCGCAGGTCGAGGGTGGCGATCTGGTTGTCCACCACGTGCGTCAGGTTGCGGTGGCTCTGCCCGACCGCCTTGGGTCGCCCGGTGGAGCCGGAGGTGAACAGCACGTACGCGAGCGCGTCCGGGTCCACCGGCACCGGTCGCAGCGGCGCGGCCCGCACGTCGACGGCCGGGACGACCCGCAGGCCGGGCCGGTCGGTGGCGAGGCGCCGGGCCAGTTCGGTGTGCTCGCCACCGCAGAGCAGGACGGTCACCTCGGCACCGTCGAGCAGGTGCCGCAGCCGCTGCTCCGGGAAGCCGGGGTCGAGTGGCACGTAGGTGGCCCCGGCGGCGAGCGTGCCGAGGATGGCGGCGATGGTGCCGGCGCCGTGCCCGGTCAGCAGGCCGACCCGGACACCGGGCCGGACACCGGCCGCGGCCAGCAGTTCGGCGTGCCCACCGGCCAGGCCGGCGAGGCCGGCGTAGTGGAGCGGGCCGGTGTCGCCGAGCACGGCGGGATGGTCGGGGCAGGCGGCAGCGGCATCGCCGAAGCGATGGATCAGCGTCGAGGTGCCCATCTCAGGAGGCGCACACCGTCGCTCCACAACAGACGGACGCGCAGCAATCGACAGCCAAGATCATGATCCCCCCCAGGACGTCACAATGGAAGGAGCATATGGCTCGATGCATGTCGCGAAAGATCATCGACTAGAGTCGACCCGAAGGGGCTATCGACGGCTCCGACGAGGGACGGCGAATATCGTCCGATCATCCCCCTGGCGCGGCGCGCAATTTTCGCCTAAAGCGTCAACCGGCAACCATTTTTCCGGTTGCATTTCATTTGCGCAGTGGAATTTCCCGGTCAATAGCACCTGGTCCGAATAGCGACATCAAAACGTTCAATCCCCGACAGATGGCGGCGCAACGGGCGCGACTCCGCCGTCCGGATCGCGCGGCAACCCCGCCACCATCTCCCGGAACTCCCGCACCGTGACCGCCTCGCGCAGCGTCGCGAAGACCGCACCCGTGCCGGCCCGGGCGGTCGCCTCGTCGACCCCGGCCCGCTCCCCCACCAGACGCAGAAACTCCGCCGGTCCGGCGGCCACCGGCGGCCCGGCCGCGGCTCGATTCGTTCCGCCCACATAGCCGTTCAGCTCGTCCGGGAGCTGTCCGGCCAGGTCGGCCGTCGGACAGCCGGTCACCCGTTCGGCCATCGTCTGGAGCACGGCACGAGCCACCACGGCGGCCTGCTCGGTCGGCAGCCCGGAGCGCCGGGACACTGCGTCGATGAAGCGGGGGAACCGCACGCCGCCCTCCTGTCCGCCACGGGACCCGCGCTTACCCGGGCGCGGTCGCGGCAAACGGCGACGCGGTCAGCGCAGCAGGCCCACGGCCCGCAGGTGGTCGAAGATGAGGTGGTCGACCGGCGAGGTGCGGTGCCGGTCGGCGTACCCGAGCCAGGCGGTCTCGGCGATCTCGTTGGCCGGCCGCAACTGCCCCTCGTATCCCGCCCGATAGCAGATCATCCGCACGGTGGTGCCGGCCGCGTGGCCGTGCGCCTGGGCGCTGAACGTGCCCAGGTGCGCCGCACCGCCCACGTCGACCGTGACGCTCAGCTCCTCCTCGACCTCCCGGCGCAGGGTGTCCAGGTCGGTCTCCCCCGGCTCGCGCTTGCCACCCGGCAGGTACCACACGTCCTTGCCCCGGGACCGGGTGCTCAGCACCAGCCCGTCCTCGATGAGGATCCAAGCCACCTTGTCGATCTCGGACACGCCACCCCTCCCGCCGCTGGGACGGGCACGCTATCACCGGCACCAGCCGGAGCGGGTCACACCGCGTCGGGCGCGGGCTCCTCGGTCAGCAGGTCGAGCAGCAGCGCAGCGGTCCAGCTGAATGCCGGCGAGCCCAGCCCGGCACCGGTGTCCGGATGGAAGTACTCGTGGCAGCCGGCCCCGGCGACCAGCCCGATCATCGACTGGCGCAGCCCGGCGGCCAGCTCGGGATGCCCGTGCGCGAGCAGCCCGCGCCGTACCAGCCACCCGACGTTCAGCCAGCTCGGCCCGCGCCAGTAGCGCAGCGGCTCGAAGTCCGGCGCGGTCCGGTCGTAGCTGGGCAGCGGTCGGTCCATCCGCCGAGCCACCCCGAAACGCGCCGACCGCGCCTCGACGACCAGCGCGTCGGCCTGCCGGGTCGGCAGGTCGGGCAGGATCAGCGGTGCCAGCCCGAGCGCGGTACGGGCCGGGATGAGCCGGTCTGTGCGCAGGTCACGGGGGGCGAACGTACCGGTGGCCGGGTCGTACAGCCGGCGCACCACGGCCTCGGTGATCCGCACGGCGCGGGCCCGGTGTGGCCCCGGGTCGGCGCCGACCAGCGCGGCGATCCGGGCCAGCGCGTGTTCGGCCGCCCCGAACGCCGCGTTGAACAGCGGGCACTCCACCAGGAACGGATGCCCGTCGGCCAGGTCCCGGTCGCGGTAGCCCCGGTCCCGGTAGGCGGCGACGATCGCCAGGTAGCGCGCGTAGTCCAGGTCCGTGGGGCGGTGCGCGGCGTCGGCGTGCGCGGTGTCGTGCCGGCGGTACGCGCGCATCACCGCCGCCTCGGCCGGCACGGCGGCCATCGGCTCGTCCCAGGCCGGGCTGTTGTCCAGACCGGACTCCCACGGATGCACGATGCACACCAGCCCGTCGCCGGTCAGGTCCCGCCGGTCGGTCAGGTAGCGCTGCTGGGCGACCAGCGCGGGATAGAGCCGGCGCAGCGCGGCCAGGCCGGCCGGATCGGGCGTCCGCCGGTACGCCAGCCAGGCGGCGAGCGCGTGCACCGGCGGCTGGACCAGGCCCGAGGTGTCGACCCCCGGCGCGCCCTCGGCGCTTGCCGAGCGCCACATCTCCGGCCCCGGAAAGTACGCGCCGACCCGCATCGCCGGGTTGAACACGATGTGCGGCACCCGCCCGTCGGCCCACTGCGCCCGGAACAGGCTCGCCAGCTCACGCCAGGCCCGCTCGGGACGGACCTGGGCCAGCCCGACGGCGATGAACGCGGAGTCCCAGCTCCACTGGTGTGGGTAGAGCGTGCGCGACGGCACGGTGTGGTCGTGCTCCCAGTTGGCGTCGAGCGTGGCGACCGCGAGCCGGCGCAGCCCGGCGAGATCGGCCGGTCCGCCGGTGCGGGTCGGAACGGCGGTCATGCCGCGGCCCGTCGCGGCAGCGCGTGCCGCAGCACCGTGGCGGCCTGCTGGAGGGCGCGGACCGGGTCGCCACGCAGCCGGCACTCCAGCGCCAGCCAGCCCCGGTAGTCCAGCTCCAGCAGGGTCCGCACCAGCGCCGGCCAGTCCAGGTGCCCGGCACCCGGCTGGTACCGGTTGGAGTCGCTGACCTGCACGTGCCCGAGGTACGGCGCGGCGGAACGCAGCGCCCGGGGCATGTCGTCCTCCTCGATGTTCATGTGGAAGGTGTCGGCGACCACCCGGACCGAGGGCAGCCCGACCGCCGCGCAGAGCGCGACCGCCTCGTCGAGCCGGTTGACCATGTGGTCCTCGTACCGGTTGAGGGGTTCCAGGAAGAGGCTGACCCCCTCGGCCCGGGCGTGTTCGCCCAGCTCGCCGAGGGCGTCGACGAGCACCTGCCGGTCGCCGGTCGGCTGACGCGGCGGTTCGAACGGCGGCAGCCGCCGGGAGAACATCCCCCAGGCCGCCGGGGTCATCGCCCCGACGCCGCCCAGTTCGGCGATCACCGACAGCTGGGAGCGCAGGTTGCGCACCGCGTCGGCGGACCGGGCCGGGTCGAAGTCGCCGATGAAGTGGTCCATCTCGACGCAGACGGTGGGCATCACCACCCCGGCGGCGCGGGCCCGGCGCAGTTCGGGCAGCCGGCGGGCGAACGCGAGGTCGCCGCGCCCGCGCAGCTCGATGCCCTGATAGCCGAGGGCGGTGGCGAGGGCGTACTTCTGGATCAGGTCGGTGCCCGGCAGGAGCTGTTCCTGGCAGGCCAGCGCAATGGTGGTCATGAGAACCTCAACACCACTTGGAGGACGTCACCGGCGCTGCGGTCGAGCAGCGCGAGGGCGTCGGCGACCGCGCTGGCGTCGACGATGTGGCTGACCAGCGGCAACGGGTCGACGCTGCGCTCAGCCACCAGTTCCATGAAGGTCTGCGCCACCCGGTCGCCGGTCCACCGGCCGGCCATGCTCGGCGCGGGGGTGGGTCCGGAGACCTGGGCGGCCACCAACTGGATGCGGTTGTGGTGGAACTCCTCGCCGAGGCCGAGCCCGTCGGCCTGGCCCTGGTAGAAACCGGCGGCCACGACGCGGCCGGCGTGTGCGGTGGACCGGATCGCCTCGTGCAGCGCCGGGTACGCCCCGGACAGCTCCAGGCAGACGTCCGCGCCCCGGCCGCCGGTGGCCCGGCGCAGCACGGCGGCGGCGGATTCGGCGCCGGCGTCCACTGCGGACCGGGCACCGTAGCGGGCGGCGTGCTCCAGCCGGTCGGGCATCCGGTCGACCGCCACGACCCGTGCGCCGGAGAGCACCGCAAGCCGGGTGGCGAGCAGCCCGATGACGCCCTGCCCGAAGACACCGACCCAGTCGCCGAGGTGCAGGTCGGCGGCGAGCACGGCGGTCAGCGCGATGGCGCCGGGCCGGGCGAAGACGGCGGCGAGCGGGTCCAGGCCGGCGGGCAACGGGTGGACCACCTCGGCGGCCAGCACGGCCTCGGCACGGTGCCCCCAGATGCCCCACACCAACTGGCCCGGGTGCCGGTCGGTGACCTCCGGGGCCACCTCGACGATCTCGCCGACCTCCTCGTAGCCGAAGCCGATCAGCGGGTAGGGCAC
Source organism: Micromonospora sp. NPDC005173 (assembly GCF_040608515.1). Lineage (NCBI taxonomy): Bacteria > Bacillati > Actinomycetota > Actinomycetes > Micromonosporales > Micromonosporaceae > Micromonospora > Micromonospora sp. NPDC005173. The sequence continues at coordinate 62,968 of NZ_JBEXIK010000004.1, forward strand.
CGGGGTCTGCCGGGGCACGAACATCCGGGCGGCGTCGTCCCAGTCCTTGCTGAGCCGTGGATTGCTGCCCCGGTAGAGGGTCAGCTCGGTGCCGGCCGAGATGCCGGAGTAGCAGGTGCGGACCCGAACCTGGCCGGGGCCGAGCTGATCCGGCGGGCAGGGCTCGAGGCTGATCCGTCGAGGCCCGGCGAGAGAGACAACCCAGTTGCCCATGAGTCACATCCCGGTAGCACTGGGTTCCAGGATAGGCAAAAAATCGCTATATGTCTTGCCATTAATCAATCGAAGGCGTTGAATCCGGCATGTACCCTTCGAGAGGAGTGCCACCGATGTCAGCACCTCCGAGGCGGATACTCGCCACCACCTTGATCCTGGCACTTACCGCGTCCACCCTGCTGGCCTGCGGCGATGACGAGTCGGACAGCAGCAGCAAGAAGATCACCGTGTGGAGCCTGGAGGACGTGGCCGACCGGGTCACCGCCACCAAGGCGATCATCGCCGACTTCACCGCGAAGACCGGGGTCCAGGTTGAGCTCGTCACCGTCAACGAGGACCAGTTCCCCTCACTGATCTCGGCCAATGCCGCCGCCGGCGACCTGCCCGACGTGGTCGGCTCGGTCTCCCTGGCCGGCATCCGTACGCTCGCCGGCAACGAGCTGCTGCACGCCTCGGCGAACGCGGAGGTCGTCGACAAGCTGGGCCGGCAGACCTTCTCGCCGCGAGCGTTGGAGCTCACCTCGGACGACGGCAAGCAGCTCTCGGTGCCCAGCGACGGGTGGGGCCAACTGCTCGTCTACCGCAAGGACCTGTTCGCCGCCGCCGGCCTGCCCGCCCCCGACACGTACGAACGGATCACCACCGCCGCGGCGAAGCTGAACACCGGCGGCGTCGCCGGGATCACCGCGGCGACCGCCCCCAGCGACGTGTTCACCCAGCAGACCTTCGAGCACCTGGCGCTGGCCAACGGCTGTCAGCTCACCGACAACTCCGGCGCGGTCGCTCTGGACTCACCACAGTGCGTCGAAGCGTTCCGCTTCTACGGCGACCTGATCCGGAACAGCTCGGTGAAGGGCGCCCAGGACGTGGACACCACCCGCGCCACCTACTTCGCCGGCAAGGCCGCCATGGTGGTCTGGTCGCCGTTCATCCTCGACGAGCTGGCCGGGCTGCGCAACGACGCCAAGCCGACCTGCCCGCAGTGCCAGGCCGACCCGGCGTTCCTCGCAAAGAACAGCGGGTTCGTCACCGCGATCAAGGGCCCGAACGGCACCGAACCGGCCCAGTACGGCGAAATCAGCTCGTGGGCGGTGCTGGACGGCGCGGCGACCGACCCGGCGAAGTCCTTCGTGGAGTACATGCTCAGCGACGGCTACCCGCGCTGGTTCGGCATGTCCCCCGAGGGCCGCTTCCCGGTGCGCAAGGGCACCCAGGCAGAGCCCGAGGCGTACCTCACCGGGTGGAACACCAGCCAGGCCGGCGTGGACGTGAAGAAGCCGCTGGCCGACGTGTACGGCGAGGAGGTGCTCGCCACGCTGCGCCGCAGCCCGGACACCTTCCAGCGCTGGGGGCTCACCCAGGGGCAGGGAAAGCTGGTCGGCGCCATGCTCGGCGAGTTGCCGGTGCCCAAGGCGTTGAACGACGTCATCTCCGGCAAGTCCGACGCGGCGGCCGCCGCCGGTCGGGCCAAGAAGGACGTCGAGGCGATCAAAGCGGGCGTGAATTGACCACCACCGCGCCCGGCACCGGCCGCTCCCCCACCCGGGAGCGGCCGGTGCCGGTCCGCCGCCGCCGACCACTGACCCTGCGCCGCCGCGAGTCCCGCGCCGGGCTCGCGCTGGTCGCCCCGACCCTGCTCGTCACCATCGCGGTCATCGGCATCCCGATCGTCTGGACCGTGGTGCTCGCCTTCCAGCGGGTCCGGCTCGCCACGCTGCGCAAGACCGGGCTGTTCGGCGAGTTCACCATGGACAACGTCGACCGGGTGCTGCACACCCCCGGCTTCGCCGACACGCTGTGGATCACCCTGCTCTACAGCCTCGGCGGCACCGTCGGGTCGATCCTGCTCGGCCTGGTCGCCGCCCTGGTGGTCCGCCGGCCGTTCCCTGGTCGCACCCTGGTCCGGGCATCCATGCTGCTGCCGTACGTGGCGCCGGTGGTCGCGGTGACGTTCGTCTGGCAGGTGATGCTCGATCCGCAGCTCGGCATCGTCAACGCCTGGGGCCAGCGGTGGCTCGGCTGGGACGCCCCGGTGCCGTTCCTGTCCCAGGAGTCGACCGCGCTGGCCACGGTCGTCGTGTTCGAGGCGTGGCGGTACTTCCCGTTCGCATTCCTGTTCCTGCTGGCCCGGCTGCAGGCGGTGCCCGGCGAGTTGGAGGAGGCCGCCCGGGTCGACGGCGCCACCCCCACCCAACGCTTCCGGCACATCCTGCTGCCGCAACTGCTGCCGGTGATCGCCCTGCTCGGCGTGCTGCGCTTCATCATGACGTTCAACAAGTTCGACGACGTCTACCTGCTCACCGGCGGCGCGGCGGGCACCGAGGTGGTCAGCGTGCGGGTGTACGAGTTCCTCACCGCCCGGACCGACATCGGCGCCGCCGCCGCGCAGGCGGTCGTGCTGGCTGTGGTGCTCATCGTGTTCGTGCTGATCTATCTGCGCTTCTTCGGACGGAGGGTGGGCTGATGGACCGCGACGTGGTCGAGACGGTGAGCCTGCGCTGGCTGCGCCGCCTGGTGATCGCCGTGTTCCTGGTGGTCACCGTCTTCCCCTTCTACTACATGCTGGTGCTCTCGGTGCGCCCCATCGAGCGGCTGCTGCTCGACCCCGGCTCGCTGATCGTCGGCTTCGGCGAGCTGACCGTGGCCACGTACGCCGAGGTGCTCAAGGCCACCGACGACGGCGGCCAGGGGTTCCTCACCTTCATCCGCAACAGCGGTCTGGTCGCCGTGGCGGCGACCCTGCTCACCCTGGTCGTGGCGATCCCCGGGGCGTACGCGGTGGCCCGGCTGCGGTTCTTCGGCCGGCGGCAGGTGGACTTCCTGTTCCTGGCCGTCTACCTGTTCCCGTCGATCGTCATCGCGATCCCGCTGTTCGTGGTCTTCACCCGGGCCGGGCTGCGCGGCTCACTGTTCGGTCTGGTGCTGGTCTACATCTCGCAGACGCTGCCGGTCTCGGTCTACATGCTGAAGAACTACTTCGAGACCATCCCGGTCAGTCTCGAGGAGTCCGCCGCCATCGACGGCGCCGGTCGGCTCGGCATCATCCGCCGGGTCAGCCTGCCCCTCGCCATGCCGTCGATCATGGCGGTTGCGCTCTACGACTTCATGATCGCCTGGAACGAGTTCCTCTTCGCCCTGTTGTTCCTGGTCGACAAGCCCGACCGGTGGACGGTGTCGCTGGGGCTGTCCCTGCTCTCCGACGGGGTGGAGGTGCCCAAGACGGTGTTGATGGCCGGGTCGGTCGTCCTCACCCTGCCCATCGTGATCCTCTTCTTCGCCAGCGAGCGGCTGCTCACCGAGGGGCTGACCAGCGGCGCGGAGAAGGGCTGAGCCAACCGGCGTCATCGGCCGGTAAACATGCCGGCCGATGGCTCTGGTTTCTCGCGCCCGGCATCCGTACCATCGGCAAGTCCGTAAGCGCGAAGCCGAGGGGGCCGCGATGAGGCAGAGCGAGCCAAGCCGGCCGACCGATACGGCCGGCGAGGACTACACCGAACGGCTGCAACGACTCGGGGGTGCCCGCTGGAAGCGGCTCCTCGACGTGCAGGCGCCCTACCGGTGGAACCTGCGCCGGCTGCGGCTGGGGCACACCCTCGACGTCGGCTCCGGCCTCGGCCGTAACCTCGCCAACCTGGACGGCAACGGCGTCGGGGTGGACCACAACCCCGCCTCGGTGGAGCACACCCGGGCGGCCGGCTTCGAGGCGTACACGGTCGAGGAGTTCTTCGGCGGCCCGCACGCCCGTCCGGGCGCGTTCGACTCGCTGCTCGCCGCGCACCTCCTGGAGCACCTGCCCGCCGAGCAGGCGCGGGAGGTCGTCTCCTCCTACCTGCCGTACGTGCGCTCCGGCGGGACCACCGTGTTCATCACCCCACAGGAGCGCGGGTACGCCAGCGACGCCTCGCACGTCCGATTCGTCGGCTTCGACGAGGCGGCGCAGATCTGCCGGGAGCTGGGCCTGACCGTCACCCGGCAGTTCTCCTTCCCGTTCCCCCGGGCGCTGGGGCGGGTCTTCACCTACAACGAGTTCATCACCGTGGCCCGGGTGCCCTGACCCCTGCTCCCCGGGTCGCCCGCCGCGTCCCCGCAGGCCCGGTTACGGTGGCCACATGGCCAACCCGACCCGCTGGGCGACCGACACCGGCCCCGAGCACTCGCAGTGGTACATCGACCGGTTCCGGAAGCTCGCGGCCGAGGGAGCGGACCTGGCCGGTGAGGCCCGGCTGGTGGACACGCTGGTCCCGCCCGGCTCGCGGATCCTCGACGCCGGCTGCGGCACCGGCCGGGTCGGCGCCGCGCTGGCCCAGCGCGGGCACACCGTGGTCGGGGTGGACGCCGACCCGGCACTGGTGGTCGCCGCCCGCACCGACCACCCCGGCCCGCTGTGGCTGGTCGCCGACCTCGCCGAGTTGGACCTGCCGGCGGCCGGCGAGGCCGAGCCGTTCGACGCGGCGGTGCTGGCCGGCAACGTACTCGCTTTCGTAGCGCCCGGCACCGAGCCGGAGGTGCTGCGCCGGCTCGCCGCGCACCTGCGCCCGGACGGCGTGCTGGCGGTGGGCTTCGGCACCGAGCGCGGTTACCCGCTGACCGCCTTCGACGCCGACGCGGTCGCCGCCGGGCTGCGCCTGGAGCACCGCTTCGCCACCTGGGACCTGCGCCCGTGGCGCGACGACGCGGCCTTCGCGGTCACCATCCTGCGCCGCCCGGCCGCCTGACGCCCGACCCGGCTCCCGCCATCGCCCGACCGTCAGGCGGGGGCGGCGACGGCCCGCGCGGCGGCCGGGTCGAGGGTCGCACCGGCCGGCACCAGGCTGACCAGGCCGGCCGGCAGACGCAGTGGGCGCACGTCGCGGTAGCCGAGCATCGGGAGCACGTCCCGGTCGGCCAGCACGTACCGCCGGCCCAGGTCGGTGACCACGGAGACCGCGCCGCCGGACGCGCCGGGCGCCGCGGCGGCCTCGACCACCGCGCCCCGGCCCGGCTCCACCACCACGTGGTCGGCCAGCACGGTGCCGCCGGCCGGCACGGTGCGCGGCACGGCGGCCAGGTCCGGCAGCGGTACGCCCCACCGCACCTCGCTGGCGCCGTCGTCGCCGCTGACCCGGGTGCAGAGCGCCGCGTCGTCCCCGGCCGCCAGCCGGGGCGGGGCTGGCGGCGGGGCGGTCGGACCGCTCGGGGCGAGATCGGGCACCGTGGGCAGTGCGGCGAACCGGCCCAGCGTCATCGGCTCCGGCTCGTCCTGGCTGGTGCTGGCCAGCAACAGCCCGGCCTGCAACTCGGTGATTCCGGCAAGCCCCGCGTCGAGCGCCACGGCGTACTGCCGGCCGCCGCCGGAGTTGCTCACCAGGTAGACCTGGCCGATCGTGGCACCCGGCACCCGAGTGGCGGGCCCGCCCAGGCCGGGCAGGGCGAGCGGGGCCAGGTCGAGGCCGGCGGGTAGCGAGTTGAGCAGGGCGAGCGCCACCGGCAGCGCCCGGGCCCGGGTGGTGGCCAGGGCCGCCAGCACCCGGCTGGGATCGCGGATCAAGTAGCGCCGCTGATGCCAGACGAGGTGCAGACCGCCGTCGGGGCCGCGCAGCAGCAGCGCGTCGTCGCCCAGCGGCCGGCCGCCGGCGGGCTCGGTGCCGATCAGCAGCGCGGAGCGGGGCGCGTCGTCGCCCGCGCCGGCCGGGATCGTCGAGCAGACCGTCCACGCTCCGGTGGCCAACCGACCCGGGGCGGGCAGCGAGTCCGGCGCGTCGGCGATGCCCAGCGGCAGCCCGCGCGGCACGCCGTCGATCGAGCGCCGGGAGACCAGCACGGTCTTCGATCGGTCCGCGCCGACGATCAGCAGCGCCGAGGCGTAGTTGAGCACCGGGTGCAGCTTCTGCTCGCGGTAGACGAACCGGGCGCCGGACTCCTTCTCCACGATCACGGCGCCCGCGTCGCGCCAGCCGCTGCCGCCCCCGGCGAACAGGCCGTAGAGCGCGAAGCCGCCTAGCCCGATCGCCGCGACCAGGACGCTGGCCAGGCCGGCGCCGGCCAACCGCCGGAACGGCGACTGGGCCGGGTCGGTCTCCCGCATCACCAGGGCGGCGACCGTCCGCTGAACGCTGAACTGGTAGGAGTGCAGCTGGTCCTGCCGCGACGGCATGGGGTCCCTCCCGGTGGATCGGCCGGCCACAGGATATGCGTTGCGTCGATGTCCCGTGGACCCTGCGTGGCGGTGACCGTGCCGACCGGTACCATCCGGGGACGAATCTGGCGGCGAGAGGGCACCCGTGGGCGCGCGTTTCGAGGAGCTGGCCTGGCGGGAGACCCCGATCGGCGCGATCAGCCTGCGCCGGCGCCGGGACCCGGCGCTCCAGGTCGAGGTGTACGAGGTCAAGCTCGACGACGAGTTCCTCATGTCCAGCCTCTTCCCCGTCGCGGAGATCGAGCTGGCCCGGCTGGGCCTGGCCGAACTGGCCGGTGACACGCTCGACGTGGTGGTCGGCGGCCTCGGGCTGGGCTACACCGCCTGCGCGGCGCTGGATGACCCGAGGGTGCGTTCACTGCTGGTGGTCGAGGCGATCGAGGACGTGATCGACTGGCACCAGCGCGGGCTGCTGCCGTTCGCGGCGGGGCTCGCCGAGGACCCGCGTACCCGGTTCGTGCGGGCCGACTTCTTCGCGGCGGTGGCCGGCGACGCCGGGTTCGACGCCGAGGCGCCCGGGCGGCGGTTCGACGCTGTCCTGCTCGACGTCGACCATTCCCCGCGCAACGTCCTGCACCCCAGCCACGCCGCCTTCTACGAGCCGGCCGGGCTGCGCCGGCTGTCCGCCCTGCTACGCCCCGAGGGCGTCTTCGCGCTCTGGTCGGACGACCCGCCGGACGCCGAGTTCACCGCAGCGCTCACCGAGGTGTTCGCGACCGCGCGGGCGCACGTCGTGCCGTTCGCCAACCCGCTGACCGGTGGTCAGTCCGCCAACACCGTGTACGTCGCCCGCACCGCGGGCTGAAACCGGCCCCGCGCACACCGCACGCTGAACCGGCCCGCCCGCACCGCACGCTGGGCCCGGCTCCTCGTGCTGGGCGGGCATGGTGTCGGCCGGATGGGGAACGTGGCGCGGGGGTCGCCGCATGGGCGCGGCCGGTCACGGGAGGTCGAGATGCGTGCCATGCTCTGGGTCGTCGGCGTGGTCGCCGGCGTACTGATCCTGCTCGGGCTGATCCTCGAGGCGGTCCGCTGGCTCATCATCATCGGCCTGATCGCGCTGGTCGTGGTGATCGTGCTGGGCGTCATGAAGGGACGGCAGGCGATGAGTCACCAGGGCCGGCGGCGGTGAGGCCGGGGCCGCTCAGAACCAGTCCGCGCGCATCTCCAGCGTGGTCCGGTCCCGGCTGTCCAGCAGGTCCAGCTGCGGGCCGGTACGCGGCAGCTCGACCGTGAAGAAGTAGCGGGCGGCCTGCCGCTTTCCGGCGTGGAACGCGTCGCCGGACCCCTGCGGTGGCAGGGCCAGCACCTGTTCCAGCCACATCCACGCGATCACGACGTGCCCGACCGCCTCCAGGTAGACGCTGGCGTTGGCCAGCGCGAGCACCGGGTCACCGTCGGCCCAGAGTCGGCGGGTGACCGCGACGACCCGGTCCACCCCGCCCGCCAGCCTGTCGGCCAGCTCGGCGGCCTCGCCGCCGACCTGTCGGGCCCGGTCGACGGTGTCGCGGATCGTCCCGGTCAGCACGACCAGGCCGGCGCCGTCGTGCATGGTCACCTTGCGCCCCAGCAGGTCCAGCGCCTGGATGCCGTGGGTGCCCTCGTGGATCGGGTTGAGCCGGTTGTCCCGGTAGTGCTGCTCCACGTCGTGATCGCGGGTGTAACCGGCCCCGCCGAGCACCTGGATCGCCAGATCGTTCGCGGTCAGGCACCACTGCGAGGGCCAGCTCTTGGTGATCGGGGTGAGCACGTCCAGCAGCAGGTGCGCCCGCTCGCGATCGGCCTCGGCGGGGGCGGTCTTCTCCTCGTCGAGCAGCCGCGCGCAGTAGAGCACCAGGGCCAGCGCCCCCTCCACGTAGCTCTTCTGCGCCAGCAGCATCCGCCGTACGTCGGGGTGGTCGATGATCGGCACCTGCGGCGCGGCCGGGTCCTTGCCGCCGACCGGCCGGCCCTGGGGCCGCTCCCGGGCGTACGCCAGGCTCTTGAGGTAGCCGGTGTAGCCCAGCGCGGTGGCACCGGCCCCCACCCCGATCCGGGCCTCGTTCATCATGTGGAACATCTGGGCCAGTCCCTGGTGCGGCGGGCCGACCAGGTGACCGACCGCGCCGGGACGGCCGGCCGGGGTGTGCCCGCCGTCGCCGAAGCTGAGCAGGGTGTTGGTGGTGCCCCGGAAGCCCATCTTGTGGTTGAGCCCGACCAGCACCACGTCGTTGCGGTCGCCGAGCGACCCGTCCGGCCCGACCAGCACCTTTGGCACGATGAACAGCGAGATCCCCTTCACCCCGGGCGGCCCGCCGGGGATCCGCGCCAGCACCAGGTGGACGATGTTCTCGGCCAGTTCGTGATCGCCGCCGGAGATCCACATCTTGGTGCCGAAGAGCCGGTACGTACCGTCCGGCTGTGGTTCGGCGCGAGTGGTGATGTCGGCCAGCGAGCTGCCGGCGTGCGGCTCGGACAGGCACATGGTGCCGAAGAACCGGCCCTCCAGCATGGGCCGCACGTACGTGTCGACCTGCTCCGCGCTGCCGTGCGCCAGCAGCAGGTTGGCGTTGCCCAGGGTGAGGAACGGGTACGCCGAGGTGGAGACGTTGGCGGCCTGGAACCAGGTGAAGCAGGCGGCCGCGACGGCGTGCGGCAGCTGCAGGCCGCCGACCGAGGCGTCCAGCCCGGCCGTGAGCAGACCGGTCTCGGCGAAGCTCTCCAGCGCCGCCCGGACCTGCGGGATCAGCCGCACTCGCTGCCCGTCGAAGGTGGGCTCGGCGAGGTCGGCGGCGCGGTTGTGCGGGGCGAACTGCTCGGTGGCCACCCGCTCGGCGAGATCCAGGGCATCGTCGAAGGTGTCCCGGGAGTGCTCGGCGTACCGGGGGCGCTCGACAAGCTTGGACACCTGCAGCCAGTCGTGCAGCAGGAAGTCCAGGTCGCGGCGGGAGAGCAGGGTGGACGGCACAGCACTCCTCATCGGGCACGGGGGTGGGTCGGTCCGGGGCGCTGCCCGGCGGCGCCCGTGCCCATCCTGGCGGATCGGCCGGATGGACACCACCGGCACCGACGGGCCGGGCAACCATCACGAACCCGGTGATCTGTCGTACCGGCCCGCTAGGGTCGCTGACCGTGACCGAACCCGGAGACGTCCCGCCCGAGGTTCTCGACCGGCTGCGGCCGATCTGCCTCGGGCTGCCGGAGAGCTACGAGGAGCCAGCCTGGGTGGGCACCCGCTGGCGGATCCGCAAGCGGACCTTCGCCCACGTGCTCACCGTCGACCCCGACCACCAGGTCGCCCACTCGCGCGCCGCCGACGTCGACCGGCCGACCTGCCTGCTGATCTTCCGGTCGCCGCCCGACGAGATCGCCGGGCTCGTCGCCAGCGGGCCCCCCTTCTACAAGCCGGAGTGGGGCCCGACCGTGCTGGGCATGGTCGTGGACGACGACACCGGCTGGGACGAGGTCGCCGAGTTGCTCACCGAGAGCTACTGCCTGCTCGCCCCGAAGCGGCTCGCCGCTCTGGTCGACCAGCCCGGCCCACCGGCTGGTTGAGCGGCTGAACGGCACCCGCTGGGGCGATGGTTTCGCCCGACGCGGCCCGGGGATACCGCGCGGCGGGTGGTCGAGGCCGTCGGTCACCGGGTGGAGGCCAGGACGCCGTCGGGCGGGTGAGGAGCGGACCGATGTCCACGCTGCCCACCGAGGAGGATCCCCGGCTGACCCCGGTGCTCACCGAGGACCGGGTGTGCACGGGTGTCACGACCCTGCGGGATCGGATCTTCCTGAGCTACCCGTCGGCGGACCGGCCGGGCGTGCAGGTGGCCGAGGCGCTGCCGGACGGCCGCCGCGACCCGTACCCGAATGCCGCGTGGAATCGGGCGGGCCAGGGACCGGACGGCGCGTTCGTCAACGTCAACGGGTTACGTGCCGGGCCGGACGGCCGCCTGTGGATCATCGACGCTGGGGCGCCACAGATCGGCACCCGGCAGGTGCCCGGCGGGGCTCGGCTCATCGTGGTCGACCCGGACGGCGACCGGGTGCATCGCGTCTACCACCTCGACGCGGCGGTGCACCCCACCAGCCACGTCGACGACGTCCGCTTCCACGACGGCGTCGGCTATCTCACCGACGCCGGAGCGCCCGGCCTGATCGTGCTCGACCTCGACTCCGGGCAGGTCCGGCGGGTACTGGACGGGCATCCGAGCACCGTCGGCGGGCCTCTGGTCGCCGACGGCCGGCCGTTGCGCGACCCGGACGGTGGTGAGGTCCAGCTGCACGCCGACCAACTGGAGGTCTCACCGGACGGTCGTTGGCTCTACTACCAACCGGCCTCCGGCGGGATGTCCCGGATCGGCACCCGGTGGCTGGACGACCCGTCGGTGTCCCCCGACGAGTTGGGCCGGCGGGTCGAACGGTGGTGCGACACGCCCAGCACCGGCGGCGCGGCGATCGATGCCACCGGCACCATCTACGTCAGCGACGTCGAGCGACGGCGCGTCCTCGCCCTGGCACCGGACCGCAGTGTGCGCACGCTCATCGCCGATCCGCGGCTGGTCTGGGTGGACGCGATGTGGATCGACGCCGACTCCCGGCTCTGGCTGCCGGCCGCTCAGTTGCACCTGACCGCCGGGCTCAACGGTGGGCGGTCGGCCGTCGACTACCCGGTCCGGATCTTCCGGATGCCGGTCGATGCCGGCCCGCCAGCACTGGACCACCTCTGAGCGGAGACCGGTCGGTGCGGACGCCGCCGCAGGTCCAGCGCCGGCATGGGTACGGAATCTCGGTGGAGCAGCCGAGGGCCGATCGGTGAGGATCGGGGCATGTCCGTTCCCGCCCGTCAGATTCGCGCTCGCTACTCCGCCGACACCGTCACCGTCTACCAGGCGTATCCCCCACAGGTCGCGCTGCCGGCGGTGGCGGCCGGCCGCTTCGTGGCCCCCTTCAAGCGGGACCGGATGACGTGGATCAAGCCGTCCTTCCTGTGGATGATGTACCGCTGCGGCTGGGCCACCAAGCCGGGCCAGGAGCGGGTGCTGTCCATCGACATCACGCGGGAGGGCTTCGAGTGGGCGCTGGCGCGAGCCTGCCTGAGTCACTACGACCGGGACGTGCACGGCGACAAGGCGACGTGGTCGCGTCAGCTGAAGGCCAGCCCGGTGCGGGTGCAGTGGGATCCGGAACGGACACTGCACCTGGAAGCTCTGCCATACCGGTCGCTGCAGGTCGGGTTGTCCGGCGAGGCTGTCGCCCGGTACGTCGACGACTGGATGGTCTCGGTCACCGACATCACCCCCACCGTCCACCGCGTACGGGAACTTCTGCGCGCCAACGACGCACATGCGGCGACAGACCACCTGCCGGTCGAACATCCCTACCCATTGCCGGCTCAGATCGCCGCCGGCCTCGACGCCAGCGAAGACGTCACGGCCGGAGAGATACCCGGACAGTGACAACGCGCAGCTGGCCGCATCGCTCGGCGGCAGAGGCGGACGCCGATTCTTGCGTGGCCGGCGATATCCTGCCTCGCATGCATCGAAGCCGTGTGTACGCGCTGCTGATCGACGCCCCCGAGGCGGAGGCCGCGCGGGCGGCGCAGTTCTGGTCGGCGGCGCTGGGCGTCAGCACCCGGTCCGATCCCGCAGAGCCACAGTTCATTGGCCTGCACGAGGCGCTGCCCGGGCTGGTCACCGCGGTCCAGGCAGTCGACGACGCCCCGCGCTTTCACCTCGACATCGAGACCGACGATGTGCCGGCCGAGACCGCACGGCTGATCGACCTGGGCGCGACCGAGGTGTCGCAGTGGCTGGAGTGCCGGATTCTGCGGGCACCCGGTGGGCACCTGCTCTGCGTGCTGCCAGTGGCGAGTCCACCGGCGGTCTTCGCCGCCCAGGCCCGAACCTGGCCCTGATCCGCCGGGTTGTCGCAGGTCGGCGCTAGGGTTCCGGCCATGGCAGAGTTCGTACTGGTGGCGGGGGCGTGGCTGGGGTCGTGGGCGTGGGACGAGGTGCTGCCGCCGCTGCGCGCGGCCGGTCACGGCACCCATCCGCTGACCCTCTCCGGCCTCGCCGAGAAGCAGGGCGTGCCGGCCGGGCAGCAGACCCACGTGCAGGACATCGTCGGTGAGATCGAGCGGCGCGACCTGCGCGACGTGGTGCTGGTCGGGCACAGCTACTCGGGCATCCCGGTGGGTCAGGCCGCCGAGCGGATCGGCGACCGGCTGACCCGGGTGGTCTTCGTCGACTCGGAGGTGCCGGTCGACGGTGGCTCGTTCGCGTCCGGCTGGTGGCAGGGCCAGGCGGCGCTGGAGGCGTTGATCGCCGACAACGGCGGCTACTGGCCGCCGCTCGGCGCGTCCGACCTCGACGGCCAGGGTCTCACCGACGAGCAGGTCACCCGGCTGGTCGAGGGCTCCACCCCGCACCCCGGTGCCACGTTGACCGAGCCGGCCGTGCTGACCCGCCCGCTCGGCGCGCTGCCGGCCACGTACGTCAAGTGCCTGCTCGACGGGCCCGAGCCCAACGACACCGTGGCGAAGCTGCTGACCAGCGAGCCCTGGCGACTGGTCACGATGGACACCGGCCACTGGCCGATGATCTCCCAACCCGCCGAGCTGGCCCGGCTGCTGCTGGACGCGGCCGGCTGAGCTGCTCCGCCGGCCGGGTTCTCCCCCGGCCGGCGGTGTGCTGGCCGCCTGCCTGCTGCCCGCGGCGCGGTCAGGTCGGTCGCCGACTTGTCCTGCAGCGGCGCGGTCAGGTCACCGGCTCGTCCTGCAGCGGCGCGGTCGCTGGCTCGTCGATGGTGGTGATGTGGCGTACTGGCGACGCGAACAGCCAGAGCACGGCGAGCACGCCGCCCAGGCCGGCGACGACCAGTGTCGGCCGCAGCCCGATGGTGGTGCCCAACGCGCCGCCGACCAGCGCGCCGAGGGGCCGGATGCCGTAGTTGACGGCGCTGTACGCACCGGCTCGACGGCCCCGCGCGTCGTCGGGTGTGACCGCGGTGATGAGGGCGTTCAGGTTGACGTCCATCAGCATCACCCCGACGCTGGAGACCAGCTCGATGGCGGCCAGCATGCCGACTTTCGCCCAGGTCGGGCCGGCCACCAGCGCGGTCAGCGCCAGCGGCGCGGGAAAGAGGACGACGCCGATCATCGCGGTACGCCCCAACCCGATGGCGCGGGAGACCCGTGGCGCCAGCGCCGCGCCCGCCAAACCACCGATCGCGCCGGCGCCGAACGCGATGCCGATGGCACCGGCGGACAGGTCGAGCTCGCGACTCGCGTAGAGCACCAACAACGCGCTGGCGATGAAGGTGAAGAAGTTGACGGTGCTGGTGCAGCCGAGCGCGGCGCGCAGCACCGGGTGGCGCAGCACCAGGACGAGACCTTCGCGGACGAGGCCGAGGGTGGACGACCGCCGCGGTGGCGGAGGCGCCTCGGTCACCGGGATGCGGCCGAGCATCAGCGCGGAGCCGAGGAACGACACCGCGTCGACGATGACGGCGACCGGCGCGGTCAGCGCTTGGACCAGTCCACCGCCGACGGCCGGGCCGGCCACGAACGACACGGCGCGGCTCATGCTCAGCTTGCTGGTCGCGTCGACGTACGCCGACCGCGGCACCAACGCGACGAAGAACGCCTGGCGCGCCATGGCGAACAGCACCGCCCCGGCACCGGTGAGCAGCGCCACCAGGTAGAGCTGGGTGAGGGTGACCGCGTCGAAGAGGTAGGCAACCGGCAGGCTGAACAGCACCGCCGCGCGGATCAGGTCGGCGATGATCAGAAGCCGGCGCTTGTGGGTGCGCTGGTCCACCCACGCGCCCAGGAACAGGCCCAGCAGGTTGGGCAGCCAGATCAGCGCGGTGAGGATGCTGACCTGCGCGGGCGTCGCGGCGAGTAGGGAGACGGCGATCAGCGGCAGGGCCAGTTCGCTGATCCGATCACCGAACTGGGAGATCGTCTCGCCGATCCAGAAGGTGCGGAACCGCCGGTCGCGGTGCAGGGCGGGTGAGGGCGCGGTGCCGACGGTGGTCACGACGCGGCCGAGTCGTCGCCGGGCTCGGGCAGCACGTAGCGCAGCATCCGGACGACCTGCGCCCCGGTTGGTGGCGCCTGGTCGTCCTTGCGCCGCACGTACGGGGCGAGCAGCTCCTCGATCGCGTCCTCCAGCTGCCGCATCTCGTCGGCGGTGGCCACGAACCGGGTGTCGGCCACCCCGGCCAGCCCGCGCCACTCGGCGTCCAGCCGGGGCTCGTCCTGCAGCAGCCACTGCTGCGGAGCGTCGGCGTACCGGGCGAACATCTCGCCCCGCAGCTGGCGGCCGGCGGCCTGTCCCTCGGCGTCGTCCGGGAGCGTGAAGCGGAAGCCCCGGGCCGCCGCCTGCCACCAGCGTTCCCGCTTGCTGGTGGCGCCGTCCCAGTCGGTGACCAGGCCGAACGTCGCGAGGTGTCGCAGGTGCCAGCTGACCACCGACGGCGTGGCGCCGACGTGCGGCGAGAGCGCGGTGGCGGTGGCGGGACCGTGCCGCTGCAGGCGGTCGAGGATGGCCAGCCGGACCGGGTGCGCCAGCGCCCGTAGCGCCTGTGGCTCGGTGATCTCGAAATCCCCGTACGGATTCTTGAGAGACATGTTTCGAAAGTAGTCTCTCAGGTTCCGTCAGGCAACCCCGAACTTCGCCGGATGGCTTCGGTCAGCTCACCCCCAGCCGGGCCAGCGGCTCGACCAGCTCGCGCTCCTCGTAGCTGAGGTGGGACAGCAGGGTGTCGCTCAGCAGGTCCACCGCGGCACGCAGCTCGGCCAACCCGTCCGGCGCGCCGACGTACGCGACCAGGGCCCGGTCGACGCCCTCCAGCACGTCGTGGATGACGTGGTGTTCCTGCTCCAGCCGGTCGACGACCGGGGCGAGGCGGGGATCGCGCTGCCGCAGCCGCGGGAAGAGCGCCTGGTCCTCGATGGTGTGGTGGGTGGTGACGATGCGGCAGTAGGACTCGCAGTAGACGCCGAGCGTCCACCGGTTCTGCCGCATGGTCATCGTGTTGATGTGCGACCGGGCCGTGCCGGCATCGATCTCACCGGCCGCCACCTGCTCGATCAGGTCGTGGATCTGGGTCAGTTCGCCGCGCAGGCCGTCGTGCACCTGCACCAGGTGCTGGCCGTTGGCCTGCTCCTGCGGGGTGTAGGTGCGCGTCGGGTCGGGTGCGGGTCCGCTCGGCCGGGTCGACTCGTCCCAGACCTGCCGGTCGCTGCGCCGCCGGCCGTCGTCAGGGGTCGGCACCACCGCGAAGGCGCCGCTCGGGCGGGCCGCCCGCGCCGGCGCGGCGACAACCCTCGCCGGCTCAGGCTCAGGCTCCGGCGTGCGCTCCGGCGCCGTGCCACGGTCACGCTCGGCGGCGACCAACTCGCGGACGGCGGGGGCCACCTCGCCGGCGAACCGGCGCAGGTCGTCGGGGTCGTCGCTGCCGAGGATGAAGGTGCTGATGCCCTCGTCCAGCGCGAGCTCGGCCAGTTCCTGGACCCACTGCTCAGCCGGCCCGTGCAGCGGGCCGCGTCCGACCGAGGCGAACTGTCCGGAGATGTTGAGCAGCCGGCGGATGTCCTCGGGCGAGCGGCCCGCCTGCCGGGCGGCGTCGTCGATGATCGCGTTGCCCTTTTCCAGGTCACCGGGCTGGAGGTAACCCAGCGAGGGCAGCCAACCGTCGGCCCGGCGACCGGTGAGCTCAAGCATCCGAGGCTTGTACGCGCCCAGCCAGACCGGCACCGTGTGCGCGGGCGCCGGGCCGCGCTTGGCACCGACCACCCGGTGGAACTCGCCATCGACACGCACTCCGCCGCGCGCCTCGGCGTCCCAGAGCTGGCGGATGACCTCGATGGCCTCCTCCAGCGCCCGTACGCCCTGCCCGGGGGTCAGCCGACGGCCGCCCATCGCCTCGATGGCCTCCCAGAACGCTCCCGCGCCGAGGCCCAGCTCGACCCGGCCGCCGCTGAGCAGGTCCAGGCTGGCGACGCTGCGGGCGAGCACCGCCGGGGGTCGCAGCGGCAGGTTCGTGACGTTCGCCGACAGGTGCACCCGGGTGGTCCGCGCGGCGACGTAGCTCAGCAGCGTCCACGTGTCGAGGAACTTCGGCTGGTAGGGGTGGTCCTGGAAGGTGACCAGGTCCAGGCCGACCTGCTCGGCCAGGACCGCGAGACCGACGGTGCGTCCCGGATCGTCGGCGCCGGGCGTGGTGAACGATCCGAAGACCAGGTCGTGGCCGTAGTCGCTCATCTGCGAGCCTCCCGTGTCGCGCGATGCATCATGACCTCAACCTTATGCCATACAGAACATCTGCTGCCAATAAGGTCTGCGACGCTGCGCTATTGTCGTCGTATGACGGGTGCCACCGACGCGCGGGACCGACCCGATCCCCTCGACGAAGACCTGGGCTGGATGCTCGGGATCGTCTTCCGTGGTTACGTCCGGGCGGCCGAGCACGCGCTCACCGACTTCCCCGGTGGCCCACGCGGCTACCAGGTGCTCACCGCCGCGATCAACGGGCCGACCCGGAACCAGGGTGCGATCGCCGAGGAACTCGGCATGGACCGCACCGTGCTCACCTACGTCATCGACGACCTCGAACGACCCGGGTTCGTCGCCCGCCGGGCGGACCCGGCCGACCGGCGCAGCCGACTGGTCGACGTCACCGACGCCGGCCGCGCGGCGTGGGAGCAGCGGCGGCGGGCGCTGCGCCAGGTCGAGTCACACCTGCTGGGGGCGCTCTCGCCGGCCGAGTCGGCGACGCTGCGGGCCCTGCTCCAGCGGGTCGCCTGCTCGGCCCAGGCCGTCGACCCACTACGCGACCTCTGCGAGGTGGTCGCGCAGGTGCAGCCCGACCCGACCCCGCCCACGCTTTCGCCAAACGCACCACCGGCGTCCGCGCCCCCGCGGCGGACGCCGGCCACCCGCACCCGCCGTCGCGGCTGAGCCGGGCAGGCGGTCTGGTCAGGCGGTCGGGTCAGGCGGCGGCCCGCTCCGGCAGCGGACGACGCCGCAGCGCCGAATCGGTGAGCACCTGCGGCGCCCAGGCGCCGTCGGGCTGGTAGAGGTTCGTTCCGGGCGCGACGATCTCGTCGATCCGGTCCAGCACCGCGTCGTCGAGGGTGAGTTCCGCACCCGCCAACAGCCCGTCAAGCTGCTCCATGGTGCGCGGGCCGATGATGGCCGACGTGACACCCGGATGCGCGACAGTGAACGCCACGGCCAGCTCCGGCAGGGTGCAGCCGACCTCCTCGGCGAGCGCGACGAGACGGTCGACCGCGGCGTACTTGGCCGCGTTGCCCGGCAGCGCGGGGTCGAAACGGGCCGGGGTGAGGGCAGGTCGGCCGGCGCTGAGATCGACCGGTCGGCCGGCCCGGTACCGGCCGGAGAGGAAACCGGAGGCGAGCGGGCTCCAGACCAGCACCCCCATGCCGAGACGCTGGCAGACCGGCAGCACCGACGTCTCGATCCCCCGGGCCAGGATCGAGTACGGCGGCTGCTCGGTGCGGAACCGACCCAGCGCCCGCCGCTCGGCCACGTGGTACGCCTGCACGATCTCGTCCGCCGGGAACGTCGAGCAGCCGAAGGCCCGGATCTTTCCGGCCCGTACCAGGTCGGTGAGCGCGCCCAGCGTCTCCTCCACGTCGGTGGTGTGGTCCGGCCGGTGCACCTGGTAGAGGTCGATCCAGTCGGTGCCGAGCCGGCGCAGGCTCTCCTCCACCTCTCGGACGATCCAGCGCCGGGAGTTGCCCCCGCGGTTGGGGCCCTCCCCCATCGGAAAGTGGACCTTGGTGGCCAGCACCACGTCGTCGCGCCGGCCGCGCAGCGCCTTCCCGACAATCAACTCCGACTCCCCGGCGGAGTACATGTCGGCGGTGTCGACGACGTTGATCCCCCGGTCCAGTGCGGCGTGCACGATGCGGACGCAGTCGTCGTGGTCGGGGTTGCCGACCGCGCCGAACATCATCGTGCCGAGACAGTGGACGCTGACCTGGATGCCGGTGCCGCCGAGGACGCGGTAGCGCATGGAGTCCCCCGAAATGGTTGGAGCCGCGCGGACGGGGGCGGCTGGCCCGTCCAGCCAACCTAGGCATTCGAGCGCACTCGAGGTCAAGTGAGCACGGGCCGGGCCCGCCGGCACCGCTCGACCGTCGTGCGTCGAGCCGTACCGGCGGACCCGTGCCACCGCCGTCACGCCGGGGTCAGCGCACGTGCACGAACACCGGGTTCGAGTAGAACCACAGGTCGTCCCACGGGCTCTCCAGCCCGTCGGCCAGCGGCTCCGCCTCGTCCGTGCTGGTGCCGCGGACCCGCGCGTAGGTGTCGGCCTCCACGTTGCGCAGCGTGTGCCGGATGACGTAGTCCGCACCCTGTCGGCGCCAGTCCCGCGGGCCGAACCGGGCCACCACCTTGGTGGTGGGGTTGGTGTCGGCGTCCGGGTTGGCGCTCGGACCGGTGATCTGACCGACGATCAGGTCGACCCGGCGGACCTCGGGGCGGTCACCGTTGGCGTTCGCGCCGTTCAGCGGACGGAACTTGATCTCGATCTCGACATCGGTGCGGTTGCGACGGCTGACCGTGATGGTCTCGCCCACCTCGGCGGTCCGGCCCTGGGAGCTGGCGGTGACGTCGAGGCTGCTGATCAGGTCACCGGTGGTGACCCAGATCCGGCCGTTGCGCAGGCCGTCCATGATGTCGCCGTAGTCTTGGCGGGCGTGCACGTAGGTCTTGCTGTACTCGCCCGGCCAGAAGTCCGAGCCGCCGCGCGTCCAGTGCACGTGTGAGTCCGAGGTCGCCGTGATCCACCAGCGGCGGCCCTCGCCGAGCAGCGAGTCCCACAGCCCACCGACCCGCGCGGTCATCTGGTCGAAGCCACCGTAGGTGGGGTGGTTGCCGTACCCGCCCCGCTTGCCGCCGTTGAGCGGACCCGCCTGGTGGCCGGGCGCACCCTCGAAGCCGATGTACACGTCCGGGGCGGCGTTGTTGCCGTTACGGAACTCCCGTGGGGTGTCCTGGCCGTAGACGCCGAGGCCGGGCGCCGAGCGCGACGCGTGGTGGGCGATCACCAGCGGCTTGTGCGGCATCCCCCGGGCGACCTTGAGGAACTCCACCATCCTGGCCTCGGTGTCCCGGGCCGGGTCGGTGGGGAACGCGTCGTACTTGGCGAACCGGCTCTCCAGCTCGAACAGCTGCTTCGCCTCGTCGTCGTGGCGGGGGATCATCAGCGTGTGGTGGTCCAGCGCCGGCGCGTCGAACTCCATGCCCCAGAACTGGAGCACCTCGGGGACCAGCTTGCGCGAGCGCAGCAGGTCGGGGTACGCCTGCTCGATGTTCACCTTGGAGTGGGTCGGTCCACCGTGGTCGGTGCACATCGCCCAGCTCAGGCCGAAGTTCTTCGCCATGATGGCGTTGGTGACGATCGGGTAGACCGCGTCCGCGCCCTTGTGGAACACGATCGGGGACTTCGTGGTGTCGAATTCGCCGCTGTACTCGGAGTGGACATGGTGGTCACCGGCACGCCACGCCCGGTTCTTGGAGTTGCCCCGGTCGCCCGTGTCGTCGCCGGGCCGCCGCTCCTCGTCGGCCCAGGCCGCGCCTCCGCCGATCAGCGGGCTGGCAGCGGCCAGCGTCGCGCCGACGCCTGCGTACTTGACCAGCTTGCGGCGCGACAGCTGCCCGCGCTCGGTCTCTTCGGGTTGCTTGTCCCTCACGTGAGAGCCTCTCCTCGATCAAGCGAATGCTCTTTCGATCAAGGAGCCTTGAAGAAGGTCGTGAACGCACTCTGTACGGTGCGCGGGCGCACGATGAACACCCGGCCCGGACCTCCCGACAGGCCCGGCCCCGCCCGCTCGAGGCTGCGGCCGGCACCCCGCGACGGCGCGGGGTGCCGGACCAGGATCGCCAGGTCAGGGCACCTGCCAAGTATCCCGCGTGCTCCGGGCGGCCGACGAGTCGGCCGGTCCGGTGACCACCGGTGGCGCGACGTCGACCGAGGGCAGCCCGGCCCGGCCGGCGAGCGGCAGGATCAGCTCGCTGCGACCCAGGTCGACCCGGACGGTGGCGTCCTGGTCGTCGGTCTCGGTGAACTGCGGGTCGCTCTGGCCGAGCACCAGGCCGAGCACATGGCCGGCGGGCAGCATCGCGTCGTACGCGTTCAGCGGCACGGTCACCGTGTACCAGCGGTCCGGCCGCAGCGGGGTGCTGAACCGCAACGAGCGGTGGTGCGCCGCATCGAGCCAGCCCCGGGTGAGCACGGCGTGGTCGGAGACCTCGGTGATCTCCTCGGTGTCCCGGTAGCAGGCGTCGTCGGCGTCCGTGGAAGCTCCCCAGCACGACTCGGTGCTCAGCGTCCGCACCCCCTCCGAGCTGCCGTACCGGATCCGCTCCGCGGTGCCGTAGTCGACCAGCCGGGCGGTCAGCTCGGTGGTCGGCCGGTCCACCCGGATCCGTAGCCGCACCGAGGCGCTGCCGGAGATCCGCACCGGCGCGGTGAGCGCGCCGGAGAGGAAGACCAACCGGCCGGCGGTCGCGGTGCTCGGCTCGGCGACCAGCTCCGCTTCGCTCAGCGACTCGTCGACGTACGCCTGCTCGCGGCCCGGCCGCGCGCCGCGCCCGCCCAGGGTGCCGGTCACGCCGTCACCGGCACCGAGGGCCACCCGTACCTCCCGGGTGCCGGGTGCCGGCCAGTCCCGTTGCGTCGTCCAGGTTCCCGGCGCGGTCTCCAGGTCGACCCGCGGCTCGTCCATCACCCCGTTGCGCAGCCCTTGCAACCAGTAGTCGAACCAGCGGTGCAGGTCGGACACCCACTCGGCACGCCGGACGTCGAACGGGTCCTCGTGGCCGGCCTGGTAGAGCCAGAGCTTGCGGGGCACCCCCTGCTCGGCCAGCTCCTGCCACCAGCGGGCGAACTGGTTGGTGGTCACATTCAGGTCGTTGACGCCGTGCGCCACGAACACGCTGGCCCGCACCCGGCCGGCCGCGGGTCGGTAGTCGCGCTGCGCCCAAAACCCGTTGTAGTCGCCGGTCTCCTCGGCGCTGTCGGCGCGCAGCCGGGCCAGCACCACCGCGCAGGCCTCGTCGGTGCGGCCGTTGACGTACGAGTGCAGGTAGCCGGGATAGTCCGTGGCACGCAGCACCCCCTGGTAGCGCATGTAGTCGTACCAGCTGGAGATCGCCGAGATCGGCACGATCGTCGCCAGCCCCGGCACGCCGGTGGCGGCGACCCCATTGGCGACAGAGCCGTCCCACGACTTGCCGATCATGCCGACCCGCCCGGTGCTCCACGCCGCGCTGACCGGTTGACCGTCGGCGGTGAAGGCACGGGCCCGCCCGTTGAGCCAGTCCACCACCGCCTTGGCGCTGCCCACCTCGGCCGGGCCGCCGACGTCCTCGCAGCCGGTGGAGCGGGCGGTGCCGGCGAGGTCCACCGCAGCGAACGCGTAGCCGCGCGGGACGAAGTAGTTGTCGTAGAACAGCGGCGCCTTGGCGATCACGCCTGCCGCGTCGTACGTCTTGCGCTCGCTCTCGTTGCCTCGGCCGCAGCAGAGGTAGTAGGGCGAGGCGTCCATGATGACCGGCACCCGGACCCCCGCGGCGGCGGCCTCCCGGGGCCGGACCAGGTCCACCGCCACCCGGTCCCGCACGCCGTCGCCGTCGGTGTCGGCCCGGGTCTCCACCCAGACGCTCTCCCGGATCGCGTCGGCGTAGGAGTACGCGGGGACGGTCTGGTCGCCGACGACATGCGGCGGGGCCGGGCGGTGCTGGGCGGCCGGGTCAGCGGCCACCGGAGAGGCGGCCACCGGGGCGGCGGCCACCGGAGCGGTGGGCAGCGCCGCGAGCAACAGGCCGGCCAGGACGGCGGCGACCCGGGCGCGGGTGCCGGCGGTCATCGGAGTGGGCGACATCGGTGTCCTCCCCAGGATGCGGCGCGTGGATGACATTCCATCGCATCGATGTCCTGCTTGCCTAGTGCCCGCCCGATCGCCGCCCACGACCGGCGGGGCCGTCGTCAGATCCGGGCGCGGGGCAGCCAACCCAGGAATCGGTTCCGGACCCGGGGTAACGGCAGCGTCGGCAGGTCCTGGACGGCGGCGACGAGGCAGGAGCCGAGGTACATGGCGAGGGCGGCGCGCGCCCCACCGAACTCGGCGAGGAGCTGGCTCTGTTTCGTGGCGCAGGGCCATTCGCGACCGCAGCCGGTGCAGGTCCAACTCGGCGGGTTGGGCAGGTGCTCGGGCAGTCTCGCCCGGCGGTACCGGCCCACGACACTGTTGTCCGAGCGCACGTCGCGTCGCTGGGCGGCTGGGCCGCCGTTGCGTGGCGCGAGCGGCCGAACGGGCGGCAGGTAGCGCCGGACGGTCCCGAGGAGTACGCCGACGCGGATCAGCGCGTCCGGCCCCACGTGGTGGGCCAGCAACGCCGTCATCACATGGTGCCCCAGCAGGTCGAGGGAGTCACGGTTCAGGCGCAGGTCGCGGCAGAGGTCGACGAATTCGAGGGTGGCCAGTGGCACGCGGTCGTCGAGCGCGCGGCGCAGCACCTCGCGCAAGGCAGTCCCGAGGCCCTCCAGCGCGTCACCCTCGCCCAGTCCCAGGCTGTCCTGGTCCGCCACCCGCGTCAGCGCCTCGGCCACGGCCAGCCGGACGACACGGTCAGGGTCGGTACTGTCCAATGGTCACCCCGTTCGATGGCCGGTCGTCCGGCAAGGCCCGGCCGCGCTCCGGCGTCCGGGGAATTGTGGACAAGATTCCGGTGGGCGCAACCTGCATGGCTAGGCCAGCAGGCGCAGCGATACGAATGCGGTAGTCGGAATGCGAAGTCGACCAACCGACACACCGAGGTGGAACGGCGGGCGGGCCTCCACCTGTCCTATGGTGGAACTTCCATCAAAGCCTGTTGTGTAAGTGGGAATTGTTCACAGTTCGCTCCGGCCTCGCGGCCCGGTACGTCCCGACACCGCCGCCGGCCCCGGTCCAGCATCCGGCGACACCTTCCCCGGACGGAGACAGCGGATGACCTCACGAGTGCAGATCCGAGGATTCGAGAGCCGAGATCCGGCGGCCATTCGCCACTTCCTGGCCCGGACGTACGACACGGACCTGCGCATCCGCGGCGGGGACGACGGCTATCGACTCGTCCACCAACGCCTCGACACCGGGTTGTTCGCTCTCGCGACGATCGCTCAGACGGCGCACCTCGACATCGGTGCGCACGGTATCGACGCTCTGGTGATCTGCCGCACCCGCACCGCCCGGGTCGAGCGCGCCACCGACGGCGCGGTCCATCGGTTCGGCCCCGGCGACGTCTTCCTCACCACCAGACCCGGTCTGCCGTTCAACATGCACTGGCAACCCGGCGAGGTGGAACTCTGCGTGCTGGACCTGGCGGTGCTGGCGCAGGTCGCCACCGCCGCGCCGGCCCGGCGACCCGGTCAGGTCCGGTTCACCGACCTCGGGCCTGCCAGTGCCGCCCACGCCCGGCAGTGGCGGAACACCACCCGCTACATCAGCGACGTCGTGCTGACCAACGCGACCACCAACGCGGAGCCGCTGGTGATCGGCAACGCCGCGCGGATGCTCGCCGCGGCGGCACTCACGGTCTTCCCCAACACGGCGGTCACCGATCCGACCACCGAGGACCGGCGCGACGCCGGCACCGCCACGTTGCGCCGGGCGATCACCTTCATGGACGAGTACGCCGACCGGGACATCACCGCGGCCGACATCGCCAACGCCGCCGCCGTCTCCCTGCGGGCGGTGCAACTGGCCTTCCGCCGTCATCTCGGCACCACCCCGATGGCGCACCTGCGTCGGATCCGGCTCGATCGGGCCCACCACGACCTGGTACGGGCCGACCCTCGCCGGGATACCGTGTCGGCGATCGCCAGTCGGTGGGGGTTCGCCAGCCACAGCAGATTCACCGCCCGGTACCACGCCAGCTACGGGGTGCCGCCCCGCGAGACCCTCCACGCCTGACCGACGCCAGCACCGCGCGGGCTAGTCCCGGTCGCGCTCGTGGGCGTCGCGGGCGGTCTGCAACTCGGGCACCGAGCCTTCCAGCAGGTCGGCGAGGCCGCGCAACTGCTCGGCGACCCGGGCGCCGAGGGGGGTCAGCGAGTATTCGACGCGCGGCGGAATCGCCGTGAGGACCTCGCGGGTCAGCATGCCGTCGCGCTCAAGGGTCTGCAGGGTCTGGGAGAGCATCCGCTCGCTGACCCCGTCGATGCGCCGACGCAGCGCGTTGAACCGGTACCGACCCTCGCCGAGCGCCAGCAGGGCCAGCGAAGCCCATTTCGAGGTGACGTCCTCGAACGCGGCGCGGGAGGTGCACCCGCGCGCGAAGACATCGCTGACGAGTTCCTGGGTAGGCCCCGCCGGGTCCTGGGCCGGCACGTCGTTCACCTCAACAGCCTACCTCACGATTACGAGAACGCATGTACTGTAGATTAGTAAGTGCCTACAGTTTCGTCATCGCCGCACCGGAGGTTTCCCATGCCCACCTATGCCGTCACCGGCGCCACCGGCCGCCTGGGCCGCCTGGTGATCGAGCACCTGCTCGACGCCGGCGTACCCGCCACCGAGATCGCCGCCGTCGTCCGCACCCCGGAGAAGGCCGCCGACTTCGCCGCGCGCGGCGTCGAGATCCGCCAGGCCAACTACGACGACCCGTCGACGCTGCCCGGCGCCGTGGCCGGAGTACGCCGCCTGCTGCTCATCTCCGGTGACACTCCCGGTCAGCGCGTTGCCCAGCACACCGCGGTCATCGACGCGGCCAAGCTCGCCGGGGTCGAGCGCCTGATCTACACCAGCATCCTCCGCGCCGACACCACCACGAACCCCCTGGCGCCCGAGCACAAGGCCACCGAGGAGGTCATCGCCGCCTCGGGTCTGCCGTACACGATCCTGCGCAACAGCTGGTACACCGAGAACTACACCGACCAGCTGCCGCAGTACCTGCAGACCGGCGTGATCCTCGGCGCCACCGGTGGCAGCAGGGTCTCCGCCGCGACCCGGGCCGACTACGCGGCGGCGGCCGTCGCGGCGCTGACCCGCCAGGAGGACGGCAACGCCGTCTACGAGCTGGGCGGGACGGCATTCACCTTCGACGAGTTGGCCGCCGCCGTTACCGAGGTCACCGGCACCACGGTCGTCCACCGGGACCTGTCCGCCACCGAGCTCGCCGCGACCCTGGAGAACGTCGGGCTCGACGCGGGCACCGCCGGGTTCGTCGCCGCGCTCGACCACTCGATCGCCATCGGTGAACTGACGACCGACAGCGACGACCTCAGCCGGCTGATCGGCCGCCCGAGCACCCCGCTGCACGACGCCGTCCGGGCCGCGCACGCCTGACCGGCGGCCGTCGGCCACGTCGACGAGCACCGGCGGGCGACGGGTGCGTACCTGTCGCCCGCCTGCGCTCCGGGAGCCCCCACGGCCGACACGTGCCGGACGGGCGTTTACGCCCCGCGGCGCAGCGGTCGGAAGAAGTCTCGCAGGTCGTTGGCGAGCACGTCGGGTTCCTCCAAGGGCAGGAAGTGGCCTCCGCGGGTCGGGCCACGCCATTGGCGCAGGTCACGATAAACGCGCTCGGCGTACTCGCGGGGGTAGTCCCGGTCCTCCGGGGTGAGCCGGACTCCTGCTGGCACGTCAACAACCCCCAGGGGCGGAGTCCGGGAGTCGTCGTAGTAGGGCCTGAAGGATGAGCCGATCGTCCCGGTCGCCCAGTAAAGAGTGGCGATGGTGAGTAGAAGGTCTTTGCTGAACCGAGATTCGAGGTCTCCGTCGCAGTCGCTCCAGGCCCGATACTTTTCCACGATCCAGGCGGCTAGGCCGGCGGGAGAGTCGAGCAGGGCCGCAGCGAGGGTGTCCGGTCGAGTGCTCTGGATGGCGGCGTAGCCGTCATCGCTGCCATCGTGCTCGTTCGATCGCGCTTTCAGGTAGGCCTGCTCGGCTGCGGACAATGGGTGGGCGTCGTCGAGAATGGGGTGCAGGTTCGGATGGTGGGTGTGGATCCCGACCACCCGCTGCCGGTGCCGGGCGCCGAGAAAGCCGGTGACATGAGAGCCGATGTCGCCGCCGTACGCGCCGAACGTGGAGTAGCTCAGGACATCCGTCATCAGCCGTGCCCACAGGTCAGCAACTACCGGAGGGGTCACCAGGCCGTGGATCGGCAGGTCCGAGAACACGAAGCCGGGCAGGGACGGAACGACGACGTCGAAGGCGTCGTCCTGCTCGCCGCCGTAGGCAGCCGGATCGGCCAGCCGCGCCGCTAGCGGCAACATCTCCACGAAGCTGCTGGGCCAGCCATGGGTGAGCACCAGCGGCAGCGGGGAGCGGGTGCCGCTGGAGGTTGCCGCGCGCAGGTACACGAAGTGCACGCGCCGGCCGTCCAGGGTCGCGGTGTAGTGCGGCACTGCGTTGAGTTCGCGTTCCCGGGCGCGCCAGTCGAAGCCGCTGCGCCAGTAGGTCACCAGCTCGCGAAGGTAGTCCGGATCCGTGCCGGCACACCACCCGCTCGCAGTCGGGCGGGGAAAGCGGGTGCGCGCCAACCGCTCGGCCAGGTCCGCCAGCAGGTCGTCGGAGACGTCGATGGTGAACGGCACAGCTTGTGGCAGGGACGACATGAAGAGGGCCTCCGTGACCTGGGACGGATGAAATCCACATTCCCCAGGTCAGCTCGCCATATCGGCTCGCCCGATGGCTGCAAGGGAAGCGATTCGCATGCTACCGGCCGCGACGCTGCCTGAAAAGTGCTCACTCGGCTGTGGCCGGGAGCGCCACGTAGCCGGTGGTCGGCTGGGGCCGGGATCCGGCTCGGTCGGTACGCATCGGGTGCAGTCGGGGAGCAGGAACATCCGGCACACCGCCGCGGCGGGCTAGTCAAGGTCGCGCCCGTGGGCGTCGCAAGCGGTCTGCACGGCGACACGTGCCGGTCGGCTACTCCGTCTCGTCGTCCTGGTCGGTGACGTCGGCCAGGACGTCGGCCGCGTCCCGGTTGCCGCCATCGGCGAGCCGTCGAAGCTCGGCGACATCGACCCGCTCGGTCGCCAGCTCGACGAGCTGATCGGTCGCGTCCTGGTCGCCCCGGTCGGCCAGGCGCCGCAGCTCGTCCATGTCGCCGCGCTCAGTGGCGAGCTCGACGAGCTGAGCCGCCGCGTCGGTGTTGCCGCTCTCTGCGAGCTGGCGCAGCTCCGCCAGGTCGCCCCGCTCACCGGCAAGCTCGACGAGCTGGTCGACCGCGTCCCGGTCACCGTTCGCGGCCCGTTCCCGCAGGCCCGCAAGATCAGAATCTGACACGATCACGTACCTTTCACCAGGCTCACGCACGACGGTTCTCCATCGGCCCGCCGTCATCGTCGGCCGCCGCACCCGGCCCGGTCGACCCGACCACTCCCCCGGGCTCACCACCGAAACCTAGACAACCGGCGCCGCGTCGGGCAGCCGAACGCCTCAACAGCATCGGCTGGTGGTTCGCCCTTCCGCCGTTGTCACTGGGCCGTCTCCGTGGGGTCGGCGAGGAGCAACCCGGTCAGCAGGCTGCGCACGGTCCGCTCGAAGAGGTCCGTCCGGGGCGCGGGCACCGAGGGCTGGCTGAACGCCGCGACCATGTGCGGGTACGCGGTGAGGTCGCCACCAGCGAAGCTGAACGACCCGGAGGTGGCCTCGCTGCGGGCGAAGAGGCTCACCACGCCGGTCATCATGGCGATCGCCTCGAACTTGGCGGTGGCGGCGCAGCGGACGGGTTCCAGGACCCGCAGGCAGTTGTCGAACCAGGCGAGGCTGTCGGGGCCGATGCCGGACGGTCGGTGACTCACGTCGAACAACCACGGGTGGCGCCGGTGCAGCGCCAACTGCCTGCGGGCCAACAGCAGCATCGAGTGCAGCCAGTCGCCCTCCGCCTGCGGGTACGGCCGCAGCTCCCCCACGGCCCGGTCGGTCATCAGATCCAGGAGGTCGTCGCGGGAGGACAGGTACCGGTAGAGCGATCCGGCGCCGGTGCCCAGCGCGGTCGCGACGGCGCGCATCGACACCGCGGCGAGTCCTTCGGCGTCGGCCAGTGCGATGGCGGCCGCGACGATCTCGTCGCGGCTGTGCGCCGGAACGGGACCGCGGCTGCCGCGTTCGGGCCTGGTCCAGATCGGTTGCCGGTCGGTGTCACCGCCGCCGGACTTCCTCGGTGCGTCGCTCACCGATCTACTGTAAACTGCAAACGTCGTTCGCAGTTTAGACCTGGCGGAAGGGCGGACCGATCATGGAACGGATCACGGCACGGGACGGCGCCAGCGTCGTGCTGCACTCCACGGGCAGCGGACCCGGGATCGTCGTGGTGCACGGCGGCGGGGTCACCATCGACGTGTACGGCCGGCTGGCCACGGCCCTCGCCGACCGATTCACCGTGCACCTCTACAACCGGCGGGGACGTGCCGACGCCCCGCCCAGGTCGATGCCCTACACGTTCGACCAGGACATCGACGACCTCGCCGTGGTGCTGGAGCACACCGGGTCCGGCAACGTCATCGGCCACAGCTCCGGCGGCTTCATCGCGCTCCGGGCCGCACTCCGGCTGCCGATCGACCGACTCGCCCTCTACGACGCCGCGATCTCCATCGACGGCGGCTCACCGTCCGCGTGGCTGGAGCCCGCCCGCGCGGCGCTGCGGCGTGGCGACACCGCTCGGGGCCTCGCCATCACGGCCGCCGGCATCAACCCGCAGATGGCGGCGGCGAAGCTCCCGCTCGGCGTACGGGTGGCGATCACTCGCGCGTTCAAGCACACCCCGATCGGGCGCACGATGGGCGAGCTGCTGCCGATGACTCTGGACGAGACGGCCCTGATCCTGGCGCACGACGGCCCGGCCACCCAGTGGGACGGGGTCACCTGCGAAGTGCTGCTGACGTGCGGCGCCGACGGCCCGCCCTACTACATCGATCTCAACGAGGCGTTGGCCCGCGCGCTGCCACGAGCCAGGACGCTGACGATTCCCCGGAGCGGGCACGACGCCATCAACCGGGCGTACCCGAGAATGGTCGAGCCGCTCGTCGACTTCTTCGCGGCCCCGGTGACGCCGCGGCGGACGCCCCACACCTGACGGGCCACGCGGTCGCCCGGCCTGGCCGTCCCCAATGGATGTCGGCGCCATCGCGCGGCACGCACGGCCGCCCACGGTTATTGATCTTGGCATAGGCTGGGGGACATGCCCGAATGCCCCGCGCACCGCCATCATGACGGCCACAGGTCGGGCCGCCCAGCGGCCTCGGAACACACCACCGAGCCGGCCGGCTGGTGAGTGGAGCACCCGCGCCCGCCCAGCGAGGTGAGCCGGCCGCACCGACAGACGGCCGGTCGAGGCTGGTCGACGGCTGCCGGCGACTCGCCGACTCGCGCCCCTTCGAGATCGGCATCGTCGTCGTCATCCTCGCCAACGGGGTCGTCCTCGGCCTGGAGACGTACGACGGCCTGATCGCACCAGGTGCGGCGCTGCACTGGCTGGAGTTGTTCTTCCGCGCCGTCTTCGTCGTCGAGATCGGCATCCGGCTGGCTGCGTACGGCCGTCGTCCGCAGGACTTCTTCCGGCACGGCTGGAACGTCTTCGACTTCGTGGTGATCGCGGCGATCTTCATACCGGGCCTGCACGGCGACCCGGCGCTGCTGCGCGTGGTGCGGGTCGCACGGATGATCCGTTTGGTGCGGTTCTCGCCGGGCCTTCGCACCATCGTCGCCGCCCTGTGGCGCAGCCTGCCGGGCGTCGGCGGTTTCCTCGCCCTGGCCGTGGTGACGCTCTACGTGTACGGCATGGCCGGCTGGCTGATCTTCGGCAGCAGGTACCCGGAAGAGTACGGCGACATCGGCCGGTCCCTGCTGACGTTGTTCGTGCTGCTGTCGCTGGAGACGCTGCCAGACCTCATCGAGCAGGGCATGGCCATCTCGCCGTGGACCCTGCTCTACTACGTCAGCTACGTGATCATCACCGTCAACCTGCTGCTCAACATCCTCATCGCGGTCATCGTCAACTCGATGGAGGAGGCACGCCGGTTGGAGATGACCGAGCGGCTGGCCCCCGGGTACGACGAGGACGGTGACGGCGTACCGGACGAGCTGGACCGCATCGCGCTCACCCAACGGCTGGACGACCTGCGGGCGGTGATCGCCGAGTTGGAACGGGAACTGCGGATCGACCGCGACGACGGGCACGGCCGCCCACACCGGGAGGACGCCCGCGCCGGACGATGAACCGGCCGCCGGGTGCCGGATACACCCTCCGGTGCGGCGCATTCCAGCACGTGACGGTCATCCGACGTTCTTCCGTGGCGGTCCGCGTACCAGTTAGTCTCGATGGCGTCCTACAGGTCTGACTGAAGGGCATCCGCATGACGGCCAGTGTCGACAATGCCCGCACCAACACCGACACCCCGGACGCACTCGGCACGCTGATCGACGACGTGATCCGCCCCCAGGCGGCGACTGTCGACCGGGACGGTTCCTTTCCCCGGCAGGGCGTCGACGCCCTCGCCTCGGCTGGCCTGCTCGGCCTGGCCTCCTCGACCGAGGTCGGTGGCGGCGGCCAGGGGATGCGCGCGATCGCCGAGGTCATCGAGCGGCTGGCCGCCGAGTGCGGCTCCACGGCGATGGTTGTTCTCATGCACCACGCGGCGACCGCCGTCATCGAGGCACACGGCCCGCGCGAGGTCCGCACGGCCATCGCGGCCGGCGATCATCTGACCACGTTGGCCTTCTCCGAGTTCGGTTCGCGCAGCCACTTCTGGTCGCCGACCGGCACCGCGTCGGCCGCCGACGACGGCACCGTCCGGCTCGACGCCAGGAAGAGCTGGGTCACCTCGGCCGGCGAGGTGAACAGCTATGTCTGGTCGAGCCTCCCGCTGTCCCCGGGGGCGGGTCCGATGACCCTGTGGCTCGTCCCGGCCGACAGCGCCGGCCTCAGCATCACCGGCGACTTCGACGGGCTCGGCCTACGCGGCAACGGCTCCCGACCGATGACGGCCGACGGGCTCCGGGTCCCCACCGGCGCGATGCTGGCCGCCGACGGTGCCGGCCTGGACACCGCGCTTGGCGCGGTCCTCCCTTGGTTCCTGGTGCTGAACGCCGCGTTCTGCCTCGGCCTCGCCGACAGCGCGGTCGCCGAGGCCGGCCGGCACCTCACCAGGACCACGCTCACGCACACCGGCGCGGCCCTTCGCGACGCGCCCGTCACCCGGCGGGGCTTCGCCCAACTGAAGATCCGCACCGACGCCCTGCGCGCCTTCCTCGGCGACACCCTCACCGCGCTGGAGACCGGCCGGGAGGACGCGATGCTGCGGGTGTTGCAGGTCAAGGCGCTCGCCGGCGAGACGGCCGCCGACGTGACTGACGGCGCGATGCAGCTCTGCGGCGGCAGCGCGTTCCGCAAGGAGTTGGGCCTCGAACGCCGATTCCGCGACTCTCGTGCGGCCCGGGTGATGGCACCTACGACCGACGCCCTGCACGACTTCGTCGGTCGCGTCGCTACCGGGCTGCCGCTGCTCGACGAGGCCAACCGCTGATGCCGGCGCCAGCGGTCCTGATGGGGGCGGTCGCCTACGACCCCAAGGTGGTGACCATCTGGGAGGGCTTCCGTGCCTGGCTCCGAGAGGGCGGGCTGGACTTCGACTTCGTCCTCTACTCCCACTACGAGCGGCAGGTCGAGGACCTCGTCGCCGGGCGGATCGACGCGGCGTGGAACTCCCCCCTCGCCTGGCTACGGGCGGAACGCCTGGCGGCGGCCAGCGGCAGCGCCGTGCGAGCACTCACCATGCGCGACACCGACCGGGACCTCACCTCGGTCGTGGTGGTGCGCGCCGACTCACCGGTGCGGCAGGTCGAGGACCTCGCCGGGATGCTGGTGGCCGTCGGTGCCGTGGACAGTCCCCAGGCGACGCTGATCCCGCTCGGGCACCTCGCGGCCGCCGGAGTCGAGGTCGAGGTACGCCGGTTCGACGTTGGCGTCGGTCTGCACGGCGACCACATCGGCGGCGAGCGCGACGCCGCTCGGGCCCTCATGTCCAAGGAGGTGGACGCCGCCTGCATGATCGACGCCAACCACCTGGCGTTCGTTCAGGAAGGCACGCTGCCGGCCGATGGCACCCGGATCGTCGCGCAGACCGCGCGATACGACCACTGCAACATGACGGTACTCGACCCGGCGTCCGCCGGGGTCCAGCTCTTCGGCACGCTGCTGCGTGGCATGTCGTACGCCGACCCGCAGGTACGGCCGTTGCTCGACCTCGAAGGGCTGACGGCCTGGGAAGACGGCCGGACCACGAGGTACGACGCCCTCGCCCGGGCGGTCGACGCGAGCGGGTTCTACGCCGCCGACGGGCGGGTGACGGCCGCGGACTATCGGCCGTGAGCAGCGTGCCGGCCGCCGACGTCGAGATCCACCTCGGCGGCCTGGGCTTCGGCCGGGGCGCACACCTGCTGGTGCAACGCGCCCTCGCCGGGCTACCGCCCGGCGGCCGGCTGGCGGTCTCCGGCCGCGACCCGGCCCTGCCCGTGCACCTGCCCGCCTGGTGCCGGAGCCGGGGCCACCGGCTCGAATGGCCGGATCCGGCCGACCGGAACGAGCTGGCGGCGGTGGTCGTCCGGGGCACGGCGGATGACGACCGCTGGTTCGGCGCGGAGCGGGCCGGGTCCGCCCTGCCGTCGGCGCTCAGCAGTCGTCCGCCGCCCCGCTGGGGGCTCGGCGCCCGCGGTGCGCTGCTGGAGGCCGGCGGCCCCGAGGCCCGGTTCGACCTGGACGAGCGCGATCTGGTCTGGGCCGACGTCGCGCCCAAGCTGTACGCGCAGGCGGCCGCGCGGCAGTGGGACCCGGAGACCGCGGTGTCGTGGGGCGACGCGTTCACGCTGCCGGCCGACGTCGAGGCCGCGGTCGTGCAGGTGATGACCTACCTCGTCGAGAACGAGCAGGCCGCACTCGTCGTGCCGGCGCGCTTCGTCGGGCGCATCCACCCGCACTTCCGCGAGGTGGTGCAGCTTCTCGCCGTACAGATGGCCGATGAGGCTCGGCACATGGAGGTGTTCAGCCGGCGGGCGCTGCTGCGCGGAGCTGAGCTGGGCACGTCGTCGGCCGGCGGCCGGCAGTCGCTCTTCACGCTCGTCGCCGAATCCGACTTCGCGCTGGCCTCGTTCCTGCTCTCGGTGCTCGGCGAGGGCAGCTTCGTCGACCTGCTCTCGTTCCTGGAGCAGAATGCCCCGGACCCGGTGACCCGGCGGATCTGCTGGCTGGCGATGCAGGACGAGCGCCGGCACGTGGTGTTCGGCATGGCGCACCTGGAGCACCAGGCATCCGTCGACCCGCGGCTGCGTGACCGACTGCGGGCGGCCATCCACCGCCGGCACGACGCGCTCGTCGACACCGCGGGCCTCAACGCGGACGTCTTCGACGCGCTCGTGGTGCTCGCGGCCGGCGGCTGGCGCCCCGATGACGTGTCCGCCGGCTTCGACCGGGTGCAGGACCTGCAGCGCGCGATGGATCAGGGCCGCCAGCGCCGGCTGGTAAGGCTGGGCTTCCGACCCGACGAGGCGGCCGCGCTCTCCGCCCTGCACACCCGCAACTTCATGTAGATCCAGCGCGCGGGCCGCCGGCGGCCTGCGGGCCTGCGCAGTACCGTTGAACGGTCATGAACAGGGACAACGACTCGGTCCGTGCGGCACTGCTACGACTGCGCGCCGAGACCGAGGCTCAGGCCGCAGCCATGGACGGCGATCTGCGGAGCCTCTTCGAGGCATCCCGGTCGTCCAACGCCGATGACGAGCACGACCCCGAGGGCAGCACGATCGCGTTCGAACGGGCACAGCTCACCGCGGTCCTGGAGGCGGCGCGCCGGCGCCTCGCCGAGTTGGACGTCGCGTTGCAACGGGTCGACGCCGGCACGTACGGCGTGTGCGAACGCTGCTCCCGGCCGATTCCCGCCGAGCGGCTGGTCGCCCGCCCCTCGGCGCGTACGTGTGTCGCCTGCGCCAGCCGGCGGTGATGTGGTCAGCTGCCGCAGCAGCCGCGGCCTGAGCGTCGGCGGGCGCGGCGTCGAGGGCGATGAGGGTGAGCGGCGCGGACGGCAGCCCACCGCTCGACGACCCGGCCGGCAAGGGCGTCGAGGCCGTCCGCCTGATCCGCGGCGAGATCCGTGTCCGGGTGGAGAAGCCCCTCACCGGCCGCCCGCGGCCAACTCGGCGAGCATCCCCTCGCAGCTGCGGACGACGACCTGCGCGCCGCGTCGCTGGGCCAGCGGGAGCAGGGGATCCTCCGCCCGGTCCCGCCATCGCCACTGAGCATCGGCGGCGACCTCCCAGAGCCGCTGCACGGTCGCCTCGTGCTCGACACCGAGTCGGGCGGCCAGCCCGACCCCGTCGCCCCCGATCAGTCGCTGCGCCTCGGCGACCAGGTCGGCGTCGAAGCCCAGCCGGGAGTTGCGCAGCGCCACCAGGAGGCGTAGCTCCCGAAACTCGTGTGCACCCGCGAGGATCTGCTCGATCGCGCCGACCAGCTCGTCGGTGCCCCGGGCGGGTTCGGCCCGCAGCAGGGCCTCCACGGCGGCCAGCGCCGACCGGGCCTTGAGCGTGTCTCGGCGGTCGATGAAGCAGCGGGTCACCGACTCCCGCAGCTCGGTGAGCCCGCTGCGCCGAATGAGTTCGGCGGAGAGCTTCACCCGGCTGTCGAACCCGGCGCGGACCAGGGTGGTCGCCAACCGGATCCCGAAGAGCCCGAACCGATCCAGCAGTTCGGCGCGGACCTCGGGGTCCAGCCGTACCGGCAGCTCGCCTCGGACGAAACGGTCGGCGGAGAGCAGGTGCGCCTCCAGCTCCGGTCGGGGCACCCGGGCCAGCATGGCGAGCGCGGCGAAAGCCGACTCGCCGAGCGTCCGGCCCGCGAGGCCGAGCGCGCCGCTGCACGCCACCACGTTCACGCAGAGCGCGCTCACCCGCGGTTCGCGGTGGTGCCGTCGGGCCAACTGGCGGGCGGTGAGCAACCCGTCGATCCGGCCGCCGCCGGTCTCGTCCGCCCGGGACAACACCATGATCACATTTACCGGGGCGGCCTGCCCGACGGCACTCTCCCGGCTGGACTCCAGCACCCGCAGATCGCTGTCGCGACCATCGCGGGTCAGGTACAACACCGCGTCCGCGTCCCGCAGCACGCGTTCCATCACCGGCACGTGGCCCTGCTCACCGGTGTCGGTGACCGCCGGGGTGTCGATCAGGGTGACCTGCCGCAGCGCCCGGGTCGGCCACTGCACCACGATGTCGCGGACCTCCCCCGCCCGCCAGCCGAGATCCACCCGCATCCCGGTCGCCGACTTGAGCACCGTCAGCTCCTGCGGAGGTTGACCGGCCGGGTAGGCGGTGGCGCGCGGCTGGGCACCGTCC
Organism: Micromonospora sp. NPDC005173; assembly: GCF_040608515.1. NCBI lineage: Bacteria > Bacillati > Actinomycetota > Actinomycetes > Micromonosporales > Micromonosporaceae > Micromonospora > Micromonospora sp. NPDC005173. Next base: position 98,748 of record NZ_JBEXIK010000004.1, read on the forward strand.
TCGTACCAGGTGAAGACGCCGTCGGCGCCCTCGACCGGCGCGACCTCCTCACCCATCAGCGCGTTCAGCACCGTCGATTTGCCGGAACGCCAGGGACCGGCGACCGCGATCCGCAGCGGTTGCTCCAACCGGGCCACCTGGTGCCGCAACTCCCCCAGCGCCCGGGGATTGTCCTGGTAGAGGTCGATGGCCTGGTGCAGCAAGCCCCACGCCGCCTCATCCAACCGCAACCCGACGGTCATGCCCGGGGTTCCAACAGCACCGGGGCGGGGCGGGCACCGCTCAGCTGCTGAGCCTGCTCGTAGAGCGCGGCCAACCGGGTCATCCTCAGCCGGATCTCGCGCTGCCGCTGCTCGCGCAGGGCGGCATCGGTGTCAGCCTCCTGCTTCGCGCTGCGGAAGGACTGGACGATGGCCTCCTGCAACTCCTCGGTCAGCCCGGTGAAGTGGTCCCGCAGCATCCGCTGCACCTGCCGGGCGGCGTCCCGACAGTCTCTGATCATCTGGACGAAGAAGTCGTCGACATGCCGCTGAATCGCCGTCTTGGCGGTCGCCTGCCGGCGCCGGAGCAACTGCTTGCCCTCGTCGCGGATGCTCTTGCCGCCGAAGAGCGCGCCGATGCCGACCGAGACCGGATTGATCATCGGCATTCCGGCCAGCGTGGTCGCCAGACCGAACATCAGCATGCCGCCGTACGAGCCCTTCATGCCGGTGAACAGCTTCTGACCAGTGGTGAACCGGTCGATCCTCGGACGTTCCAGCTCTGGCAGGCGGTCGCCGAAATCCTCCGGCATCGTCATCGACCACGGCGGCAGCACGTCGTAGCCGTACCGGGTGAAGTTGGCGGCCACCCGGCGGGCGATCCAGTCGCAGCGCTGGATCAGCCACTCGTGGTTCGCCTCCGCCGCCTCCACCAGGTTTCGCTCCAGCCAGTCCTGGAAGGTGTCCCAGGCGACCAACGGATCGGCCGTGTCGAATGCCTCGTCCACCGTGCGCAGGATCTGCCGGGTCCGGTCGCGCAGGTCGTACTCGATGTCGGAGAGCAGGTCGGCCATCTCGTCGGTGAGGGTGTTCTGCCACCGGGTGGTGCAGCGGCGCAGCTCGTCCACCTCACGCTGGGCCGCGTGCAGCCGGGAGATCGGCCCGGACTGCACCTCGGCCTCCTGGGTCGCCAGCTCGGCGCGCAGCGGCGCGGCCAACTGCTCCACCACCGTCCGGGCCACCCCCTGCACCGAGGCCCGGGCGAGTTGGTCGGACTTGCCGGCCAGGTCCCGCTGCAACCGGGCGATCAGCGCGGGAAAGCCGGACTCGGCATTGAGACCGCGGTCGTCGGCTGCGGCAGCACGCAGCCGCAGCGCGGCCGAGACCGGTATCAGCGGCACCGGGACGCCGGCGTCCGCCAGGTGTTGCCGGTTGCGCTCGGCGACCGCGCGCCAGTCCGCCACGAGATCGGTCTTGCTCTGTACAACGACCACGTTCGGATGCGAGCGCATGACGTGCAGCAGCATGTTCAGTTCGGTGACCGAGAGTTCCCGAGTGGAGTCGGTGACCAGCAGCACGGTGTCCGCGCGGCTGGGAGCGGCGACCGGGGCGACGCTGCCGAGCACGGCGATCTCGTCGGTGCCCGGAGTGTCCACCAGCACCAGTCCGCCGCCGAGCAGGGCGCGGGGCAGTCCGATCTCGACGTACACCGGGCCGCCACCGGGCCGACGCCCGATCGTGCCGGCCACCCCCGCGGCGACCTGGTTGAGTGCCACCGGGGTTCGCTCGACGATCGCCGCGGGCGCGGTGCCGGCAGGACGGCCCGGGGCCGGTGGGGGCGCCTGGACCACGGCGGCGGAGGTGACGTCGGCGTGCTGCACCACGGTTGGGAGAACGGTGGTACGCCCGTCGCCGACCGGGCAGGCCGGCGCGTTGATGATCGCGTTGATCAGCTGGCTCTTGCCCTGGTTCGGTTCGCCGATGACCAGGACGCGGAGCTTCGGGTCCAGCAGTTGGGTACGCCGCTGCCGCACCGTCTGGAGCAGGTCGCCACGTCCGTGTGTGTGGCACGTGCGGGCGATCTCGTCCAGCACGTCCAACCAGATCCCCGCCATCACCGCACCAAGTGTGCGGATTTCGGCTCAATTATCAAGAGGGGCCGGATGTGGAACCGGAGAGGGCCGGATCGCCCGAGGCGATCCGGCCTTCCGTTCCCACCGGGAATCCCGGTCAGAGCAGACCGCCGGTGATGCCCAGCAGTCCGTTGTCCGACGAGGCGTGCCCCCCGTCGTGCGAGTCGCCGAGCACGCCGCCGGTCACGTCACCGACCGTGCCGGTGACACCGGGGAGAAGCCCGTCCACCTGGTGCGTCACGCCGCCCACCACGGACGGCACGTCGACCGGCGGGACCACGCCGCCGACGCCGCCACCGTCACCCAGGCCCAGCCCGCCCAGGGTGTCGCCGACACCGAGGGAGCCGACGACACCGTCGAGCTGACCGGTGGTGCCGGAGAGGAGACCACCGGTCAGGTCGCCACCGAGCAGGCTCGGGTCGGTGGTGCCGAGCACGCCGGCCGGGTTGCCGACCGTGCCGGTGACGTCACCGAGCAGCGGGTCGGCGATGCCGTCCACCGGCGCCACCACGTCGGCGTCGAGGGTGTGCGCCACGTCGTTCACACCGGTGAGGTCGGTGTCTAGGCCGTTCGGACCGACGCCCAGGCCGATCCCGGGCAGCACGGTGACCCCGGCGGCGAGAGTTGCCGGGTCGACGGCGATGGCGCCCAGCACGCCGGCCTTGACATCCAGGCCGGTGGGAGAGCTGGTGATGCTGATCTGCTGCGCCACGCTCTGCAGTTGGCCGACCGCGTCAGTGGCGTCGGTCACCAGCGGGTCGAACCCGAGCTGCCCGACCGGAGCCAGCGGCGCGAGACCCTGCCCCGGGGCGTAGTCGACCACGAGCGGAACCACGTCCTGCACGTCGGCGGCGGTGATGTCGGTCAGCCCCGCGGCGTTCAGTGCACCCTCCGGGTCGAGGTCGAACGCCGACCGCGCGTCCGGGTTCGTCAGCAGGTCGAGCACGAAGTCGTGAAGGGTCTGGTGCGAGTCCATGTGCCGGTTCTCCTCGGATTGGCATCGGCGACCGTCTTTCGTCGACAGCGACGTTATTGCGGGGAGCGACCGTGGACATCGGGGCTCGGCCCGCATCTGGTCCCGCCGCGTTGGGGCCTCCGGCGCCTCCTACGTTAGGGGGACTGGGGGAAACCGTCCCGGCCAGATTAGGGTCCCGATCGGGAGCCGATCTCTGGTACGAACGTAGGAGCCCGCGGGGGCTCGCCGGGGGTGGGTCGTCGGGCGGCACCGACGCCATCACCGCTGGTCAGCCAACTCACGGGGAGTTACGAGACGGATGCCTTACGTCCTGGGGATAGACATCGGAAACACCAACACGGCCGCTGCCGTCGCGCGGCGACACGGCACGACCTGGACGCGCCCCGAGGCGGTGCCGCTGAACGCCGACTCGGCTCTCGTACCGTCGGTGTTGTACCTGTCGACGGACGGTTCGCTGCACATCGGCGAGCCCGCGACCGACGACGGCAGCCGCACCACACGGGACTTCGTCCGGCGGATCGGCGACGACGTGCCCCTGCTGCTCGGCGGCGAGCCGTGCGCACCGCAGACGCTGGCCGCCGAGCTGGCAACGTGGGTGGTCGAGCGGGTGTACGCCGTGGAGGGCGGCCCGGCCGAGGCGATCGTGCTCAGCCACCCGGCGGGCTGGCGCCCGTACCGGCGGGAGTTGCTGCACCGGGCGCTGTTCGACCTCGGCCTGCGCAACGTGACGCTGCTGCCCCACACGGTCACGGTGGCCGAGAGCCACGCGGCGCACGGGTTCGCGGGCACCACGGCCGCCGTTTACGCACTGGGTGGAAACAGCTTCGAGGCGGCACTGGTGCGGCGCACGCCGCGGGGCACGTACGAGAGCTTCGGCACGCCCCAGGGCCTCGACCAGATCGGCGGCGCCGACTTCGACGAGGTGCTGGCCGGGCACGTACGCACCGTGCTGGCCCGGGAGTTGGCCACCACCGCACGCCGGGACACCAACGCCGCCCTGCGGGGGCTCCGGTCGGAGTGTGACCGGGTCAAGCGTGAGCTGACCGTCGATCTGGCAGCCGACGTGGTGCTGACCCTGCCGACCGGGCCGGCGCGGATACCGGTGACCCGGGCGCAGTTCGAGGACATGATCCGCCCGACGGTGCAGGCCACCGTCGACCTCCTGCTCCGGACCGTGTGCGGCGCCGGCCTGAAGCCGGCCCACCTCGACGGCGTCCTGCTCGCCGGCGGCTCCGCCCGCATCCCGCTCGTCACCGAGCTGATCACCGCGGCTCTCCCGGTCCCTGTCGAGGTGGAACCGGACTCGCAACTGACCGCCGCCACCGGGGCCGCGAGGGCGGCCTGCCAGGTGGTGTCGCCGCGCCCCCGCCGGCCGGACCCGGTACGCGAACCGGCGCCGGTCAGTGGCGCCGGCCGGGCCGCCATCCCGGCGCCGCGCCGCCCCCACCACGACAACACCGTTCCGGGCGATCCGCCACCTCGACCCCCGGTCCGGGTTCTCCCACTGGAACTGCCGAAGGCGTCCCGCCTGGCGCTGGCCCTCAGCCGGGGACGCGAAGGATGACCACAATGATCATGAATGACGTCGCCGAATCCAGGCTGGTGCTGGGCAAGGGTCCGAAGGCCCTGCTGGACATGGTCTCGGAGGACCCGACCGGCCCGCTCACCGTTGGTCTGGCCGGGCCGGGCGGCCACGGCAAGACCGCACTGCTCGCGGAGTTGTCGCGGCTCCACCGGCGGGCCGGTATCGCCGTGCGCACGGGCGCTCCGGAGCCGGGCGAACAGGTCGACCCCGACGCGCTGCTGCTGGTCGACGACGCGCACCTGCTCGACGACGCCCGGCTCGGGGCGCTGCTGGGCCTGGTGTCCACCCGTCGCCACCGCCTCGTGGTCGCCCACCGCCCGTGGCCCCGGTCGGCGGGCCTCATGGAGCTGGCCGACGCCCTGCGCCGGGACGGGCAGGCGGTGCTGCTCACCCCGTTCACCGGGGAGCAGACCGCCGCCTACCTCGCCGCCGCGCCGGAGCTGGGCAGGCGGAGCGACCTGGTCGACTTCGTACACACGCAGACCGGCGGCGTGCCCCGTGACGTCGAGCGGCTGGCCCGCGGACTGCGTGGGCCGGAGTGCCCGGCGGGCACCACGGTCGAGCCACCCCGGTCCGTCGTCCTTGAGTTCGGACCGGACCTGGAGGTGCTGCCCTCCGACGTCCGCCGACTGATGCTCGCCGTCGCGGCGGGCGTGCCGCTGCCGGTGAGCATGCTCGGCGCGCTCCTCGGTCAGGAGCCGGAGGCGGTCGACGAACTGATCGCTATGACCAGGGGAGCCGGGCTGCTCGGCGCCGACGGCCGGCTCGCGCCGATCGTCCGGCGAGCCGTCACCGCGCTCAGCCCGGCCAACGATCGCGCCGCGGTCTGGCGGCGGCTCACCGAGTTGCAACTCGCGCGGGGCGGCGCGGTGCTGCCGCTGGTCCGCTCCCTGCTCGCGGCCGGCGTGCTCGGCGACTGCCCGGCCTCGACGCTGGCAGCCGCCGCGGAGGAGGCGCTGGCCGACGAGCCAGCCTTCGCCGCCGAACTGTTCGCCGGCGCCACGGCGGCCGGGCGGCCGGCGAACGCGCGGCAGGCGCTCGCCGCCGCGCTAGCCGGCAACCTCGACGACGCCCTGCGGCTGGCCGACCGGCTGCTGAGCGCGACCGCTCCGGCCGACCGCACGGAGGCCGCCATGGTGTCCGCGACCGCCCTGGCGCACCGCGGTCACGTCGGTCGCAGCGTGGAGCTGTACCGGTGGTCGGGCACCGCGTCGTCGGTGGCGTTCGCCACCGTCGGCGGGCTCGCCTCCGGTGACCTGACCGCCGTCGCCGAACCGGCGGCGGACGGCCCGGCCGGCGAACCGCCCACGCTGCACGCCAGCGCCGCCCGGCTGATGGCCGACGGGGTACGGGAGAGCGTCACCGGCCCGCCGACAGCCGCGCTCTCCGCGCTCGTGCAGGCCGCCGCGCTGCTGGAGCCGGCCGGGCGGGCGGCACTCCTGCCGGACAGCCCGGCCGCGCTGGCCGCCTTGACCGCGGTGCACTGCGGCGAGCTGGAGATCGCCGAGCGGGTGCTGCACCGGGCCCTGGTGGCCGGTGTCGGCGGCCCGCTGATGGCCCGCCGTCACCGGCTGTTGCAGGCCTGGATCCTGATGGTCCGGGGCCAGACGCACGCCGCAGCCGAACGCCTCGCCGCGGTGACGGTCGACGGGCGGCCGTTGGAGTCACGCGACCTGCTCTTCGCCGCCGCGCTCCGGATGGGCATCGGCCGGCGCAACAGCGACCTCGGGGCGCTCACGCGTGGCTGGGGGCAGGCGCTGGAGGCGGTGGTCCGGCACCCCGTCGACCTGTTCACGCTGCTGCCGCTGGGCGAGCTCGCCATCGCCGGCGCCCGGCTGGGTGACCTGGCCCGACTGGACCCGTACCTGCGGGAGGGCCGGTCGCTGCTGGGCCGACTCGGCGGGCCGGCACTGTGGAGCATCCCGCTGCACTGGAGTGGGCTGCACGCCGCGATCCTGACCGACGAGCCGGCGGTCGCCGACGAACACGTCACCGCCCTCCTCGCCGCCGCGGGCCACAGCCGGTACGCCGCCGTGGTCGCCGCCGCCGCCGAGAGCTGGGTGGAGGTGCTCCGGGGCGTGGTCGACCCGGTCCGGGTGGAGGCCGCCGCCCGAGGGCTGCACGACACCGGACTGTGCTGGGACGGCGCCCGCCTCGCCGGGCAGGCAGCGATCCGGACCTCGGACCGGCGGGCGATGACCACCCTGCTGGAATGCGCCCGGGTTCTGCAGGGCCGGCCGGCCGGCGGCAACGGCGGGCAGCGACCCGCGGCCGGCGAGAGCACCGCCCAGGTCGCCGACGCCATCGCCGGCCCCACCCAACAGGGGCTCAGCGACCGCGAGTACGAGGTGGCCGAGTTGGTGCTGGCCGGGCTGACCTATCGGGAGATCGGCGACCGACTCTTCATCTCGGCCAAGACCGTGGAGCACCACGTGGCCCGGATGCGCAACCGACTGAACTGCGCCAACCGCGCGGAGCTGCTGGCTCTGCTGCGCACCGTCGTCGCCGACCGTGCCAGCAACGCGGCCGGGCAGCCGTGGCCGCAACGGTCGGCCCGATGAGGCCGCCGTGCGCCGGATGCCGGTGGGCCGAGCGGAGCGCAACGTGACGCGGCCCGAGGACCGGCCGATCCGGATGAGGCTCATCGCGCTGGCGGTCGTGCTGCTCACGCTCTGGTCGTACGCGGCCTACCTGACCAGCCAGGACGCCGCCGACCTGCTCCGGGTGCGGGCCCTGGCGGACACTCTGGGCCAACCGATCGACCGGCTGATCCTGAGCCTGCAGGCCGAACGCCGGCTCACCGCCGAGACGAGGGCTGGAGCCGGGCTGCCGGCGACCGCGCTGGACGGGGCACGCGAGGGGACCGACCGGGCCGCGGCCGAGGTCCGCGCGTTCACCGAGGGCACCGACCTCCGGCTGCTCACCGCCGGCGCGGTCCGCGACCGGGCCGACGAGCTGGTCCGGCGGCTGAACGGACTGGGCACCATCCGGTCCCAGGTGGACGCCGAGCAACTCGATCCGGCCGAGGCGGTCGACGGGTACGACCAGCTCGTCGACGTCGCATTCGACGTGTACGGCCCCGAGTGGGGCGCGTACGAGAGCGAGCTGGCCGCCGACACGCGCGCGGTGATCGCCCTGGCCCGCGCCCGCGAACTGCTCGCCCGGGAGGACACCCTGGTCAGCGCCGCCCTGACCGGTGACCCGGTCGACGCCGACCAGCGGCGTCGTCTGGCCGAACTGATCAGCAACCAGCGGTACGCACGCGCCGAGGCGACCGCCGGGCTGCCCGTCGACGATCGGGGCGAGCACCAGGGGCTCACGGCGGGCCCCCGATTCGCCGGCCTGCTCGCCCTGGAGGACATGCTGCTGCGGGCAGGCAGCGCCAACGCCCTGAGCGGGATCACCATGGCGGATTGGCGGGCCGCTGCGGACGACGCCCTCGGCGCGCTGCACGAGTTGGTGACGACCACCGCGCGGAGCAGTGTCGAGCGGGCCACGCCGGGTGCGGCCGTGGTCGTGGCGCGTACCGGCGCGGTGGTGGGGCTCGGACTCATCGCGGTGATCGCGGTCCTGTTGAGCTGGGCCGGCACGGTCCGACGGTTGACCGAAGGGCTGGCCCGGTCGGGCACCGACCGCGATCGGCGGCAGCCACCGGGTGGCCTGGCGGAGCCGGGCGGCACCGCGCTGAGCCGCCCCGACGTCGCGGCGGAGGTCCACTCCCCGGTCCCGGCCCGGGATGCCTCGGCGGCGGAGCGCACCCAGGACCTGTTCCTGCGGGTGACCCGACGCAACCAGGTCCTGCTGCGCGACCAGCTCAACCTGCTGGACGGCATGCAGCGGCGGGAGCGGGCCGCCGAGGAGGCCGACGAGCTGTTCCAGCTCGACCACCTCACCACGCGGGTCCGGCGCAACGTGGAGAAGCTGATCGCCCTCGCCGGTGCGACCCCGGCCCGCCGATGGCGGCGCCCGGTGCCACTGCTCGACATCGCGCGCGGCGCGGTCGCCGAGGTGCCGGAGTACCACCGGGTCCTGATCGCGCCGCACTGGCCGTGGTCGCTCGCGGGTCCCGCCGTCACGGACGTCATCCACCTGCTGGCCGAGCTGATCGAGAACGCCCTCGCCTTCTCGTCGACGGACACCACCGTCCGGGTCGCCGGTGAGCACCGGCCGCAGGGCTGCGCGGTCGTGGTCGTCGACGACGGGCCTGGCCTCGACGCGACCGCGCTGGCCGAGGCGAACCACCTGCTCGGCAACCCGCCACCGAACGGCCCGCCCGTCGGGCCGGCAGGGCTGTACACCGCCGCCCTGCTCGCCGCCCGCTGTGGCGCCCGGATCTCGCTGCGTCCCAGCCAGCGCGGCGGGACGGCGGCGATCGTGCTGCTCCCGGCCGGGTTGGTCACGGTGACCGGTGCCGGTGGTGGCCGGGCCGGCACCGGCGACGGAACGGCCACGTCGCCCCCCGGCCCCGCGTACCCGCCGGCCCGGGGCGGAGCCGACGCGGCCGACCCGAGCGGCCACGGCGAGCTGCCGATGCGGATCCGCCAACCCGGGCCGACCGGCCGCGAAACCGGCGGCGCCGGCCCCGAGACCGTCGAACTGCCGGTAGCAAGAGCAACAAGGAGACATCGATGACGCATGCAGTGGCCACCAGCGACAGCCTGACCGGCGCCCTGGACCGCCTGGTCGACCGGGTACCCGGCGCGGAGTTCGCCGTGGTGCTCTCTCCGGACGGGCTGCCGCTCGGCAGTTCCCGGCATGTCGAGGCGAAGCTGGCCGAACAGATCTCCGGCGTGGTCGCCGGCCTGCTGGCGTTGGGGCAGGCCGCCACCCGGACGTGCGAGGCGGGCGGGCTGCGTCAGATCGTGGTGCAGATGTCGCGGTCGTTCCTGTTCATCGCCACCATCCGGAACGGGACCATCCTCACCGTTCGGATCGCCGGTGACGACGCCGAGGTCGGCGACATGGCGTACGAGGTGGCGCTCTTCGTGGGGCAGGCCGAAAGGCACCTGCCGGTCCGCCTGGTACCGGCCTCCTCGGCGACGAGCGGGGACACTGGTGTACACCACCGGCACGGCTGACGAGGCGTGGTACGACGACGACGCCGGCCCGGTGGCCCGCCCCTACACGATGACCGGCGGGCGCACCGCACCCGAGCGCGGGCAGTTCGATCTGATCTCACTGGTCGTCGCCCGGCGGGCGGCCACGCCTGACGCACCGCTCTTCCCCGAACAGGCGCGGATCGTCGAGCTGTGTCACCATCCACTGTCGGTGGCTGAGGTCGGCGCCGAGCTGGATCTGCCCCTGGGCACCGTCCGGGTACTGCTCAGCGACCTGCTGGCGGCCGGGCTGATCGAGACGCACCAACCGCCGTCGCTGTCGGAGCTGCCGTCCGAGGACCTGCTTGAGGCGATACTCGTCGGGCTTCGCGCGCTGTAGGGCCGAGCGAACGCCACGGCGACCGGAAGGGTCGCGGGCGCCCGTCCGGGACGAACTGAAGGGGAGACAGGTAGTGCCGGCAACTCCGCCCCAGCCACGGCGTACCGCGGCGATCATTCTGCTGGACCGGATCGTGGCCATCGCCGCGGCCGTACGGCGGGCGCTCCCCGGTCGCGGCGACGGCTCGCGGGCCACCTGGGTGGCCCTGATCGCGGCGCTCGGGGTGCTGGTCGCGACTGCGGTCTCCATCATCGCGGTGCTGCGCACGCCGGAGCGGCTGGCACCGGTGACCCTCGCCCCGCCGCCGTCCGCCGAGCAGGTGGGGCCGCAGGTCGCTACGCCCCGGGCGCAGGCGAGACCGGCGGCCACCAGCCCGACGAGGTCCACTCCCCCGCCAGCCCCGTCCACCACCGAACCGTCGACCAGCGCCCCCGCACCGACCGCACCCACGCCGGCCGCCCTGCGCGGCGACTTTGCCATCGCGGAGAACGCCCTGCTCAGCTACGGCGCCGCCGTGACGATCAGCAATCCCGGACCGGTGCCGGTGACGCGGTGGACGCTGGTCGTCACCCTGCCCAGGGATTCGCTGCGGGTCACGTCGGTCGAAGGCGCTCGGGCCAGCCAGAACGGAGCGGTGTGGACGTTCGTACCGGACGGCAGCGCCGGACAGGTGGCCGGCAGCGCTTCGGTGCAGGTGACGTTCCGGGTCAACGGCTCGACGGTCGGCTCCGCCCCCACGGCGTGCACCATCGACGGGGTCGCGTGCACCGGTCTGCCGGACTGAGCAGCCGACGGTAGGGGTTTCCCCACCACCGAGATCATGGGTCGCCGTATGTTCCGGAAACGCGACCTCGACCAGGCTTTCCGCTATGCGAAACAGCGATGTGACCCCCGCTCGCGGGCCGGTCGTCGAGGTGCTCGACGTGACGAAGACCTATGCCGGCGGGGGCGGTGTCCGGGCGTTGGATGGCGTGTCGGTCGCCTTCGAGGCCGGTTCGTTCTGCGCGGTGATGGGTCCGTCGGGCTCGGGCAAATCGACGCTTCTGCACTGCGCGGCGGGCCTGGATCGGCCGGACAGCGGACGGGTGCTCCTCGCCGGTCAGGACATCGGCGGGCTGCGTGAGCCGCAGCTCACCCAGGCACGGCGGCGGCGGGTCGGGTTCGTCTTCCAGTCGTACAACCTGATGGACGCGTTGTCGGTCTGGCACAACGTCCTGCTGCCGCAGCGGCTGGCCGGGGTACGACCGGACCGGGACTGGGCGCGGGAGGTGATGCGCCGCGTCGGGCTCACCGGACGGGAGAACGACCGGCCCGGCCAACTGTCCGGCGGCCAGCGGCAGCGGGTCGCGCTCGCCCGCGCCCTGGCCAGCCGTCCGGAGGTCATCTTCGCCGACGAACCGACCGGGGCGCTGGACCTGTCGACCGGCCGCGAGGTGCTCGGGCTGCTGCGCGAAGCGGTGGACGGCATCGGCACGACGATCATCATGGTGACGCACGACCCGGCCGCGGCGGCGTGGGCCGACCGCGCGGTGTTCCTCGCAGACGGGCGGATCGTCACGGAACTCGCCGACCCGACCGCCGAGAAGGTCGCGGCGCAGATGATGGCGGTGACCGTCCGATGATCCGGCTCGCTCTCGGCACCCTGCGCCAGCACCGCGGCGCGTACGCCGGCACGTTCTTCGCCGCGCTGCTGGCCGTTGCCCTGCTCGCTGGCGGCGGTCTGTTGCTCGCCTCCGTGCTCACCGCGCAGCCGCCGGCCAACCGGTTCGCGGCCGCGCCGATCGTCGTCTCGGGCGACCGCGACGTCACCCTCGAGATGGTCACCACCAAGCAGAAGAAGGACAAGGTCAAGGTCAAGCGCAAGGTCAAGTCCGAGCGGCTCACCGGCGCCGCCTCGCTGCCAGCGGACCTCGCGGGCCGGCTGGGCAACCTTCCGGGCGTCGCGGCCGCCGTCGCGGACGTCGCCTTTCCGGTCCAGACAGGTACGCCGGACGGACGTCCGCTGCGCGGTGCCGACGATGCTCCCGTGATCGGACACGGGTGGGCCTCCGCACCGCTGACCCCGTACTCGCTGCGCACCGGTGAGGCACCCGGCCCGGGCCAGGTCGTCATCGACGCCGACCTCGCCAACCGGTCGGGCACCACGGCGGGCGAACGTCTCGTCGTCACCACCAAGACCGGGGTCCGCACCATGCTCGTGTCCGGTGTCGCCGCACCGGCCGGGCGGGACGGGCTGCCCGCCCAGGGCGCGCTGTTCTTCGCCGACAGCGAGGTGGCGTCGGTGTCGGGGCTGCCCGGGCCGACCGCGGTGGCCGTCCTGGCCAGACCCGGCACCGATCCGGTCGCGCTCCGCGACGCCGTCGAAGGGGTCGCCGGAAAGGCGCCCGTGCTCACCGGCGCCGACCGGGTCCGGGCCGACCTGCCCGGCGCCCTGCCGGACTACATCGGTCCCATCTCGATCTTCGGCTTCGTCATCGGCATCACGGCGTTCTCGGCCGTCTTCGTCCTCACGGGCACGGTCACCCTCGGCGTACGCCAGCGCCTGCGCGAGTTGGCCCTCCTGCGCACCGCCGGCGCGACCCCCGGTCAGCTGCGCCGCCTCCTCGGCGTGGAAAGCCTCCTGCTCGCCGGGGTCGCCGCGCTGCCGGGCGCGCCGCTGGGTGTGGTGTTCGCCCACGTGGTGGCCGCCCGGTTCCGGGAGCTGGGCGCGGTGCCGGCCCAGTTCGTCGTACAGACCAACGTGATCGTGCTCCTCGCCGCCGCGGTGGCCGGGATGCTGGTGACCTTCGTCGGTGCCCGGATCGCCGGCCGCCGAGCGGTGCGGATCGCCCCGACGCAGGCACTAGCCGAGACCGCGAACGCACCGACCGGCGGCCTCGTCCTGCGGACCGCCGTCGCGGTGGTGACCACCGCCGGCGCGATCGCCCTGCTCATCTTCGTTCCGCTCGACGGGCCGCTCGGGATGGGCATGAGCTTCGTGTCGTCCGCCCTGTTGCTGTGCACGGTCGCGGCCCTCGGCCCGGTGCTGGTCCGGGTGCTGACGGCGCCGGTGTCCCGCCTCGTCGGCGCCGGCGGCGCGACCGGTTGGCTGGCCGGCCTGGTCACCCGGGCCGAGCCGCGACGGGTCGCGGCGGTCGCCGTCCCGCTCGTGCTCATGTTCGCGATCAACGCCACCATGCTGCTCAACAGCGCCCTGCTGGACGAGTTGACGGCGCAGGAACAGGCGGAACGGACCGCGGCCGCGACGGCTCAGGTGACCGCTCCGGGCGGACTTCCGCTCGGAGTCGTCGAAAGGCTCACAGCTCTCGACGGGGTGACCGGTGCGGCGGCGACGTTGCCGACGCGGGCCATCGTCGAGCAGGGCGGCAAGCCCGAGGACTACGCGACGCAGGGTCTGCTGGTCGCCGGCACCGAGGCGGTGCTCGACCTCGATCTTCGCGCCGGGACGCTGCCGGGCACGGGCACGTTCGCCGCCAGCGAATACGTGACCGGTCAGTACGGCTGGCGGGTGGGCGACGACGTGCAGATCTGGCTCGCCGACGGCCACCAGGTCCAACTGCGCCTCGCCGGGGTGTACGCCCGAGCGCGTGGCTTCGGCGACCTGACGCTACCGGCGGACCTGGTGGCGGCGCACGACCCGCGCGGACTGGTCAGCACGGTCGGGCTGCGTTACCGCGGCGACGCACCGGACCGGATCGCCGCCTCGTGGCCCGGCCTGCGGCTGACCCCCACGCTCGGTGCGGCACCCGCCGGTGACGCGCAGAACCAGCAGGGCGCCTGGGAGCTCATGGTGGTGATCTCCCTCGGCTTCACGGCGATCGCGGTCGTCAACACCTTCGCCATCGCCACCGCCGCGCGTCGCCGCGAGTTCGCCGGCCTGCGGCTGGCCGGGGCGACGACCGGGCAGCTCCACCGGCTCGTCGGGCGTGAGGCGACGATCACCGTCACCGTTGGGCTGGTGCTGGGCATCCTGGTCACCGCGATCGTGGTCGGCGCGTTCAGTACCGCGCAGGACGGCACGTTGCGGGTGTTCGTCGACGCCGGCACGTACGCGGGGATGCTCGGCGGTGTCGCGGCACTGGGGCTGGTCGCGGGTGCCGTACCGGCCCGGGTCCTGCTGCGGCGGCGCAGCCTGCCGGCCCTGAGCGACGGACGCTGACCGTGCGCACGGCTGGATCGCCGCTCGGACCCGTCCTCCGGATCGTCGGGGGCCGGGTCCGGCCGGCGGCCGCGGTCCGGTGCCGGCGCGCCGCCGGTACGATCGCCGCGATGATCCGCACAACGATGTCGGCGCTGGCGTACCTGTTCAGCAGCCTCGTCGCCGGTGTCGTCGGCCTCGCCTGGGCCGTGGCGTCCACCCTCGGCGTCGGTCTGTTGGCGATCACGCAGCTCGGCGGCCCGGCGTTCCTCGGCGCCGCCTGGGTGACCCGGCGCCTCGCCGACCTGGAGCGGCACCGGGCCGGTTGGGTGCTCGGCACCGCGATCGCCGCGCCGTACCTGCCGATCGAGGGCGCAACCATGCGGCAGCGGGTCAGCGCGGTCGCCGTGCAACCGGCCACCTGGCGGGACCTGGCCTGGCTGGTCGCGCTGTTTCCGCTGGGCCTGGCAGGCGGGATCGCCGCCATCGTGGTCACCGTCGTCGATCTCGCCGCCGTCGTGGCGCCGGCGTGGGCGTGGGCGGTGCCGAACCCGCACGCACCGTTCCCGATGCGTCCGCTCATGACGACGGTGCCGGGCCGGTTCGGCCTGACCGTCCTCGGCGTGCTGCTGTTGCCGGTCACCGCGTGGTTCCTGCGGACCGCCGGGCTGCTCCAGGCCCGTACGGCCCGGGTCCTCCTGGCGCCCGGCGCGCACCGGCACCTGGTCGAGGAAGCTGCCCGACTCGCGCAGACCCGCCGTCGGGTCGTCGACGCCCAGGCGGCGGAGCTGCGTCGGATTGAGCGGGACCTGCACGACGGCGCCCAGGCCCGGATCGTGGCCGCCGGCATGACGCTGGCACTGGCTGCCCGCAAGCTGCGGGCAGGTGCGGCCGCCGCATCCGACGTGGACCTCGCCCGCCGGCAGCTCGACGACGCCCTCACCGAGCTGCGCCGGCTGGTACGCGGCATCCATCCGCCGATCCTCACCGACCGGGGGCTGCACGCCGCTGTCGCCGCCCTGGCCGGCGACAGCCCGCTCAGCGTCGAGATTCGGGGCGACCCGGACGACCGTTACCCGCCGGCGGTCGAGTCGGCGGCCTACTTCGTCATCGCCGAGGGTCTCGCCAACGCGGGCAAACACGCCGACGCCCGGACCTGCGTCGTCACCCTCGCCCGAACCGCCGGCACGGTCACCGTCACGCTCGCCGACGACGGACAGGGCGGTGCCGACCCGTCCGGCTCCGGGCTCGACGGTCTACGCCGCCGCGTCGAGGCACTCGACGGCCGGCTCACCATCACCAGTCCACCCGGCGGTCCCACCGTCCTGTCCGCGGAGCTACCCCACTGATGCGCATCGTGATCGCCGAGGACCTGCTGCTGCTCCGGGACGGCATGGTTCGACTGCTGACCGACACCGGCCACACCGTCGTCGCCGCCGTCGACACCGCACCCGCCCTGCTGGCGGCCGTCACCGAGCACCGACCCGACCTGTCGATCGTCGACGTTCGACTGCCACCCGGCTTCCGCGACGAAGGGCTCCGCGCCGCTCTGACGCTGCGTGCCACGGATCCGGACACCAAGGTGCTCATCGTCTCCCAGTACGTCGAACGGGCCTACGCCGTGGAACTGCTCGCCGACGGCCGGGGCGGTGTCGGTTACCTTCTCAAGGACCGCGTAACCGCTCTCGACGACTTCCTCGACGCGGTGGAGCGGGTCGCCCACGGTGGCACCGCCCTGGACCCGGAGGTGGTCCGCCAACTGTTCACCCGCAACAGCCGCAACCACGGAGTCGACGGGCTCACCGCGCGGGAACGAGAGGTGCTCGGCCTCATGGCCCAGGGCCTGTCCAACGCGGCCATCTGCGCCGCGCTCGTCCTGGCGCCGGTGTCGGTGGAGAAGCACATCACCAACATCTTCGCCAAACTCGACCTGCCGCCGGCCGAGGACGCCAACCGGCGTGTTCGTGCGGTCCTCGCCTACCTCAACCACTAGCGAGCCGTACGCGGCTCGGCCCGGCCGGCCGCCTTGTCGGTCGCGTGTCGGTGCCGTGTCGGGGCGGTGTCAGGTGCTCCGCGCACGCTCTACGGCATGACAGCTGACCTGGTGATCGAGGCCGAGGGCCTCGTGAAGAACTTCGGGAAGACGAGGGCGCTCCAAGGCGTGGACCTCGCCGTGCCCCGAGGGACGGTGCTCGGGGTGCTCGGCCCCAACGGCGCCGGCAAGACCACCGCCGTACGCATCCTCTCCACGCTCCTGACCCCGGACGGCGGCACCGCCCGGATCGGCGGCTTCGATGTCGTACGCGACGCCGAGCGGGTCCGGCAGAGCATCGGCCTCACCGGCCAGTACGCCTCGGTCGACGAGGACCTGACCGGGCGGCAGAACCTGGAGCTGTTCGGCACCCTGCTGGAGCTGGGGCGCACCGGATCGCGGCGGCGGGCCGCCGAGCTGCTCGAATGGTTCGACCTGACCGCCGCCGCCGACCGGCAGGCCAAGACCTACTCCGGCGGTATGCGGCGGCGGCTGGACCTGGCCGCCAGTCTCGTCGGCTCGCCGGACGTGATCTTCCTGGACGAGCCGACGACCGGGCTCGACCCGGCCAAGCGCGAGGACATGTGGGACGTGGTCCGATCGCTGGTCACGAACGGCTCGACCGTCCTGCTCACCACGCAGTACCTGGAGGAGGCCGACGCGCTGGCGGACTCGATCACGGTGATCGACCACGGCCGGGTGATCGCGCACGACACGCCCGAAGGGCTCAAGCGGGTGGTCGGGGGGCAGACACTCGAGGTCCGGCCGTCCGACCCCGCGCACCTGTCCCGGATCGCGGCGATCCTGTCCGAAGTCGGCTCCGGGGCGCAGGCCGACGAGATCCGCAAGGGTGTGCTCGCGGTGCCGGTCGCCGACGACGCGGCCCTGACCGAGAGTGTCGCCCGGTTCGCCGCCGCCGGCATCGCGGTCACCGAACTCTCCCTGCACCTGCCGAGCCTCGACGAGGTGTTCTTCACCCTCACCGGGCGGACCGCATCCGAGGACGACACCACCAGCCTCAAGGAGGTCGCCGCATGAGCACCCTCGTCCGCACAGACCCCACGACGAGCCCTGTGCTCTCGACGGCCGCCCCGAACCCACGGCCGTTCCGGCTGGTCCGGCACTCACTGGCGCTCGCCAAGCGCAGCCTCATCAAGACCTGGCGTACGCCCGAGGCGCTCATCGACGTCACGCTGCAACCGGTGCTGTTCCTGATCATCTTCGTCTACATCTTCGGCGGCGCGGTCGCCGGCTCCACCCACGACTACCTGCAGTTCCTGCTGCCCGGCATCCTGGCGCAGACCATCGCCACCGGCGCCATAGCGATCGGTGTCAACCTCAACACCGACATCGCCAAGGGCATCTTCGACCGGTTCCGGTCGCTGCCGATCCCGCGCTCCGCGCCACTGCTCGGCGCGGTCCTGGGCGACGTCGTCCGGTACGTGATCGTCACGATCTCGACCCTCGCGATCGGCTACCTGCTCGGTTTCCGGATCGACTCCGACCCGCTGCGTGCGATCGCCGGCTGCCTGCTCGCGGTGCTGTTCGCGCTCTGCCTGAGCTGGCTGCCGGTCTTCGTGGGCATGAAGGTGCGTACCCCGGGAGCGGTGCAGGGCCTGATGTTCGCGTTGATCATGCCGCTGAGCTTCGCGTCGAACGTGTTCGTCAGCGCCGACACCCTGCCCGGTTGGATGCAGGCCTTCGTGGACGTCAACCCGATGACCCACCTGGTGGCAGCGGTGCGCGGACTGTTCCTCGGCACGCCGGTCGGCTCGCACGTGTGGTGGACGCTCGCCTGGTGCGCCGGCTTCGTGGCGGTGTTCATGCCGCTTGCGCTGCGCGCGTACCGCAAGAAGATCTGACCTAGGCGAGCAGGTCGTCCATCAGCTCGCGGATCCGGGCGACGGCGGCGGCGACCGGCCGCTCGCGCCACGCGGCCAGCAACGGCTCACGCTGCTCCTCGTCTCCGAGGGCGGCGATGAGCCGTTCGCCGTGCCCGGGCGGGAAGAACGTCTCGACGTGGGTGCCGATCCGCGTACCGAGCGCGGACAGTTCGCGGGCGGCGCCGACATCGCCCCGGTACGCGGCGAGTTCGGCGCCGCCCAGCGCCCACGCCCCGATCACCGGCAGGTCCCGCGAGGACAGCGCGTCGGCGGCGGCGAGCGCCAGCAAGGTGGCGGCCTGGGTTTCGGCGTCATCCGCCGACGACCGCCGTACCTCGGCCACCCGCAGGTACAGGACCGCCACCGCGACCCGGAGCATGGCACGCGGCTGCGGCGGCGGCCCGGCCCACTCGGCGAGAGTGCGGGTCACCCCGTCGGCGTGGGCGAGTGCCTCGTCGTACCGGGCGCGCTGCCAGGCGAGGTGCGCCAGGCCGAGACGCGCCTGCGCGATGTCCATCTGCTCGGCCTGGCCCGATGTCGCCGTCTCGCCCACCCGCCGCTCCGCCTCCGGATCGCCGGCCAGGGCGAGCTGCACGTCCAGCCGCACCCGGATCGACCGCGCGTCCTGCGTGGCGCCGACCAGTTCCATGTGCCAAACGCTGCGAGTCAGCCACTCGGCCGACCGGGCCTCCCCGCCTGGCATCAGGAACTGCCCGACGGCTCCCGCCGCCATCGCCATGCCCCAGTGGTCACCGACAACCTCGAATCGGCGGTACGCCTGCTCGGCGTCGACGATCGACGCCTGCGGCATGCCGCCGTTCTCCCGTACCGCCGCGCGGGCGAACAGGCCGAGCGCCTGCACGTACGGGTCGGGGTGCGCGATCATCTCGGCCGCGCTCTTCAGGCTCTCTTCCGGATCGGACTCGTCGAAGCCGGGCAACGCCGACGCGAGCGCGGTCAGCCGGGACGACACCTCGGCGGGCCGCTCGGCCAGGAGTGTCCGAAGGGCCCGCCGGGCCAGCACGGCGAGCCGCAGCTCACCGCTGATGCCGGCGTTCACCCCGATCACGAGGCACGTCCACGCGAGCCGGTCGGCGTCGGGCAGTGGCCGGCCGGTGGCCCGGCCGCGCAGCGTCGCCGAGCGTCGCCGTTGCTCCGGGTCCTCGACGTGCAACAGGCCGCGTGCCCAACCGACGACCTCGAGGTGCAGGCCGCGCACTGTCCAGAGGTGGAGCAGAGCGGTGGCGACGTCGATCGCGGCCGGCTCGTCGTCGTGCCCGAGCGCCCAGCGGAGGCCCGCGATCAGGTTGTCCTGCTCGGCGGCGCAGTGGTCGAGCGCCTCGACCTGTCCGGGGCCGACGAACCGGCCGGCGAGGGCGACGGCCAGCTCCCGAGCCCAACCGACCAGGCCGGTCATGGCGCAGGCCCGGTTGCCGGCCGCGTCGAGGCGGGCTTCACCGTACTCGCGGACGGTTTCGAGCATCCGGTAGCGGGGCGGGCCCTCTCCCTCGATCAGGGTCAGCAGGGACTGTTCGACGAGCGTCGCCAGGCCGCGTCGTACGTCCGGGGTCTGCGCGACCGCGGCGGCGAGGTCCGCGGTGAACGGCGCGGGGATGACCGCGAGCCGCTGGAGCAGCGCCTGGTCGTCGGGGGTGAGCAGTTCCCGGCTCCAGTCGACCATCGCCCACAGGCTCGCGTGCCGTTCCGGCAGGCCGCGCAGCGCGTCGTCGAGCAGCGCGAACCGGTCGGTCAGCCCCGCGAGCACATCGTCGATCGGCATGTGGCGCAGTCGTGCGGCGGCCAGTTCGAGCGCCAGTGGCAGGTTGTCGAGCCGGTGGCACAGCGCGAGCGCCCGCTCGGCGTCCCAGGTCAGCACCGCACCGCCGGCTCTCGCCCGGGACTCGATGAGCCCGAGCGCGTCGGAGTCCGGCAACACGGTCAGTCGGTGGACCGTCTCGCCGGCCAGGCCCAACGGAGCCCGGCTGGTCGCGAGGACCGCGACCTCCGGTGAGGTCACCGCCAGCAGGTCGGCCACGACGGTGGCCGCCGCGTCGAGAACGTGCTCGCAGTTGTCCAGTACGACGAGCCCATCGACGTCCGGTGCCACGGCGCGCAGCCGCTCCTCGGGGCTGAGCACCCTCCGTTCGAGGCCCAGGTTGCCGCCGGTCGCCGAGGTGTCCGCGCCTCCAAGCGCCGCGAGCACCGTGGGCAGCACCTCGTCTGGCGAGCGCAGTCCGGCGAGTTCGACCACCCGTACCGACTGCGCGGCCGCCGCCGCGCGCCGCGCCACCTCGGCGGCGAGCCGGGTCTTGCCCGCACCGCCGGTCGCCACGATCGTCACCAGAGCCGCCTCAGTGAGTGCCGCACGCACCGCTTCGACGTCCTGCTCCCGGCCGACGAGAGCGGTTACCGGGCGGCGCCACGCGGCGGGCAGGGCGATCCGCGCCGGCTGCCGGGGCGGTGCCACGACGGCCGGGGTGGTGAGCTCGCCGCGCAGTAGCGCCAGGTGGACCTGTGTGATCACGGGGGACGGGTCGCTGCCGTACCGGTCGGCCAGTTCGGCGCGCAGCCGCTCGACCACCTCCAGTGCCTCCGCGTCCCGGCCCTGGGCGGCGAGGACCCGGACGAGCAGGGCAGCCGACGGCTCGTCCGGCGGTGTACGCGCGACAAGCCTGCGCAGGTCAGCCTCGTCGTACGGCCCCACACCGGCGAGTGCCGCCTCCGCGCGCAGCGCGGCGACGTCCGCGAACAGGCGCGCGTCCTCGGCGGTGACGAGCTCCGGGACCTCGGGGAACAGGGCACGGGCCTGGTCGGCCGAGCTGCGGGCGGCAAGGACGTCACCGCTCCCGAGTACGGCACGCGCCCGCTCGACGAGCGCCCGCGCCTCGACCGCGTCAACGGTGACCTGCTCGGCGGGCAGGCGGTATCCCGCCGGCACCGCGACCACGGGCAGCCCGAGACGGCGTACCCGGGACACGAGCGCCTGCACGGCACCGGGCGCGTCGTCGGGGGGCGCGCCGTCCCACACGGCGTCCACGAGCAGCGCGGTGGAGACCGCCCGCCCGCGCGCGTCGACGAGCGCGCGGAGCACCGTCGCAAGCCGCTCGCCCCGGACCGGCCGGCCGTCGACGGCGAGCGGGCCGAGGATCGTGATCTGCACGGACCCAGCATCCCCCACCGGTGGGCCGGGTCGCCGGCCACCCGCTTGTGGTCAGTGCGCCGGTGCGCCGGTGCGTCTCATCGCGCTGTCAGGTATTCCAGGACGACGTCACCGAGCATCGTCCGGTAGTGCGCGCGGCGTGCCGGGTCGAGCATGTCCCGCCTGAAGATCGCCTTGAAGGTGTACCGGTTGGCGGTGCGGAAGACGCAGAACCCACTGATTAGAATGTGCACGTCGACGGGATCGACGTCGTCACGGAACCGACCCTCGGCGCGGCCGCGTTCGAGGATGCGGGTCAGGACGTCCAGTGCCGGATTGGCCAGGCCCGCCAGGACGTCTGAGCGGGCGAGGTGCTCGGCGCGGTGGATGTTCTCGATGCTGACCAGGCGAATGAAGTCGGGGTGCGCCTCGTGGTGGTCGAACGTCACTGCGGCCAGCCGCCGGATGGCTTGGGCGGGATCGAGATGCTCGACGTCAAGCTGCTGCTCCAACGCCCGGATGCCCGTGTACGCGTGTTCCAGGACCGCGATGTAGAGCTGTTCCTTGCCGCCGAAGTAGTAGTAGATCATCCGTTTCGTCGTGCTGGTCTTCGCGGCGATCTCGTCCACCCGGGCACCCGCGTACCCCTTGTCGGCGAACTCGTGGCTCGCGACCGCGAGGATCTCAGATCTGGTGCGGTCGGCATTTCGCCCAGCCGGGGTAGCGGCGACTGCACCAGAGGCCTGTGCGCCCAAGGCCACTCCTTCCCATCGAGAGCCACTGTAGCGAGGGCACGTATCCGGCCCTTCCCAGCGGGCGTCGGCGTGGCGTATAAGTAACTATCTAGTACGTCCGTCCTGACGTCGGGAGGGGTCCGTGACCCCACATGACGATGACCACCGCTTCCTCGTAGGCCTGATCGGCTCGGGGATCCGGACATCGCTGAGCCCAGCGCTGCACGAGCGGGAGGCAGACGAGCTCGGGCTTCGGTGCCTGTATCGCCTGCTCGACCTCGCCGAGCGTGGGGTGCCGCCCAGCGCGGTCGACGAGATCCTCACCGCAGCCCGGTTGGCCGGGTTCGACGGCGTCAACATCACGCATCCCGTCAAACAGCTCGTGCTCAACCACCTCGACGCGGTCTCGCCCGACGCCGCCGCGCTCGGCGCGGTCAACACGGTCGTGTTCACCGGCGGAAAAGCGGTAGGACACAACACCGACATGCCCGGCTTCGCTCGCGGTTTCCGTACCGGGCTCCCGGGCGCGGCCCTGGATCGCGTGGTGTTGCTCGGTGCCGGCGGCGCCGGTGCCGCCGTCGCGCACGCGCTGCTTGGCCTGGGCGCGGGTTCGGTGCACGTCCTCGACACCGACGTCGGACGCAGCGCTGCGCTGGCCCGGTCCGTGGCCGACCGATTCGGCACCGGGAGGGCGGTCGCCGCGCCCCTCACGGCCTTGGCCGACGAGCTGCGCGAGGCCGACGGGCTCGTCCACGCCACCCCAACCGGCATGGTGGGGCATTCCGGGCTGCCCGTCGCCCCGGCGCTGCTGCGCCCCGAGCTGTGGGTGGCGGAGGTCGTGTACCGACCACTGGAGACGGAGTTGGTGACCGCGGCACGGACGCGGGGGTGCCGGGTGCTCGACGGCGGACGAATGGTGGTCTTCCAGGCCGCGTACGCGTTCCAGCTGTTCACCGGAGTAGAGCCAGACGCGGGACGAATGCTGCGTCACTTCGACGCACTCGTTCACCAACAGGGAAGGCGGAGTTCCCATGCGCACCGCGCACCGTGACAGTCCGCATGATCAGGTCGAGGAGACGCCCGCGCGCCCGCGTGCAGTCATCGCAACGGGCTGCCTCTCCGGGACTCTCGAGGACAAGCTAGCGGCCGCAGCCGCGGCTCGCTTCCAGGGAATCGAGATCTTCGAGAGCGATCTCATCGCATCGCCGTGGTCACCCGCTCGGGTGCGGCAGGAGTGTGCCCGCAGGGGCCTGTCGATCGATCTCTACCAGCCGTTCCGTGACTTCGAGGCTGTCCCGCCTGAGGTGTTCACGGCCAACCTGCGGCGCGCCGAGCGGACGTTCGACGTGATCGAACAACTCGGCGCCAGGACGATGCTGGTCTCCTCGTCGACGTCAACGGATGCCGTCGACGACGACGACCTCGCCGCCGAGCAGCTGAACATCCTGGCCGGCCGGGCCGAGCGACGCGGCCTGCGCATCGCGTACGAGGCTCTGGCGTGGGGTCGGTTCGTCAACACCTACGCGCACAGCTGGCGAATCGTCCGGCGCGCCGGACATCCCGCGCTCGGCCTGTGTCTCGACAGCTTCCACGTCCTGTCCCGCGGCGACGACCCCGCCGGGATCAGAGTCGTACCGGGCTCGAAGGTGTTCCACGTGCAGCTGGCGGATGCACCACGGCTCACCATGGACGTGGTCGAGTGGAGTTGGCACCATCGGCTGTTTCCCGGGCTCGGCTCGTTCGACCTGCCCGGATTCGTCGGCCACGTCCTGACCACCGGCTATGACGGCCCCTTGTCGCTCGAGGTGTTCAACGACGTCTACCGGCAGGCCGATCCCCGACACGCGGCCATCGACGGCATGCGTGCGCTGGTCGCCCTGCGGGAGGCGGTCAGCACGTCCGGCCCGCCAGCCGCTCGTGAACGCCTCCGCATGACCGGCCTACCGCCGGCGCCCCAGCTCGGGGGGCACGTGTTCACCGAGCTTGCCGTCGACGATCGCTCCGGTCCGGTCGTGGCGCGCACGCTGACCGCGCTCGGCTTCGCGCACACCGGCCAACATCGCTCAAAGCCGGTGCAGCTGTGGGAGCAGGGCAGGGCACGGATCCTGTTGAACTTCGCACCGCACAGGGCAGTCCCGCCAGTGACGGCGGCGGTCTGCGCCCTGGGCCTGGAGAGTGCGGACCCGGCCGGGTCGGCCCAGCGGGCCGAGCGGCTGCTCGCCCCGGTGCTACCGCGCCTGCGCCGTCCCGAGGAGGCGGACCTCACCTCCGTCGCGGCGCCCGACGGAACGGCTGTCTTCCTTGTCCAGAGCGCGGACAGCGGCAGCTGGCTCGAAGACTTCTCCCCCACCGGCGCATCGCCACGCGGCGACGGCCTCCTGACCGGGATCGATCACGTCTCGCTCACCGAGTCGGTCGACGACTTCGACGAGGCCGCGATCTTCTACCGAACGGTGCTGGGTCTGCACGCCGGGGAAGCCACCGAGATCGCCGCACCGTTCGGGCTGATCCGGACTCGGACCGCCACCGACCTGCGGCAACGGGTCCGGATCACCCTCAACACGGCGCCGATGCGCCGCGGTGACTGGTCGCCCGCCGTCCCGAGCCCTCAACACATCGCGTTCGGCTCCGACGACGTGATCGCCAGCGCCAGGGCAATGCGTGCGCTGGGTGCTCCGATACTGAGGATCCCCGACAACTACTACGTCGACCTGGACGCCCGGCTCGATCCGCCGCCGGAACTCCTCTCCGCGATGCGGGACCTCTCGATCCTCTACGACCGCGACGAGCGTGGCGAGTATCTGCACTTCTACACCGAGATACTTGGCTCGCGGGTCTTCTTCGAGGTGGTGCAGCGCATCGAGGGCTATCTCGGTTACGGTGCCGCGACGAGCGTCCCGGTGCGCATGGCCGCCCATCGGGAGCGTCGCCTGATCACGCTGCGGGACGTACCCGCCCGGAACGACGAGCACCACGACTACTCGCTGGCCCATCTCACGGCGCTGAGTCTGTCCCCACCGGATCTGGTGGACGCCGCGGCGGACGCCGGATACCGATACGTGGGCCTGCGCCTGACCCGTGTCACCGCACAGGAGCCGCACTACCCGCTCGCCACCGATCCGGCCCTCATGCGGACCACCAAGGTCCGCCTTGCCGCCACCGGAGTCGAGGTACTCGACATCGAGCTGGCCCGGATCAGCCCGGACGACGACCCGCGGGCGTTCCTGCGATTCCTGGAGGCCGGCGCGGAACTCGGGGCCCGGCACGTCATAGCGCAGCTGCCCGACCCGGACCGGGCACGGAAGATCGACCGGTACGCCCAGCTGTGCGAGCTGGCCCGGCCGCTCGGCCTGACCGTGGACCTGGAATTTCCATCGTGGACGGAGACGCCCGACCTCCGTGAGGCGGTGCGCGTCCTGCGGGGGGCCGACCAGCCCAACGCCGGCATGCTCATCGACCTGTTGCACTTCGCACGCTCGGGGTCGAGCGTGGCTGACCTTCGCCAGCTCCCCGTCGACTGGTTCCACTTCGTCCATGTCTGCGACGCGCCGCCCGGGGTGCCCACGACCAACGAGGGTCTCATTCACACCGCCCGGTTCGAGCGTCTCTTCCCGGGTGAGGGTGGCATCGACGTCCACGGCATTCTCGACGCCCTGCCGCCTGGCCTTCCCTACGCCCTGGAGATTCCGCGCGCGACCCTGGTGGCGCAGGTGGGAGCCAGGGAGCATGCCCGCCTGGCGATCACGGCCGCCCGCGACCACCTCGACCGCTCTGGCGCGACGCCGGTCCGGCGGCCATCGGACGTGTTGCCGGGCACCAGCCGCTGACGCATGTCGCGCCGATGAACCCCGGTTCCTCGGGCGCCTTCCCCCGAGGGGCCGCCGCCGTGGCAGGGCCACGACGGCGGCGCATCGACTAGTACACCTCGATCTTCCCGGTGGAGCGCGGGCTTCCCGGGTCGTTGTAGAAGTACTCGCCCACTCGGGTGAACGTGTACTGGAACGACTCACCGGGCGCGAGCCGGACGTTGAAAAGCCCTTCGAAGAACTGCGTCACGCCTCGCGCGCCAGCGTTGCCGGGGTGATTGGTGAACGTCACGGTCGTGCCGACCGGGACCCGCAGGTGCGTGGGCGCCATGCCGGCGACCGCGAACGACTCGGTGGCGCCGATCTCGCCCGTGGAAGCGTTGTACGTGCGCCCGATGACGACCGTGTTCGCCACCGCCGTGCCCTCGACCGGGCCGCCGGAGACCGGCCGACGGATCACCGGGGGTGGCGGCGTCGGTGCCGGACCCAGGTCTCCGCCGACCTCGAAGGCCCAGAGGAAGTCACCGCGTGGCGCCGAGTTCCCGTACGGGATGCTGGTTCCGCCGGCGTACACCGCGAGATATTCCTTGTTGCCGACGCGGTACATGATCGGGCTGGAGCTGATCGCCGCGCCCGTCTGGAACCGCCACAGTTCGCGGCCGTTGCGCGCGTCCATCGCCAGCAGGTTGCCGTCGGGCTGGCCGATGAACATCAGGTCGCTGGCGGTGGTGAGAATGCCGTTGCCGTGTGCCAGCGAATACGGCATCCGCCGCTTCCACTTCACCCGGTTCGTGCGAACGTCGACGGC
The DNA here is from genome assembly GCF_040608515.1 of Micromonospora sp. NPDC005173. Lineage (NCBI taxonomy): Bacteria > Bacillati > Actinomycetota > Actinomycetes > Micromonosporales > Micromonosporaceae > Micromonospora > Micromonospora sp. NPDC005173. The sequence goes on from NZ_JBEXIK010000004.1 coordinate 125,398, forward strand.
GACGATCCCCCCGGTCTGGTATTCGCCGGGCGGCCGGAGCCCGTTGCTGCTCTCGGTCAGCGAGTGCGCGGCGGCGACGTACCCGAAGCCGTTGTAGACCAGGCCCGTGCGGTGACTGAACGACAGGTGCGACCAGTCTCCGCCGCCGCCATGGCCCGGGATGGAGAGGATGGGCGTCTCCCAGTGCGGGTCGTAGAGTGCCCCCTGCACGTAGTTGGGCACCGCGCGGTTGGGGTCGCCTGGGACGGCGGTGCCCAGGGGCTGGTCGACGATCCGCTGCTCGGTCCACCCACCCTGCACGGGAAACGGCTGGGTCGGCCACGTCTTCTGGCGCGGCTCCTGCGGCACCGGCCGCTCGACGATGCCCAACGGTGCCGTGCCGCTGATGCGGTCGAGGATGAAGAACATGCCGGACTTGCTGCCGTAGATGACCACCTTGCGGGTGCGTCCCCGAATGCTGACGTCGGCGAGGACCGGGGACATCACGTTGTCCATGTCCCAGATGTCGTGGTGGATCGACTGGAAGTGCCATCGGTAGGCGCCGCTCCGCATGTCCAGCGCGACAAGCGAGTTGGCGAACAGGTTTTGCCCGCCCCGCGCTGATCCGTCCTGCGACGAGTTGTTGCCGCGGGCGTTGCCGAACGTCCAGAAGGTCAGGCCGAGTTCGGGGTCGACGGCCGGGTGGATCCACGGTGTGGCACCGCCGTCCATCCAGGAGTCGCCCTCCCAGGTGTCGTTGCCCAACTCACCCGGCCCCGGAGTGCCCCAGAAGTGCCACAGCACGTCGCCGTTGTGGGCGTCGAGGGCGAGGGCGGCACCACGGGGACCGTCGTTGGTGCCGCAGAACAGCAGGCCGTCGTGGTAGACGACGGCGACCTTCTCGATGTTGCCGAAGCCGCTGACCTGGTGCTCCCAGGCGACCTGGCCGGTCTCCTGGTCGAGCGCGATGACGTAGTTCTCGTTCGACTTGGTGAAGACGTAGCCGCCACCGACCGCGACACCGCGCCGGGTCAGGGTGCCGCGGGTCTGGTCGTACCGCCATTTGGTCCGCCCGGTGGCACCGTCGACGGCGATGACGTTGCCAAGCGCGGACTCGATGTAGAGCACGCCGTCGACGGCGACTGCCGTGCTCTGGCTGCTGCCCGACGCGAGACCGCCCTCGATCCGGTTGACCCAGGCCCCGCGGAGACGGCGAACGTTCCCGCGGTCGATGCGGCGCAGCGAGGAGTAGTTCTGGTTGCCCAGATTGCCGCCGACCTTCGGGAAGTCTTTGTCGCCGGGGGTGTCGAAACGGGCGAGGTCGGCGGCGGATGGTGGGTGGCCACCACCGTGCCGTCCAGCAGCTCCAGCCGGAGCGACTGAGGCGGCGGGCGCGACCGCGGCAGCCACGGCTGTCGCCGCCACGCCCTTCAGTACATTCCTTCGATCGATGTTCGTCATCGGCGGTCACCTTTCTCTCGGCGCCAGCCGCAGCCGTCGGGACTATCCAGGCGGGATCCGGCGGCCGCACGGGCTCACGTTGTCGACGAGTTCCACGGGACAGGACTTTCTTCAGAGGCCGAGATAGATCTTGCGTACCTGGGGGTTCTGGCGGAGCGCCTCGGAGGTGTCCGTCATGGCGACGACGCCGTTCTCCATGACGAGACACTCCGTGGTCACCTCGAACGTCAACTGCGCGTTCTGCTCGACGAGCAGGATGCTGAGACCGCGTTCGTTGAGCTGCTTGAGCACGGCGACAATCTCGCTGACCAGCTTCGGTGAGAGGCCCATCGACGGCTCGTCAAGCAGCATCAGCTGCGGCGCCGACATCAGTGCACGCCCGATCGCGAGCATCTGCTGCTGTCCGCCGGACAGCGCACCGGCGAGCCGGCCGCGCATCTCGCGCAGGACCGGAAACAGCTCGTAGACCTCGTTGAGCGTGTCCAGCGTCGCGCCCTTCCACCGGCGGGTGTAGGCGCCGAGGAGGAGGTTCTTCTCCACTGGAAGTCCGGGGAAGACATGCCGCCCTTCCGGCACGTAGCCAATCCCGTGGCGGACCATGTTGCGGCCCGGCACGCGCGTGAGGTCCACGTCGCCAAAGCGAATCGACCGCACGGTGCGCGGGACCAGGCCCATCAGCGCCTTGAGCGTCGAGGTCTTGCCGGCACCGTTTGCGCCGATGATGCCGACCGACTGTCCCGGCTGGACGGTGAACGACACGTCGTGGGCTGCCGTCACCCCGCCGTAGCGGACGGAGAGGCCGTCAACGACGAGCTGGCGCTCGGTGCTGACGTTGGCGCCTTCGGACGTGTCACGGGTGACTGTCATCGCTGGGCCTCCGACACGACCGGTGCTGGCATGGCCATCGTCTCGCCGAGATATGCCTCGATCACCTCGGGTGAGACCGCAACCTCGTCCGGCGGCCCGTCGGCGATGATCGCGCCGTGCGCGAAGACTGTGACGTGGTCACACAGGGACATGACCATCCCCATGTTGTGTTCGATCACGACGATGGTGACGCCGGCGTCGCGAATCGAGCGGATGATGTCGCACAGTTGCCGGACCTCATCGCCGTTGAGGCCTGCCGCTGGCTCGTCGAGCAGCAGCAGCCGCGGTCGGGCGGCCATCGCGCGGGCGATCTCGACCCGGCGTTGGGTGCCGTACGGCAGCGCCGTTGGCTGGCTGTTGGCGAAGGCTCGCAAGCCGAACCGGTCGAGCAGGTCGTCGGCCTCCCGACGCAGGGCGCGGTCACGCCGCCATACGCCGAGCGGGAGCAGAAGGTACCGCCAGGTGCCGCGGACCCGGCTCGGGTCAAGGGCAACCAGGATGTTGTCCCGGACGGACAGCGCCGGAAAGAGCCGCAGGTTCTGGAACGTCCGCGCGATGCCGGCGTGGGCCAGGGCATGTGGCCGAGCCGCGGTGACATCGCGACCTTCGAGGAACACACGTCCCGCGGTCGGCCGGTAGAGCCCACTGATCACGTTGAAGAGCGTGGTCTTGCCTGAGCCGTTCGGACCGACGATGCCCCTGATCTGCCGGGCCGGCACGAGGACGGAGACGTCGGCGACCGCCTTGACGCCTTTGAAATGCATGCTGAGGTTGCGGACCTCGAGGATGGGCACGGCGTCGTCGACCGGCGCCGGCCCGGGCTCGTACGGCCGAAACGGGCTCAGGGAGGCCGCCTGCTGGACCGGCCGGCGGCGCCAGCCCAGGCGCCCCGCCACGGAGCTCAGACGGCGTGGAAGGCCGGCCAACCCGGTCGGCGCGAACACGACGGTGAGGACCACGACGGAGCCGTACGCCACCTGTGCGTAGGTCGGATAGTCGATCAGCACCTCGCGGACGAGGGCGAGTGCGATGGCACCGACCACGCAGCCCACCAGGCTCTGACGCCCTCCGATGATCACCATGGCGAGCAGCAGGAACATGTTGGCGATACTGAACGTCTCCGGCGCCACGTACCCGATCAGCCCGGAGTAGAGCACGCCCGCGACGCCGCCGTAGACGCTTGCGAGCAGAAAGGCGGTCATCCGCAGCGCGGGCACCTCGACGCCGACCGCACCGGCGGCGAGGGAGTCGTCGCGCATGGCGCGCATCCGCCGGCCCAGCGAGGTGTGCACGACGAAGAGGCCGAAACCCAGGGTCAGCGCGAACAGCGCGAGCTCGACGTAGTAGTAGAGATACGCGTTGGACAGGTCGATGCCGGGCAGTCCCGGCCGCGGGATGCCGGAGATGCCCTCCGCGCCGCCAGCGAGTTCCGAGTTGGTCACCCAGTTGGTGAAGGCCAGCGCGAGCCCGAGTGTCACGATGCCCAGGTAGTGGGACTGCACGCGTAGTGCGGGAGTACCCACGACCAGACCGACCGCCGCCGTGGCGAGGATCGCGAGCAGGGCAGCCACCCAGAAACCCATGCCAGCCTTGACGGTGAGGACAGCCGTGGCATACGCCCCCACGCCGAAGAACGCGACCTGCGCCAGGTTGATCTGCCCGGCGATGCCCATGGCCAGGCCGAGACCGACCGCGAGGATCGCGTACAGCAGCATGACGTTGACGACGTGCATGGTGTAGGAGTTGAGCTGGTACGGGAGCATCCAGGCGGCGACCGCCAACACAGCCAGAGCGCCGAGCCGGTACCTCATGCCCGGTTCACCGTCCTCTCGCCGAAGATGCCGGTCGGCCGGATCATGATGATCATGGTGAAGATCAGGAACGTGACAAGCTCGGAGTAGCCCTGGAAGTGCCCGGCCGCGAACGAGTCGATCACCCCGATGCTGATCCCGCCGAGAATCGCGCCAGGGATGCTGCCGAAGCCGCCGAGGATCGCCCCGGCGAAGCCCTTGATGCCGAGCGCTCCGCCCATCGCGGGGCTCACGTACAACAGTGGGCCGACGAGGCCGCCGGCCAAGGTGGCGAGACCTGCCCCGATCATGAACGCCATCGAGTTGCTCCGCCCGACATGGATGCCGACGGCCGTTGCCGCCTGGTGGTCCATGGCCACCGCCTGCATCGCGACGCCGCGCTTCGTCCGCTGAAGGAAGAGGACTAGCAGAACCGTCGCGACGGCCGCGATGGCGAGCACGACAAGGTCGTACGTCCGGATGCGGATGCCGAGGATGTCCAGGGGTGCCGCCGGCACGGGCGATGGCACCGCGCGTCCGGTCGCTCCCCAGATGACGATCGCGAGCGCCTCCAGCACGATCCCGAAGCCGATCGTGCCAATCAGCATGAGGTCGAAGTCCTTGTTCTCCAGCGGCCGCAGCACCCGCTCGATGATGACGCCGATGAGCCCGGTCACCCCGATCGCCACCACCATGGCCAGAGCGAAAGGGAGTCTGACCGAGAGGTAGAACGTCGAGGCAAGGTAGGCGCCAATCATCACGACACTGCCGTGCGCGAAGTTGACGAGGCCCATGGTGCGATAGACGAGCGAGAAGCCCAACGCGACAAGAGCGTAGATCGCGCCGAGGCTCATCCCGCCGATGAACGTCTGTAGAAAGACTTGCATGCTTCTCCCCTGACCCTCTTCCGACGATCCGGGGCGGCCCCTGCCGGAGCCGCCCCCTCCAAGATCAGCCTTGGGTCGGGACCAGCTTGCCTGCGGTGATCGTGCCGATCGAGGTCGCGAAGATCCCGACGCCCGTCTCGTCATACGCGAAGCTGCCCAGCAGACCCTGGTGCTTCACCGCGCGGATCGCGTCGGCGAGATCCTTGCCCGTGGCCACGTTGGTGTTCTTGAGGGCGGTCAGCAGGATCTGCGCCCCGTCATAGGCCTTCGCGCCATGCATCTCGGCCGGTTCGCCATACGCTGCCAGGTAGGCGGCGGCGAATGCGCGGGACGCCTCGCTCACCTCGTTGCTGAGGTAGGGCGTGCTCACGATCGTGCCCTCGGTGTTGCTCGCCCCGGCGGTATCGATGAACACGGGCGTACCCTGCGGCGCGGCGCCGGCGAACGGAGCGGTGATGCCGAGGTCGCGTGCCTGCTTGACGATCAGGCCGGACTGCACTTCCTCCGCGCCGACGAAGATCAGCTGCGGATTACGCTGACGGATGTTCGTCAAGGCCGCGCTGAAGTCCTTCTGGTCGGTGGTGACGATTTGGTCGGCCACCGGCGTCACGCTGCGCCCAGCGAGCGACTTGGTGAAGGCGTCGTGCTCGCCCTTGCCATACGAGCCGTTGTTGGTGATGAGAGCGATGTTCTTGATCCCCCGCTTGCCGACGACGTGTTCGGCCAGCGTCTCGTCGTAGGTCAGGCTCGTCGGGCCATTGAGGAACAGAAACGGGCTCTTGACGGCGATCAGACCCGGCGACTGGCCGGAGGTGATGTTGGGAATCTCCTCCTGCCGGAGAATCGGTGCCATGGCGATTGTCACCGCGCTCTCGGCGGTGCCGAGCATCGCGATGTAACCCTCGCTCGCGATCTTGCGTGCAACGTTGGTGCCGACCGTCGGATCGCCTTGGCTGTCGAAGACGCCGATCTCGATCTGGCGGCCGCTGATGCCGCCGTTCTTGTTCCACTCTTCGATGGCGAGTTTGGCGCCCTTGAGTTCCCAGGCACCGAGCGAGCTCAGCTGGCCGCTCTGCGCGTTGGCGATGGCGATCTTGATGGGGCCGGTGTTCCCGTCCTCACCGGCGGCCTCCTCTCCGGGGGCGGAGCAGGCGCCAGCGAAGACCACTCCGATGGCGAGGAGCGAGGCGGCGAAGGTACGCCGATAGCGTCGGGTCATGAGGGTCACCTCGAGTCGTCGTGGGTGGTGGGGTGTTGGTGGGGTTGCGCGGACGACGGTGGGCGCTCGCCGGTCAGTCGAAGACACCTCGGTAGATGTCCTTGATGTTCCAGTGCCCAGGCGTCGGGACGGGCTCGTTGATCATGGGCACGTCCAGCACCGCCGGGCGGCGGGCCGCGACGGCGGTACGCAGCGAGGAGCCCAGCTCCTCAGCCGTGGCGATGCTGTAGCCGTCGGCGCCGCAAGCCCGGCCGTAGGCGGCGAAGTCCGGGCTGTACGGCGAGCCGTCGGGCCCGACGAAGTCGCAGCCGTAACTGCGCCCGAAGTTCGCCGCCTGCAGGTCGGATATCGTGCCGTGGGACCGGTTGTTCATCACGACGAAGATGACCGGGGCGCCCTGTTCGACCGCCATGGGCACCGCGGGCAGCTGCGCGCCCATGCCGCCGTCGCCGATCAGGGCGACGACGGTGCGGTCGGGCTGAGCGATCTGGACACCGACCGCCGCCGCTGGGCCGAAGCCCATCGTCGAGGCGCCACCTGGTGTGATGAACCGCCCCTCGTCGGGCAGCTCGTAGCACTGGGCGACGCCGTTCTTGTTCCATCCCACGTCGGTGACGAGGATGGCGTCGGGCGGCAGGATTGCCCGCAGGTCGGCCAGGATCCGCTCGGGCCGCAGCGGGAACTGCGCACTGGTGCCGCGTTCCCGGCTCTCGCTGAACAGGGCACGACGGGTCGCGGTGATGGTCTCGCGCAGCTCGGGCCGCTGGCGCGGCGTGGGCTGCCGTTCGCGGACAGCGGTGTCGATGGCGCGCACGGCGTCCGCGACGTCGGCGACGGCGCCCACCGCGACCGGGAAGTTGCGGCCGATCTCCGCCGGGTCGATGTCGATCTGGATCAACTGCCCAGGCGGGAACTGCCAGGTGTAGCGGGGGTCCCATGAGCTGGTGTCGGTCTCGGCGAACCGGGTGGCCAGCGCCAGGACGACGTCGGCCTCACGGGTATGCCGGTTGGTCATCTCGAGGCCCCAGAAGCCTGGCATCCCGAGCACGAGCGGATGGCTGTCGGGCAGCGTCCCCTTGGCCATGAGCGAATGCGCGACGGGGATGTCGAGGTGCTCGATCAGCGAGCGGAGAGCGTCGAGTCCTGGTCCGCGCCGCAGGCCGCCGCCCAGGTAGACCAGCGGCCGCTCGGCGGCCACGAGCAGGTCGGCGATCCGCCCGGCCGCATCGGAGGGCAGGCCCGGCCGCTCCGGTGTCACGAGCGGAAACCCGGCGGCGGTCTCCCGCGTGACCGGACGAGAGAAGTGGTCCATCGGCACGCTGAGCAGCACCGCGCCCGGACGTCCGGTGGTCGCGGTCGAGAAGGCGCGCTCGGTGAACCGCGCCAGGTCACCCGCTCGGTGCACCTGCCACGCCCGCTTGACGAAGGGACGGTAGATCGCCGCCTGGTCGGCGTCAGCGTGGAGGTTGATCTCCTGGTGCGGATGCCGGCCGTAGTAGTAGGACGGAATATCGCCGGCGATCGCCACCAGCGGCACCGAGTCCATCGCAGCGGTGAGTACACCGGTGACCGCGTTCGTCATACCGGGACCGACGTGCAGCAGCAGGACGCCGGGTTTGCCGGTGGCGCGGGCGTAGCCGTCGGCCGCGTGCGCCGCCGTTTGTTCGTGACGGGCGATGATGAACCGGATGCTGCTGCGCCCGATGGCGTCAAGCAGCGCGATGTTGGTGTGTCCACAGGTGCCGAAGACGTACTCCACGCCGTACGACTCGAGCTGGGCCACCATGGCCTCCGCCGCGGGGACCGTATCCCGCCGCGCGGCGGTGTCCACGACCTGGTCGAGAGTCATCGCGTGCCTTCCTGGTCACCGAACAGGGACATGCCACGCAGCAGCAACGACTTCACAACCGTGTAGTCGTCGATCATCCAGCGCGGCGACTCGCGCCCGAACCCGGAGTCTTTGACCCCGCCGAACGGGACGTGGTCGAGCCGGAAGTTCGATGAGCCGTTGACGACGAGGCCACCGACCTCAAGGTCGCGCCAAGCTCTCACGATCCGCCGGACGTCATTGGTGAACAGCCCCGCCTGCAGGCCGTAACGGCTGTCGTTGCAGGCGGCGACCACATCGTCGAAGCTGTCGTAGGGCAACACGCTGACCACCGCGCCGAACACCTCGTCACGGATCAACCGGGCGTCGGCAGGCGGTGATGCCACCACTGTCGGCACCACGGTGGCACCGTCCCGGCGACCGCCGGTCGTGACAGTCGCACCCGCGGCCTCCGCCTCGGCGGCCCAGACGACCACACGCTCGGCCGCGTCGTCGTCGACCATCGATCCGACGTCGGTGGCCGGGTCGAGCGGATCCCCGACCGACAGCTTCTCCACCTCGCCGGTGAAGGCGGCCAGGAACTCGTCGTAGCACCCACGGTGGACGTAGATCCGCTGGACCGAGATGCAACTCTGTCCCGAGTTGCTGTATCCGGTGGCGGCGCAGATCCGGGCGGCCGCCCCGATGTCCGCGTCCTCGCACACGATCGTGGCGGCGTTGCCGCCGAGCTCCATGACGAGCCGTTTGGCGCCGGCCGCACGGGCGACGGCCGCACCGGTGGCGACGCTGCCGGTGAAGCTGACGACGCCGACGTCCGGGGCCCCACACAGAGCGGCCCCGAGCGGGCCTCCACCGTGTAGCACCTGGACCGCCTCCGGGGGCATTCCAGTGTCGAGCAGGAGCGCGACGATCGCCGCGGACACCGCCGGCGCCTGCGGCGGCGGCTTGACGATCGTCGTGTTTCCCGCCGCGAACGCTGCCGCCAGCTTGTGCGCCAGCAGGTTGGCCGGCGCGTTGAAAGGCGTGATCGCCAGCGCCACGCCGACCGGTGCACGATGCGTGAAGGCGGTGGTCCCCACGCCCCGGGCCCAACCAGCGACCGGCAGGACTTCACCGCCGACGCGCCTGGCCTCTGCGGCGGCGACGGCGAACGTGTCCGCCACCCGATCGATCTCGCCCAGACCGTCCTTGACCGGTTTGCCGAGCTCCAGCGCCAGCAGCCGCGCCAAGCGGTCCCGCTGGTGGGTCGCGGCGGCGGCGGCGCGTTCCAGCACCGCGGCGCGCGCCGCGGGCGAGAGGCGGGCGGTCGCTTTCGCGCCACGGCGCGCATATGCGAGTGCGGCATCGACGTCGTCCTCGTCCGCCTGCCGGGCGGTGCTGACGCTCTCCCGCACCCAGGGCCCGACACGTTCGAGTTTCGGTCCCGCCGTGACCCACTCGCCGGCGATGAGGCATCCGACCTCGACGACCTCGGTCGGTGCGGTGCGGATGGGCTTGTCGAGCATCGCCGCTCCCTTGAGTGGACCGCTTAGTGGCACTCCTGGACCGTCCTGCGGACTAGGTGTAACGTACGGGCGGCGAAGTCCCCTGGCAATAGTTGGTTCCAAAACCGTTACGGGGACGTGAAGCCGTATCGAAGGACGCGAGAGAGAGACCATGGCATCCATGGCCGAACGAAACTCATCGACGCAGGGTGCGACGCCCACGGACCCTCCCGACGCGGGCGGCGTCCGCAGCGTCCAGCGCGCGATGGAAATCATGTCCCTGCTGACGGAGAGCAGGCCGTCGGTAACCATCCGGGAGATCGTGGACAGCACGGGCCTCGCGAAGACGACTGTCATTCGACTGGTCCAGACGCTGGAGCAGAACGGCTTGCTGTGGGCGACGAGTCACGGTTACACGGCCGGTCCCGGCCTGTGGCGGTGGGCCCACCTCGCCAACCGCAGCTGGGAGGTCCCGCCGGAAACCCGCCATCTGATGCGCGACCTCGCGGCGACCCATCGCGAGACGGTCAACCTGTACGTGACCCGGGACATCAGCCGTGTCTGCGTCGCCCAGGAGGAGAGCCCGCAGGCCCTACGCCACGTGGTCCGGGTCGGCGATGAGCTGCCCATGTGGGCAGGCGCATCATCCAAGGTGTTGCTTCGAGACGCGCCGCCCGCTCTGCTCGCGCGGGTCGCGGCGTCGTCCCCGTGGGGTCAGTCGCACGTCGCAACGCTGCGGATGTGGCTCGACGACGCCGCGGCCAAGGGCTTCGCCACCAGCGACGGTGAACGCGAACCTGGCCTGTCCGCCGTTGCCGTGCCGGTGACCGGGAGATCGGGGCCGGTTGTGGCGGCGCTGTGCCTGAGCGGGCCGACAATGCGGTTCACCCCGGAGCGAGTCGCCGAGTTCGTCGAATCGCTCAAGGTCGCCGCGGCCCGGATGTCCGAGACAGGCTTCGACCACCCACTCGCCCGGTAGGCCGACGCCACACCGGCTCAGGCCGCCACTACCCACCCGAGGGGCACGCATGGACAACCGACCGCTGCGCGGCGTACGGGTCCTCGACCTGACCAACGTCCTGGCCGGGCCGTACTGCAGTTACCAACTCATGCTGCTCGGAGCCGAGGTCGTGAAGATCGAGAAACCGGGGCACGGGGATCTGGCACGCCGGCTCGGTCCGGAACCCGCGCTCAACGAGGCAGGGATCGGCACCTCCTTCCTCGCACAGAACGCCGGCAAGAAGTCGATCGAGCTGGACCTCAAGGACCCGCACGACCGCGCCGCCTTCGACGATCTCCTGCGCGGCGCGGACGTCCTGCTGGAGAACTTCCGCGCCGGGGTCCTGGACCGGCTCGGGTACGACTGGGATGCCCTCCGCCAGGCAAACTCGCGCCTGATCTACTGCGCCATCTCCGGCTTCGGGCAGGGCGGCCCGATGAGCCAGGCACCCGCGTACGACCAGATCATCCAGGGTCTCGCCGGCATGATGAGCGTCACCGGCACCCCGGAGACGGCACCCCTGAGGGTCGGCTTCCCGGTGTCCGACTCGGTCGGCGGCCTCGTGGCCGCGATGGCCATCTGTGCGGCACTCACCGGCCGGTCCCAGACCGGGGAGGGCGCATTCCTCGACGTGTCCATGTTGGAGGCGTCCCTGTCGGTCATGGGGTGGGCGACCTCCAACTATCTGGTGAGCGGCGTCCCACCAGAGCCGATGGGCGACCAGAACGCGACCGCCGCCCCCTCGGGTACCTTCGACACCGCCAACGGTCCTCTCAACATCGCGGCGAACCGCCAGCGGCAGTTCGAGGTGCTGTGCCGGCTCGTCGAGCGCGACGATCTCGTCACCGACGAACGCTTCGCCGACCGCGAGGCACGTAAGACCAACCGCGCGGCCCTGAACGAGGAGATCAACGCCGCGCTCCGACGACGTCCGGCGATCGAGTGGGAGCGGATGCTCTCCGCGGCGGGCGTTCCCGCGGCGCGCATTCTGACCGTCCCCCAGGCGGTCCAGCTCGAACAGTTGCAGGTGCGCGGCTTCTTCACCGACCTGGCATTTCCCGGCAATGCCGACCGCACCCTGCGGGTCAGCGGCAACGGAGTGCTCGTCAACGGCACTCCTCTTCGACCAGCTACACCCCCTCCGCTCCTGGGAGAGCACAACGACGAGTTCGCCCTGGACGCCGACCTCGGCGCCGTTGACGAGGTCGCGGCGCCGTGAGTGACGAGCCGACCGTGCGGGACGTGTCGGACTGGTGGTCCACGGCGGTGTCCCGCATCGAACCCGACGTGATCGAACTACGCGGTCGGCCGGTGCAGGACCTCATCGGGCACACCAGCTTTGTCGGCACGATCTGGTTGCTGCTCCGGGGGCACCCGCCGACGCCCGGCCAGGAACGGCTGCTCGAGGCCGCGCTGGTGTCCGGCGTGGACCACGGGCCGCAGGCACCGTCGATAGCGGTGGCCCGCATCGCCGCCACCTGCGGCGTCGGGCTCAACAACGCCGTCGCCACCGGGGTGAACCTCCTAGGCGACGTGCACGGCGGCGCCGGCGAACAATGCATGGAGATGCTCGCCGAAGTCACCAGCCGCACCAGGGCCGGCGGCACGCTCGATCGCGCGGCAGCCACGGTCGTCGAGGACTGGCAGGCCCGCTCCAAGTACCTGCCCGGCTTTGGACACCGCTTCCACACCGTGGACCCACGCCGCAAGCCACTGCTGGACCTGGTCGAGGCCGCAGCCGCCGAGGGCTTGGTCGACGGGGCGTACCTGCGTGCGGCGAACGCGATCGAGCGCATTCTGGCCACGGGAGGACACAAGCCCGTGCCCATCAATGTGGACGGTTGCACAGCCGTCGTCTTCGGCGAGCTGGGCTTCGCGCCGCCACTGGCCCGCGGCCTCTTCGTCCTGAGCCGCAGCGTCGGAATCCTCGCTCACGCATGGGAAGAGACGGGCCAGGGCCGGCGCAACAAGGGGCCGATGCCGCCATCCATTCTGCCCACCTATCTCGGGACCGCCTGAGGCCGCCCGACACCGTGCCCGAACAGCCCCCGCTGCACTGCGACGGGGGCCATCCGCAGATGCGCGAAAACCATTGGCGCGGTTGCAAAAGCCCTTGTCAGAAGGGGTTTGCGCCTTGCTGGCCGATCAGCGTCTCGCTATATTGACCGTACCTCTACGCGGTACGCACGGTCCATCTAGCGGACCTCGATGCGCTGGGGCTCATCCAGCGCAACCCATCCCACCCCTACTGGTTCCGCTCCCCCGGCCGGTGGCGCGCCCGCCGTCCTGGCCACCACCAACAGATCGACAAAGGAGCAGCCATGCCCGTACGGCGCAACACGCTGATCAGCGCAGTCCTCGGCGCCACCCTGACCGCAGCCGTCATGCTGCTGGGCACGTCCATCCCGAGCGCTGCGGACAAGGCCGCCACCAAGCCGAAAGACGGGAGTGCCGAGAACCTCGGCCGACCCAACTACGGTGTCTGTCGCGGCATCGACTCCGACTGCTACCACGACTGGGGCAACTTCGACCCCGCCGCTGACGGCTACCGCGTCCTCGTCTACAGCCGGACAGCCGGGCCGCGACACGCGCACATCGGGCCCGTGCTGCCGGCGGGCCTCAACCCACCCCTCACCCCCGCACACGCCGCGCAGAACGCCATCGTCAGGCTGGGTGCGGAACACAACTTCGCCGTCGACTGGACGGAGGACGTCACGCAGCTCTCGTCACCGTCGCGGCTGTTCCGCTACAACGCGGTCATCTTCATGAGCACCACGCGGGATGCCCTCGACGATCCGGCCCAGACCGCGCTGCGCCAGTACATCCGCGGCGGTGGCGGTTTCGTGGGCATTCACAACGCGTTCGGCACGGAATACAACTGGGACTGGTACGAAGGCCTGCTCGGCGGGGCCAACTACTACGACCACGGACGCAACCAGCCGGGCACCGTCACGACCACAAGCCACCGGGACGCCTCAACCGCCGGACTCCCGGCCCGCTGGGACTTCGCCGACGAGTGGTACAACCTGGTGCCGTTCCCGAGCGAGGTGCGGATCCTGGCCAAGGTCGACGAGTCCACGCTGCCCGAGGGTCCGACCGGGGGCAGCGGGCACCCTGGCCACGGCCGCAACCACCCGGTGTCGTGGTGCCAGTACTACGACGGCGGACGGTCGTGGGTCACCACGCTGGGGCACGCCGTCGAAGCCTGGACGGACGCGTCGATGACCGGCGACGAGTACTTCCTCGACCACGTCCTCGGCGGTATCGAATCCGCCATGGGTCGCCGCCCGTTCTGCCGATGACACCTGCTGGCGGGCGACTGCGGTCCTCGGCCCGGCACCCACCCCCAACGTTGTCCGCAAGGTGGGGACAGCGTCGCGGACAGGTGGCGCAGGTGATCAGTTGAACAAGCGGCTCAGGCCGTGGCCATCGACGTGGATGGCCACGGCCTTTGCCCTGTTGGCAAGCTGTCAGCCGCGCTGACTCTCGTCCCCGTGGTGCTCCGGCGGGGTGGCCCGCCCGCCGATCCGTGGGCGTGTGAGGATGCAGCTCGTGCGTGCCGTGATCTTCGACGAGTTCGGCGTCCGACCCGAGGTCCGTGACGTCCCGGACCCGGTGCCGCCACCCGGGGGCGCCGTCATCCGTGTCGAGGCGACCGGGTTGTGCCGCAGCGACTGGCACGGTTGGCAGGGGCACGATTCCGACATCCGACCGCCACACGTCCCCGGTCACGAGTTCGCGGGCGTCGTCACGGCGGTCGGCACCGGCGTACGCGGCTGGCGGCCCGGCGACCGGGTCACCGCACCCTTCGTCTCCGCGTGTGGGCAGTGCGCGGCCTGCCTGGCGGGCGACCAGCAGGTCTGTGAACGCCAGACGCAGCCCGGCTTCACCCACTGGGGGTCGTTCGCCGAGTACGTCGCGCTGCACAATGCCGACGTCAACCTGGTCCGGCTCCCCGACGAGCTGGACTACCCGGCCGCGGCGGCGCTCGGCTGCCGGTTCGCCACGGCGTTCCGCGCGGTGGTCAGTCAGGGGCGGGTCGGCGCCGGCGAGTGGGTGGCGGTGCACGGCTGCGGCGGCGTGGGACTCTCCGCGGTGATGATCGCCGCGGCCTGCGGCGCGCGGGTGGTGGCGATCGACATCGCCCCCGCCGCGCTCGAGCTGGCCAGGAGCTTCGGTGCCACGGTCTGCCTGGACGGCAGCACCCTCACCGGCCCGGGCGCGGTGGCCGCCGCCGTTCGGGAGGCGACCGGCGGCGGGGCGCACCTGTCGCTCGACGCACTGGGCAGTCACGCCACCTGCATAGCCTCGGTGGAGTGCCTGCGGCGGCGGGGACGGCACGTTCAGGTCGGACTTCTTCCCACCGCCCAGGGCCGTCCGGCCGTGCCGATGGAGCTCGTGATCGCGTTCGAGCTGGAGCTGCGCGGCAGCCACGGGATGGCGGCGCACGCCTACCCGGAGCTACTCGGGCTGGTCACCGCCGGCGTGCTGCGCCCAGCCGAGCTGATCACCCGCAGCATCGGCCTCGACGAGGTGCCTCACGCGTTGGCCACGATGGACCAGCCCGGTCACGGGGGAATGTGCCTCATCCACCCCCAATGAAGGGGATGTCCGACGTCACGGCGATGCGGACGTGGCAGCGCTGAGTACGCCCTCGTTCCCGCTGCGATCCAGCGCGGACACGCAGTAGGAGAGCGGGCCGTCGGCTGGGGCGGTGCGGTCGACCCAGCCCGTACCTCGGGCGGTGCCGACGAGCTGGGCGGTGTCGCCGTCCACCCGGTAGACGGCGAAGCTCGCGGCGCCGTCCCCCCGCCAGGTCAGCGCCACCCCGCTGGTGTCCGCACGCCGCACGCCGGTGACCGTGGGCGCGGCCGGCGGCGCCGCCGGTAGCTGCGCCATCACGGGTACCAGCGCCGGGCCGGCGTAGTGCGCCGCGCTGTACCGGCTGACCGCCCCGAGTTTGTCGGCCCGCACCTGCCGGGCGCTGAAGTGCACGCTTCCGCTCACCCCGTGTTGGCGGTTGAGCGTGAGCTGGCGGTCCAGTTCGGCCGGGTCGCGCCAGGCGCCACGCTCGCCCACCCGGTAGTCGGCCTGCCCGATGTAGAGCTGCACCCGGGTGCCTTTCACCGTGGCCGCCCACCATGGCAGGAGCTTGGCGTAGTCGGCCTTGTCGAACCCGATGTGCCAGTAGAGCTGCGGTACGACGTAGTCCAGCCACTGCTTTCGTACCCAGAGTCGGGTGTCGGCGTAGATGTCGTCGTAGCTCTGCAGACCCGCGGTGGCTGAGCCGGCCGGGTCGGTGCGCGCGTTGCGCCAGATGCCGAACGGGCTGATCCCGAACTTCACCCACGGCTTGATCGCCTTGATCCGCTCGCTCATCTCCCGGACCAGCGTGTTCACGTTGTCCCGCCGCCAGGCGTGTTTGTCCGCGAAGCCCTTGCCGTACCGGGTGAACGCCGCGCCGTCCGGGAAGTCCTGCCCGGCCTCCGGGTACGGGTAGAAGAAGTCGTCGAAGTGCACCCCGTCGACGTCGTACCGCTGGACGGCCTCCAGCATCGCGTCCTCCACGAAGGTGCGCGCTTCGGGAATTCCCGGGTTGAAGTAGAGGCGGCTGCCGGGTCGGTCGGCGCTGGGATAGGTGACCACCCAGTCGCGGTGCCGCCGCAGCGGGTGTGTCGGCGCGAGCTGGTCCAGTTTGGGGCCGGGCCCGCCGACCGTGGCCGGCTGCCCGCCCCGGTACGGGTTGAACCAGGCGTGAAACTCCAGGTTGCGGGCGTGCGCCTCGGCGACCATGAACTCCATCGGGTCCCAGCCCGGGTCGCGGCCGTCGCGTCGTCCGGTCAGCCACTCCGACCAGGGCGCGTAGTTGGACGACCAGAGTGCGTCTCCGCTTGGGCGTACGTGCACGAAGACCGCGTTGTGGTTGCGTCGCACGGCCAGGTCCAGCCACCCGCGGAACTCCGCCCGCACCGTCTCGGCTGGCAACCCTCGCCGACTCGGCCAGTCGATGTTGTTCACCGTCGTGATCCACATGCCACGCAGTTCGCGGGGCGCCTGGGCCGGCCGGCCCGCACAGGTGGGGATGCCGCCCGCCGCGCCGGGGGCCGAATCGCCCCGCTGCGGTGCGCCGCCTTCGCCCGCAACCCGGTCCCGCAACGACCAGGCGCCGACCACGATCGCCATGACGAACGCGACGACCACTGCGACGAGCGCTCGGGCACGACGACGGCTATTGGGTGCGGCGGGCGGAGCGGCGGCGGGCATTGCCCCAGTCTGCCCAGTGTTGCCTGGCGGATGAAACACGATGGGCCGTTACTTAACGCTCAGCTAAGTCGGGCCGCTCGTGCGGTGGCCGCTTCAGCCCACCCGCTTGCCGGGCCTCGACGCCCAGGAGTGCTGGGGGTGTCGAGGCCCGGCCGCAGGTCAGCAGTAGAGGTTGGCTCCGGCGGGCACACCGAGGATGGCAACGAACTGCTGGTACTTGGTGACGCGACTCTGCACCTGGGCGGGGTTCCCGCCGTTGCACTCGATCGAGCCGTTGATGCTGCGGATGGTCTCGCCGAACCCGGCGCCGGTGACCATCGCGTTGTGGGCGGTCATGCTGCCCGGCCCGTTCTGGGTCATCCAGTACCAGATGGCGGTCTTCCAGGCCACCGCGGCATCGTTCTGCACCAGCCAGGGGTTGGTCAGCAGGGGCAGCCCGAGGGCGTTCCCGGCGGCGTTGTAGTTGAAGTTCCAGCTCAGCTGGATCGGCCCGCGCCCGTAGTAGGCGGCCTGCCCGGCGGGGCAGCCGTAGGGCTGGCCGGCGTCGCAGTAGTGCGGGTAGTTCGCGGTGTTCTGCTCCACGATGTGGACGAGCCCGCCGGTCTCGTGGTGCGTGTTCGCCAGGAAGGCTGCGGCTTCCTGGCGCTGGACGGTGGCACTGCCGGTCCTGGTGAACGCCGAGTAGGCGTTGAGTGCGGCGACGAGGCCGGAGTACGTGTAGAAGGAGTTGCGGCCCGGGAACATCTGGTTGAACTGGGCCTCGGTGACCACGAAGCCGCCGGGGTTGGTGGGGGGCGGGGTGGTGGGCGGTTGGCCGCTGCAGGTGTAGGGCTCCCAGTACCAGGTGCTGATGGTGGGGTCGTAGCCGGGATTGTCGTGCTCGGCGATGTAGTACAGGCCGTTGGTGAACCGCACGATGGCCCCGGTGGTGTACCAGGTGCCGGCGACCCAGTTCGGGTGGTTGCAGCTTCCTGAGGGCGGCGGGGTGGTGCCGCCGCCGCAGGCGCCGAGATCCTCCCAGACGCCGGTGGTGCCCGGGGGCGCCTCGCTCTGGGTCCACCACTTCGCCTGGTAGTTGCGGCCGTTGTGGGAGACCTGGGCGCCTCCCGTGTAGACGGCCGAGGACTGCCACGATGCTGCACAGGCCGCGGCGGATGCGGCCGTCGACGGGACGATTGCCATCAGTCCGCTGGCGACAGCCAGTGCCGCCAGCGCGACCAGGGCGCGCAGTCTCGACATGTGATCACTCCTTCCTGGGATATGACCGGCCGACGACTCGGCCTCACATAGACAGGAGTGACTGTAACATCTTCTGTTCGGAATCTTTACTATTAGCCGAGGGTCGAAGGTCCATGCCGCGAATGCCGCGTGCCTACTGCAGAGCCGGCCGGTCGGACGTCCTGCGCCCTGGGCAGCTACCGTCGAAGCGGTAACCAGGGCAGCGGTGCAAGGGGTCGGGTGATGACACGCCGGGACGAGGAGTCGGCATCGCCTCGAGACGGCGGCGGGTTTCTGCGGTGGGTGGAGCTGGCTGAGGGCGACGCGAACGTGTCGGACTATCCGTTCACGTTGCCCGTCGTTGCCGGGCTACGGGCGGCAGGTCGGCTGGAGCTGGATCCAGCGGTGACGTTCCTGGCCGGAGACAACGGCACCGGCAAGTCGACGCTGATCGAGGCGATCGCGGTAGCGGCGGGGTTCAACCCCGAGGGCGGATCAACCAACTTCCGGTTCAGCACCCGCGCCACCGAATCCGCTCTTGGTGAGCACCTGCAACTGGTCCGCGGGATCAGAAAGCCCCGCACCGGGTTCTTCCTGCGCGCCGAGTCCTTCTACAACGTGGTCACCGAGATCGACCGGCTCGGCGTCGCCGCCGGCTACGGCGGCGCCAGCCTGCACGAGCGATCCCACGGCGAGTCATTTCTCGACCTGGCCACGCACCGGTTCAAGCCCCGAGGCCTCTACCTGCTCGACGAACCGGAAGCCGCCCTGTCCGTGCACGGCTGCCTCGCGCTACTCACCCGCATCCACGATCTCACTCGGGCCGGCTCACAGTTCGTCATCGCCACCCACTCCCCCATCCTGCTGGCCGTCCCGCACGCCCGGATCCTGCAAATCGCACCCAGCGGCGTCATCAGCCATGTCGACTACGATGACGCCCAGCCGGTGCTGCTGACCCGATCATTCCTGGCCAACCCGCAGCGCTATCTGCATCACCTCTTCAGCGACGACGGCTGACCTGAACCAGACATGCATCACCTGGGAAATGGGTCGACCGGCGGGCGGGCAGTTCAGTCCAGGACCGCGGTGGCATCGACCTCGACCAGGAGGTCGGGGCCAGCGAGCGCGCTGACGCCCACCCCGGTGATCGGCGGGACCGGAGTGATTCCCAGCTTCGCGGCTGCCCGGGCAATCCCCTCCACCAGCAGAGACATCTTGTCTGGAGTGAAATCGACGATGTATACGGTCAGCTTCGCGATGTCATCGAAGGAGCCGCCGACCTCAGCCAGCGCGGCGCCGACGTTCAGGTAGCACTGCTCGACCTGAGCGGCGAGGTCGCCCACGCCGACCGTGCCGCCGTCGGCGTCCACGGCGACCTGGCCGGCGAGGAAGACCAACTTCGAGCCGGTGGCAACCGCCACCTGCCGGTGGGTATCGACCTTCGGAAGTCCTTCGGGGTTCACCAGAGTGATGGCCATGCGTCCTCCTCGTCGTGGAGCCAACGGGCTCGCTCGGGTCAAAACATAGCATGGCAATGCTATGTATCCTGGTGTGATGGTGAGAACAAAGGATCCGGCCGTCCGCACCTTGCTCGTCGAACGTGCGGCAACGATGCTCCGCACGCGAGAGCCCGTCACCCTCCGCTCACTGGTGGCCGGGACGGGCATGTCAACGATGGCCGTCTACACCTACTTCGGCGGCATGGAGGGCGTATGGAAAGCCCTGCGACAGGAGGGCTTCACCCGCCTGGCAGCGAGGTTCGCTACGGTACCCACCTCCGAGGATCCGGTTCAGGACCTGACGGCCTTGACCGTCGCCTACCTCGGCAACGCCCTGGACCACCCCGACCTGTACCGGGTCATGTTCGACGCGAACTTCGACCTTGAGGACCTCAAGTCCGCAGACGCGACCCTGGAGTACATGGTGCAAGCCGTCGGACGGTCCAGGCAGGTCGGCCGCTTCCGCGCCGGCACCGATCCGCTGGAGGTCGCGACCCAGACCTGGACCGTCGCCCACGGGCTGGCCTCCCTGGTCGCCAACGGTCCACTGTCGTCCCAAACGCTCGCCAACGGCGTCGCCCTCTTGACCGCGCTGTTCATCAACACCGGAGACGACCCCGGCAAATGCCGTTCCTCCGTCGAGAGGGGCTGGAAGCAGTTGCACCTGCCCGCCGGATAGTCCCCGTCAAACGCCTCGTCCGTTGGCCCGCGGCCGGCGGTCAGCCCTGCCAGCGCACGATCCCACCGACCACGGTGAGCGCCACCCTCAGGTCGCGCAGGCCAGCCGGCTCCACGCGGTACGGGTCGGTGGGCAGCGCGATGAAGTCCGCGAGCATCCCGGGAGTCAGCCGCCCCTTCAGGTGCTCCTCGTAGGAGGCGTACGCGCCGGCCTCCGTGAAGCAGCGCAGTGCCGCGTCGAGATCCACCCGCTCGTGCGGGTCCACGCCGCCGGGTGGGGTGCCGTCGGGCTGCTGCCGGGTGACCGCGGCGTGGATGCCGAAGAACGGATCCGGGTCCTCCACCGGGGCGTCCGAGCCGAACGCCACCGTCGCGCCGGCGTCCAACAGGTGCGCCAGGCGTACGAGGCCAGATCCCGCCCGGCGAGCATCCTGCTGGTCAGCGGGATGTCGCTGGTGCAGTGGGTGGGCTGCATCGAGGCGGTCACACCCAGCCGGGCCAGCAGCGGCACGTCCGCCGGCCGCAGGTGCTGTGTGTGTTCGATCCGATGCCGCAGCCGCCGTACCGCTCCGGCGACGGTGGGGTTGGTGCGCGCTGACTCCTGCCAGCGGGCGTACGCCCGCAGCACCATCTGGTTCGCCGCGTCGCCGATGGCGTGCGCCGCGACGGCGATGCCGGCAGCGGCCGCCTTCGCCACCAGCCGCTCGAACTCCTCCGCAGGGGTGACCGCGATGCCGTCGTTGCCCGGCTCGCCGTCGTACGGCTCGGTCATCAGGCAGGTGTGCGAGCCGAGCGCCCCGTCGGTGAAGATCTTGACCGGGCCGGTGCTGAGCCAGCGGTTACCGTCGCCGGTCGCCCAGCCCTGGTCGATGGCCTCGTCCAGCGCGGTCGACGGAATCGTCTTGTGTACCCGCAGCGGCAGCTCACCCCCGGCGTACAGGGTCTCGTAGGCGGCCCGGCAGTCCTGCCCGTCGAGGTCGTGGATGCTGGTAAGGCCGACAGAGAGCAGCCGGGGCAGGTGGGTGCGCAACTGCGCGACCAGGTCACCGGCGTGCGAGGAGCGCAACATGTCGTACGCGGCGTCCCCCGCCGCCTCCCGCAGGATCCCGGTCGGCTCGCCGCGTTCGTCGCGGGCGATCTGCCCGCCGACGGGGTCGGGGGTGCCGGCGTCGATGCCGAGCCGCCGGAGGGCGGCACTGTTGACCCAGGTGGTGGCGCCGCAGGCGCACCCGCACGGCGCAGCCCGGGTCGCAGAGCGGCCGGGCTCCCTCCCAGGGAGCCCGGCCGTCCGCGTACCGGCGGGTCAGTGGTGGCGGCCCTCCCCCACCCGGTAGGTGCGCAGGTTCGGGTCCGCCTTGATCTGTGCCTCGGTGTACTTGATCGTGTCCCAGCCCTTCCCGGAGTAGAGCGCCGTCTGGTCGCCGTACCAGGGGGAATTCGGGTTGGTCGACTGGGAGTAGGTGAGGATCTGCCGCCCGGACGGCCCGTGCGGGCCCAGTTCGACGGCCATCACGAAGGACGAGCCGTGCACCACCTTCGGGTAGCCGACGCCGGGCACCCGGTTGTTGACGATCATGTTGAAGATGCCAGCCTCGGCGCGTCCGCCGTGGATCGGGATGCGCCGGTCTCCGCGCGGCTCGGTCTGGACGGTGCCGAGACGGGCGTCGAGCGGGATGCCGGCGAGACGCTGCACGGCGTCGGCGAGCGCGGTGCGCACGGCCGGATTGGCCGTGTCCAGCCGGCGCGGCGTGCGCACCGGGTCGGTGACGGCGAAGGTGTCGGCGAAGCGCAGCCCGTTGGCCAGGACGAACTCGGTGAACAGGTGCGCGCCGCGACTGTCCAGGTCGACGTGCAGGTCCCAGCGGGCCAGTGCGGCGCAGGCGGCGCGCAGGTCGACGCTCGCGCCGTTCGAGGCGGTGCCGGTGGGCTGGGCGGTGCAGAGCGCGACGAGGTCGTCGCGGACCAGTTCACCGCCGTACACCCGGTTGCCGAAGACGGTCTGCCACAGCCGGTCGGCGGTGAACCCACGGCCGGGCAGCCCGTCGGTGCCGGCGAGGCGCTGCTGCACCTGATCCAGACCGAGACGGGTACGCAGGCTGCGCGGGGTGCGTTCGTCGCCGATGATGCGCGAGAAGCCCTCCAGTGGCGCCTTCGGGTTGGCCAGCCAGTAACTGTCGTTGGAGTTGGTGACGTAGTCGGCGCGGATGCTGACCGGCAGGTTCGCCGGGCCGAGGATGCCGGGCACGGCGGCGTCCGGGTCGGCGCCGAGCGCGCAGGCCGATCGGGAGCCGTCCAGGACGGCCTGGCCGCTGCTGGCGTAGAGCGGCTGGAACGGCGCTGGAATGCAGGCGGCGGCGAGGGCGTCGGTCACCCGGGGCACCACCGAGTGGTCGGCGTAGAGCGCCTCGCCGCGGGCGTCGGCGGCGATCACGTTGACCCAGGGCAGGAACTGGTAGCGGTCGAGCACCCGATTCAGGTCGCGGACCGTCTCGGCGCGGCCCATCTGCAGCCAGCCGTCGAAGGCCCGGTTGTTGGTGGCGTTGGCGTCGGTGATGGCGTACGCGGTCCCGGCGGTCCAGTCGAAGGTGCCGGGCACCACCACGACCGGCCCGAAGTGGGTGTCGTGGAAGGTCCGGCTGACCGGCACGTTGCCGCCGTTCGGGCCGGGCACCTGGACGGTGACGGTACGGGTGGTCATCTTCCGGGGCTGACCGTCCAGGTAGTACGAGGTGGGATCGCCGGGGACCAGCGCGAGGCGGTGCCAGACGAACCGGCGTGCCGTGGAGACGGTGTGGCTCCAGGCGAGGGTGCGGTTGTGGCCGATCTCGACGATCGGATCGCCGATCAGGGCGGCGCCCTCGACGTCGTAGCGGCCGGGAACCTTGAGGTGCATCCGGTAGAAGCGTTCCGCGCCGTCCCACGGGAAGTGCGGGTTGGCCAGAACCATGCCGCCCCGATTGGCGGTCGCCGCCTCGCCGAGCCCGTACGCGTTGCTGCCCACCCCGGCGGGGGCGCCGTCGCGGGCGGCGAGCACGGCTGCCGCGCCGGGCGCGTCCTGCGCGGCGGCCGGGCCGGTGGCGGTGGGCGGGGCGGCGGCGACGATCCCGTCGAGCAGCGCCCGCGAGCCGGCCCGGATCATGCTGGCCCAGGTGGTGCGCCAGATGTCCAGCTCGGTCAGCGGGCGCACCCAGGGCTTGGCCCGGCACGCCGGGTCGGTGAGCTTCGTCGCGCCGGTGCGGCGCAGGTAGGAGTTGTAGCCGGCGACGAAGCCGCGGATCTGGTCGCGGACGTCGTTGGACGGTGAGTGGATGCCGTCGCGGCGGCCGTCGAGCAGGCGTTGCACCGTCCGGTCGTCGATGGCCTTGCGGAAGAACAGGTCGCTGCGCACGTTCGCGTCGGTCGGGCCGGTCGCGCCGAAGTAGCGGGAGCGCTCGGCGTTGACCGTCACCACCTTCTCGGCGATGACGCAGAGGTTGTCCTCCGCCTGCACGTATCCGACGCCGAAGCCGAGGTTGGCGTAGCTCGTGGCGGTGATGTGCGGCACGCCGTAGGACGCGCGGCGGATCTCGGCCGAATAGCCGCGATCACGCTGGTGCGCGCCGGCCGGTGGCGCGCTCAGCCCCACTATGACCAGGCCCAGAGCGGTCACCGCCGCGCCGAGGCGTGTTGCTGCTTTCATCGCATCCTCCCCCCGTCACGTCCCCCAGACGCCGTCGTCAGAGAGACATTCACGTTGGTCGGCATTCTCGTCGCTGCCGTGCCGCCCCGTACACCCCGGCGCGCCGATCGACCGCCCCGGTGCGGTCAGCGGTCGAACAGATACGTTGGTCGACAACCGATAAATGGATCAACATAATGCCTGCTACGGTGGGTTGTGTGTCCACCACCGACCCGTGCGAGCTGCCGGCCGACCGCGAGCGAGGTTCGAACTTCGGCTGGTCTCTTGGCATGGTGCTGCGGCGCTGGCACGAGTACGTCGAGGAGGCGCTGAAGGATCTGCCGCACGGCAGCCGCGGGTATCACATCCTGGCCGTGGTCGTACACGAAGAGGTTCCGACCCAGGCGGCCCTGGCGTCGCGCCTGGTGATCGACCGCAGCGTCCTGACGTACGTGATCGACGACCTGGAGAACGCCGGCCTCATCGAGCGGCAGTTGGACCCGCGCGACCGGCGTGCCCGGCGCATCGTGGCCACCGAGCGTGGGCGGGAGACGCTCGCCGACGCCGAGCAGCGGGTCGCGCACGCCGAGGACCACGTGCTGGCCGGGCTGCCCGAGGAGCAGCGGGCCACCTTCCGCGACTTCGCCGAACGCGCCGCCGAGGCGATCCACACCGCCGCACCCGGCACCGACCCCTGCGCCGCGGTGACGGACGTCCTTCGCCCGGAGGATCAGCCCACCCGCTGACTCAGACCCGACCAGGCGCGGACGACCGTGGGCCGTCCCGAACTGGCGGCGGCCCAGTGGTCTCAGTCGGCATCGTCGATCTCCTCTTCGGTCCACCGGGCACCCGCCGGTGGAATGGGGAAGTTGCGGTTGAAGATGTTGTCCGGGTCGTACGTCGCCTTGATGGCGCGCAACCGGCTGAGGGTCGGCTCGGGAAAGGCGTCCAGGAGCCGTTCCGGACTGGTGTCGGACTCGAAGCTGAGGTACATGCCGTCGAGGTGCTCGTACAGGTCAGCCCAGAGCTTGTCGAGTTGGGACCTGCGGTCCGCGACGGTGGCGGCGAGTACCGAGAAGTTCTGGTCCCGGTGTGCGTAGGCGGTCGCCTCGCGGGCGATGTCGTTGACCGCCCCCCCGACGGAACGGAGCTGCATGATCATCACGTCACCCGAGTGGATCATGGCGGCCATGACGTCCGCCGCCTGCGGGGTGATGTGATGCAGCAGGCCACTGTGGCTGTCGGACAGTCCCTGGCCCCGATGCTGGTTACCGGGCGGTGCGACGATCGCCGGGTACGGCACGAGCTGGGCCTGCTGGTCGAGGATCGGCCCGATCTCGAGGAACGGGCTCAGGGCGGCCTGCGCCGCTTCGACGTCGTCTCCGGCGTAGACGAGGGTGACCTGGGCCGCAGCGGAGTTGCCACGGCGGGCGGGGAACAGGGAGAGGAAGCTGGTGATCTCCCGCGGCGCGTCCTCGACGAGCTGGCCCCAACGACGGAGCAGGCCGGCCGTGTCGGTCGCATCGACGACGAGCTGGGCGTAGGCGACGTTGTCGACCTCGTACGCCTCCAGTTCGAGGGCGGTGACGACGCCGAAGTTGCCGCCGGCGCCACGGATCGCCCAGAACAGGTCGGGGTGATGGTGCTCGTCGACGCGGAGCAGGCTGCCGTCCGCGGTGACGATCTCCGCGGCGACGATGTGGTCGATGGTGAGGCCGTACCTGCGGACCAGATATCCGATGCCGGCGGTGGTGGCCAGGCCGCCGACGCCCACGTCACCGTAGTCTCCCGAGCTCATCGCCAGGCCGTACGGGGCGAGCGCCCGGGCGACGTGGCCCCAGCGGGCTCCCGGCTCCAGGCGGATCCGGCGGGTGGCCCGGTCGAGCACCTCGACCTTGTTCATCGTGGACAGGTCGATGACGACTCCGCCGTCGTTCGTCGATCGGCCACTGATGCCGTGCCCGCCACTGCGTACGGAGATCGGAGCACTCTGCGTCCGTGCATAGGCGACCGCGTCGACCACTTCGGCGGCACCCTGCGGACGGATCACCAGGGCCGGTGATCCCTGCCAGCTGTAGCTGTGCCGCACCCGCTCGTACTCCGGGTCGCCAGGCTCGACGGACCGGGTGGCCAGCGACGCGGGCAGCGCGTCGTAGTCGATGCCGGGCTGGCGCTTCGCCAGGGTGACGGCGGACCGGACCGGACCGGTCGGGGCCGCGTTCCCCGGGCGCTCCCTGGCCACCGCCTCCCGCAGCGCGGGAGCGATCTCCTGCCCGAAGGTCTGGATGAGGCGTGGATCGTCGCGGCCGATCAGGAAGGCGCTGAACCCTTCCTCCAGCACCAGCGGGAGGAGTTGGTCGACCCACTGCTCGGCCGGTCCCTGGAGGAAGCCGCGGTTACGCGACGACACGTCGACCGTGAAGAGGTTGAGCAGCCGACGGATCTGGCGCGGGTCCCGTCCGGCCTCGACCGCCGCCTCGTCGATGAGGCGGTTGGCGGTGAACCGGTCCGGCGACCGGAGGTACTCCAGGGTCGGCAACCAGCCGTTGGCCGTCTGGCCGGTCAACGCCAGCATGCGTGGCTGGTAGGCGCCGAGCCAGATGTCGATCGCATGAGCCGGCACCGGGCCGCGCTGCATGCCCGGGATCGGGTAGTACTTCCCTTCCCTCCGCAGCGGTCCGGAGTCGGCGTCGTCCCAGACGCCGCGCAGGACGTCGATCGCCTCCCGCAGCGCGGTGACGCCCTGCCCCGCGGTCAACCGACGGCCACCCATGCCCTCGACGCCGTCCCAGAACGCGCCAGCGCCGAGGCCGAGTTCGAACCGGCCGTGCGACAGCCGGTCCAGGCTCGCCGCGGCCCGGGCCAGGACGGCCGGCGGACGCAGCGGCAGGTTCAGGACGTTCGCCGAGACCCTGAGCCGCTCCGTGCGGGCGGCGACCCAGCTCAACAGGGTCCAGGTGTCGAGGAACTCGGCGTTGTACGGATGGTCCTGGAAGGTGGCGAGATCCAATCCGACCGTCTCGGTCAGTTCGGCCAGCGTCACCACCCGATCCGGGTCGTCCGCGCTCGGCGTGAGAAACGTCCCGAACAGGAGTTCGTGTCCGTAATCAGGCATGTGCGGTTGCCACCAATCTCACCATCGCTCGGGTATCTGTTGGTCAACAACTCATATGCTGGACAACGTATTCCCTACCCTCGCGGCGACGTCACGGCAGCAACTAGCCTGCGCAGATGCGACACACCCTCACCCCGGGCGACGAGACCCTGCACGGCCACTTCTCCCCCGACTTCCCGCCGGTGCTCACCATCGAGCCGGGCGACACCGTCACCTACCGCACCCTGGACTGCTGGTGGTCGGCCGGCCCGTACCCGGGCGGGAAGAACCGGGAACGGCCCCGGGCCCCGCAGTACCAGCCCGACCACGGACACGCGCTGATCGGTCCGGTTGCGGTCCGCGGTGCCCGCGCCGGCCAGACCCTCGAGGTACGCATCGACGCGATCGTCCCGGCCACCTGGGGGACCACTGTGGCCGGCGGCTGGCCGAGCAACTTCAACGAGCGGTACGGCGTCGAGACGGACGGCGTGGTGCACACCTGGGCACTGGACCCGGTGACGATGACCGGCCGCAACCAGCACGGCCACACCATCGCGCTGCGCCCCTTCATGGGGGTGCTCGGCATGCCGCCGGCCGAGCCGGGGCAGCACTCGACGGTGCCGCCGCGACCCCACGGCGGCAACCTGGACTGCAAGGATCTGACCGCCGGCAGCACCCTGCTGCTGCCGATCCCGGTCGACGGGGCGCTGTTCTCGGTCGGAGACGGGCACGCCGCGCAGGGGGACGGAGAGGTCGGCGGTACCGCGATCGAGTGCCCGATGGACGAGGTGACGCTGACCGTCGACGTCCGCGACGACTTCCCGGTCACCGGCCCGGTGGCGCGCACTGCGGACGCCTGGCTGACCCTTGGCGTCGGCGCGTCCCTCGACGACGCCACGTTCATGGCCCTGGACTCGATGCTGACCCTGATGCAACGGCTGCACGGCATCAGTCGTCCGGACGCGGTGGCGCTGGCCAGCGTCGCGGTCGACGTACGGGTGACGCAGATCGTCAACCAGACCGTCGGCGCGCACGCGGTGCTCCGCCACGACGCGCTGCGCTGAGCCGGCGCGACCACGTCGGCGCTGTCAGCGCCTCGATGATCCCGTCAGTGCGGGCCGCCGTCCAGGATCGCGTACGCCAGCCACCGGATCCGCTGCATCTCGGTGGACAGGTCGGCGGCGGCCACCGCGCCGTTACTGCTCCGGCGTCGCGTGCTTCGTCACTGACGGTATGCCGCACAACGCCCCTGGTAGATCGCAGGCGATCGCCGGAGGCCGCGCCGCGACAGCCGCGGTGCGAGGCGGGCGGCCGGAGCCAGGCCGTGACGCCTCGGCAAGCAGCATTCGCAGTCCCTCGGCGAGGCCGGCGTGCCCGGTGGCCCGGATGGGGAACGGCAGCCGGGCGTCGGTGTGTCCGTCTGCTGCCTCGACGCGGAGCACCATGCCGTCGGCGTCGACGGCGACCGGTACGACCCGAGTCGACCTGGCGGTCACCGCGGGGTCGACCAGCGTCGCGAGCTGGTCGAGAACGTCGCCGTGCCGCTGGACGAGGTGCTGCAGGTGTGCGGCCTCGACGGTCGCGAGCGGGTCCGGCAGGGCGGCACGATAGGCGCTGACGCTCACCGTCATTTCGTCGCCGTCACGGATGAGGCCGACCTCGACCGGTTCGACCGCCCACAGCGCGACGGGAGGCAGGTCGAGCAGGGACAGGACAGTGTCGTCGTCGCACGAGTCCAGGCTGGCCGGGTCGAACCGGCGGGCGGTACCCAACACCCACACCCTGGCCCGCACCCGGGACCGGACGGCAACCGGAATGAGCTGCGTCACGTCGAGCCGGACTGCCCCCGGTCGACCTCGGGCGGCGACCAACAGGCCGCCGGCCTGGGTCATCGCATCGACCGCGAGAACCACCGTGCCGTCGGGCAGTACGGCGTGCTCTTCGATGAGATCTATGGCGGTGTCGCCGAGCCGGAGCCGTAGTGACGCCGTGGCGGACAGGGCGGAGCGCACCGTCACGCTGGTCAAACCGGTCGCTACGGCGCGTACTCCCGCCGCTGGCGCCTCTGCCGTCGCGTCGGAGCCGGAAGCGGCATCAGCCAGCTCTGCTCGATGCCCGGCGGGATGGAACACGATGTCGGGCCCCCTCGGCCATGAAGTGAAGACGAACTCGACCTAGGGGCATGACTTTAGTAGGCAAGGCTTACCTTGCCAAGTGAGGTGGTGTCGTACCGCCGCAAGGCGGCACGGCACCGAGCCCGAGGCGCCGTCACCCGGTAGGGCGGCACCTGGTGACTCTCACGCGGGCTGGTAGGTGAGGCAGTCACTCGCGGTGGCGCCCGGACCGACAGTGATGGACTCGGCGGTGCAGGCGAGGTTGGTGTTGTAGACACACTCGGAACGCGCGCAAGCGCCAACCGCACCGGTGACCTCCGCGATCCCTCCGGCCACCGACGACTCGACAAACGTCGCACATGATGCGGCGTCCCCCGTCGAGGCCACGGTGATCGCCGGAGCGTGGCAGCCGCTGTCGTTGAAACTACAGGTCGTGGCGGCGCATTCGCGTACCGGAGGCGACTGCAGCAACGTTTTCATGGTGTCTCCCTTTGTCCGGGCCAGGCGGCGGGGCATGTCCACCCGGCGTGTGGATCTGCCGTCAATATTTGCCGCTCAGATGGAGGGCAAACCCGTTACCAGCCATCCTGCATTTAAATCTGAATAGCAATCACCACTCTAGCGGCGAACGCCGGTGACAGCAGACTTGTCGCAGTTCCTGCCTGGGTCGTGAACAAGAAAGATTAGCCTTACCTTTGTTAGGCCAGTCTTGCTTTACCTGCCGAATATCGAAGAGCCCTTCTCATCATGCGTAGTGGTTGGTCTCCACATGGTGTAGGACGAGGGTGGATATGGGCGCTGCCGGAGAACGCGGGACCTGGGTAGCCTGGACACCATGATCTTCATTACCGCCAAGTTCCGCGTCATGCCCGAGCACGCTGACCGGTGGCCGCAGATCGCCGCCGACTTCACCGAGGCGACCCGGGCCGAGCCGGGTTGCCTGTGGTTCGACTGGTCCCGCAGCCTGGACGACCCGACCGAGTACGTGCTGGTTGAGGCGTTTCGCGACGACGAGGCCGGCGGGGCACACGTGCAGTCCGCCCATTTCCGCACGGCGCAGAAGACCCTGCCGCCGCACCTGGCCGAGACGCCGCGCATCGTGAACGCCACGGTGCCGCAGGAGGACTGGTCTTTGCTCGGCGAGATGGCCGTGCCCGAGGGGCGCTGACCGCGCTGGCGCAGGCGCGCCGGGATGGCAACGGCATCGACCCGGCACGCCCCGCCGGCGTACGTCACCGGAAGAACGCGCGCACCGGGCGGACGAACCACAACATCCAGACCACGACGATCGTCACGACCGCGCCCATGATCAGCAGAAGCCTGATCCACGAATTGTCGATGAGCGCGAAGACGAAGAACCGCCCGACGAACTGGATCGCGAGCAGCACCGTGACGAGCACCCGGGTCCAGGTGCGGCCGCTGAAGAGCTTGACCGCCAGCCACGCGTAGAAAAGCCCGAAGCTGAGGTGGAACGCTTGCGGGACACCGATTCCGTACGGCGGCGTGAACAGCGAGAACGCGTGCTCGGCCACCAGGACGAACAACAGCACCCGAACTGCGGCAAGCCCGGCCGGCGCCAACCGGGGCGAACGTTGCTGTGCGGGGCGTAGCAGGGAATCAGCCATCGCGAACACTCTCCCTCAGTGCGCTCGGTGTCGATCGGCAAGCCGATCGTCACCCCACCCGGTTCATCGGCACATCCGGGCGATCCCCGCGCCGCCCCCAGAGACAACCCCGAGGACGCACCCCTACAGGTGCTGGTGGCACACCCGCGATCGCCTGGACTACGGGATATCGGCATGCGAGCGTGGCCGACTCGTCTGGCGCTCCTCGCCGCTGACCACAGGCCGGCGGTGCTCCGGCGCGGCGGCCGATCGGCCGCCGCGCCGGAAGGCGTGGACTCGGGTCAGCTCGCGCTACAGGAGACCGTCGGCCAGGTCCAGTTGCCGTTGGCCTGGATGGTGACACCGAAATTGTTGCCGTTTCCGTTGGGCCTGGCGGTCAGTACCTGGGCGCTGGGATAGCTGGCGCTGATGTTCCAGGTGGAGAGAATCTTCGCCGGGGACGGGACGTTCATCGTCACGGTCCAGTTGCTGGAGCCGGAGACCGAGACGTTGAGGTTGTACCGGTCGCTCCACTGCTGGCCGGCGGAGAGCGACGCGCTGCAGCCACCCCCGCCGGGCGGCGGGGTGGTCGGGTTACCGCCGCCGGAGCCGCCCAGCGTGATGTTGGAATTCCCGCTGCTCTGGTATCCCTCGGTGGCGAGAATCATGTAGTCATGACTGCCCAGGTTCATTCCATTGCGGGCCCAGGCATCAAAGTGGTTGCCCGAGGTGATGGTTCCACCCGTCCTCTTTGACTGCCGCACACTCCAGTACTGGTAGAAGGTCCTGATGCCCTCGATGGAGGGCTGGTTGACCCGCTGCGTCTGATAGATGTCGTACGTGCCGCCATCACTGGTCACCGTGCCCTTGTAGGTGCCGGTGGGCCGGTAGGTGCCCCAGTTGTCGACGACGTAGTACTCGATGAGCGGGTTTCTCGTCCACCCGTAGAGGGTCAGATACGCGTTGCCGGACGGATTGAAACTGCCCGAGTAGCTCACGCTCCTGCGCCCGCCGGTGCTCCAGCCCTTACCGGCGACGAAATTCCCGGTGTTCTGCCAGGAGGTGCTGTAGTTCCCCCCGGCTCCCAACTCCATGGAGACCGACCCGGGACTGTCGGTCCAGAACGAATAGAAGTAACCGTTGTTGGTGCCGGTCTGATTCGAGGTCACGGCCGCCTGAGCCGGGCCGGACAGGACCGCCGAGGCCGCGACCAGCACCAGGGCGCAGGCACCGCCGACGAACAGCCTGATGCGGCCGCGGATCCGGCCTTTCGGGTGGGTGGGGGCGTCGTTCAGGTGCATGCTTCCTCCTCGTGAAGGCTGGCAGGGCGGCCAGACAGCGTGGTGCGACCCGGCAAGGCGCTCGGCGCTCGGCGGTGACGGCCACCGGGCTTCGACGTCTCACAACGCGGTGGGGGTTGGCCGGTCGCCCTGCCGTCGGCGACCGGAGGACCAGGGCGCGGTACGTGTCCTGGATCGACATCGGTCGAGGTCTGTCGATGGCGAGAGTATTGATACGGCTCAGCCTGGATGTCAACGCCTTCCGGAAACATTGCGGAAATCAGTCAGGGCCCCACTTGACCTTGGTACACCGTTTCCCCTGCGCAGCGACAAGGCCGAACGATCGCCTTAAGTCGATGACCGAAGCTGCGGCCCAGGCGATCAAGATCTGATTCGGCGACGGCCGGTACTTTCCGGAAGTTGTTGACGTGCTTGAATTCTCGCTGTAATACTCCGATCCATCAAGGTCGATGCGATCCGCTCCGCTTCGGTTTCGGTTGACCTCTCCGCTCACACCCACAGGTCCGGACCGTGCTGCCCACACACCGGAGCGCGTCCGGGCCCGGTAGAAGGGGCACCAGATGAGCAATGTCTCCGCTGGCGCGGTCATCCGGTCGGGGCGACTACGCGCGGCGCTGTCCGTGCTGGCCACCGCCATCGCGATGTGCGGCGTCGTCATCGCAGCCACCGCGACCCCGTCGAGCGCCGCCGCCTGCAACGGCTACGTCGGGCTCACCTTCGACGACGGTCCGACCGGCAGCACCAGCGCCCTGCTGACCGTGCTGCGCAACAACGGCGTACGGGCCACGATGTTCAACGTCGGGCAGAACGTCCAGAACAACCGGGCTGCGGCGCAGGCGCAGGTGGCCGCCGGCATGTGGGTCGGCAACCACAGTTGGAACCACGCCCACATGACGTCGATGAGTCAGGCTCAGATGCAGTCCGACCTGTCCCAGACGAGCTCGGCGATCCAGTCGGCCACGGGCAGCCGGCCGCAGCTGTTCCGGCCGCCGTACGGGGAGACCAACTCCACCCTCCAGTCCGTTGCCTCGTCACTCGGCATGCGGCAGGTGATCTGGGACGTGGATTCTCAGGACTGGAACGGTGCCAGCGTCGGCCAGATCGTGTCCAACGCCGGCCGTCTCCAGGCCGGCCAGGTCATCCTCATGCACGACGGGATCCAGAACACCCGCGACGCGATCCCGCAGATCATCGCCAACCTGACCAGCCGCAACCTGTGCCCCGGCATGATCTCGCCGTCGACCGGCCGCGCGGTGGCGCCCGACGGCACGAACCCGCCGCCTGGCGGTGGCACCCCGCCTCCCTCTGGCGGAAGCTGCACCGCGACGGCGACGACCACCAACGTCTGGGGCGACCGGTACAACACCTCGGTGACGGTCAGCGGCGCCAACACCTGGACCGTGGTCGTGGCCACCACCGCACCGCAGAGGATCTCCACCACCTGGAACGGCAGCGCCAGTTGGGACGGCAGCGGCAACGTCCTGACCATGCGGTCCAACGGCAGCGGCAACACCTTCGGCTTCACCACGATGTTCAACGGCAACAGCAGCGCCCGACCGCAGATCCGCTCCTGCACGGCCGGCTGACAGAGGCGGGGCGCCGGTACGGCTGCTGCTCCGGGCGAGGCGCCGTCAGCGTAGCCGTCGGGCGGTGAACCGGGCTGGCGGCTCGGCGATCGCGTCCTGGGCCGCGATCAGCTGGATCTCCCGGGTGCCCGCCGCGAGGGTCGCCTCGAGGACGGCGAAGACGGAGGCGATGGTGCGTTCCAGCGCCGTCGCGGGTGAGCCCGTCGTCCGCAGATGCGCCAGGTACAGCGCTGCGGTGACGTCACCCCCGCCGTTCGGGTTGATCGGCAGCAGGGGCGTGGTCACCGCCCAGGCGCCTTCGTCCGAGACGGCCACCACCTCCAGCGAGCCCACCGGCACGTCGCCGTGCAGCACGCTGGTGACCAGGACGTGCCGCGGCCCCGTCTCGCGCACCACGTCGACGGCGTCCAACAAGTCGGCCAGCGAGTTCGTCGTACGGGCGGCGAGGAAGTCCAGCTCGAACTGGTTCGGGGTGATGATGTCGGCGCGCGGGACGACGACGTCCCGCAGGTACTCCGGGATGCCTGCCCGGACGAACATCCCGCGGCCGGCATCGCCCATCACCGGGTCGCAGCAGTACACCGCGTCCGGGTTGGCCGCTTTGACCTTGTCCACCGCGTCGAGGATCACCGCACCCATCGCCGGGTCACCCTGGTAGCCCGACAGCACCGCGTCGGCGCTGCCGAGGGCCCCGCGGTCCGCGATGCCGGCAATCACCTCTGCCACGTCGGCCGGTGCCAGCATCGGCCCACGCCATGCGCCGTACCCGGTGTGGTTGGAAAAGTGGACCGTCAGGACCGGCCAGACCTCGTGGCCGAGCCGCTGAAGGGGGAACACGGCCGCCGAGTTACCGACGTAGCCGTAGGCGACGGACGACTGGATGGACAGGATCTTCACCGGCTCATCATGGCGGTTCCCGCTGGTGCCGCACGTCCGGCCCGCCGTTTCTGTCGGGTGACCCACTCCGGTCCGTGGGCCCGGGCCGGGACAGCTCGGCGAATCGAGTCAGACGAGCGGGCCGGACGAGGACGGCACCGCGAGATCGGGCGTGCTCCAGGAACGCCACAGCCGGCTGTACCCTCCCCCGGCCTCCAGCAACTGGTCGTGCGTGCCCTGCTCGGCGACGCGCCCGTGCTCCAGGACAACGACGCGGTCCGCGGTGGCCGCCTGGCTGAGGCGGTGGGCGACGATCAGCGTGGTACGGCCCTCGGTGGCCGCCGCTGCCGCACGGTCGAGGTCCCGCGCGCCCGCGCTGCCGGCCTCCGCGGTGGCCTCGTCGAGGATCGCGACGAAGGGGTCGGCGAGGACGAGGCGAGCGAGGGCGAGCTGCTGGGCCTGGGCGGCGGTGAGGTGCCGCCCGCCCTCCCCCACGCTGGTGGCGAGGCCGTCCGGCAGGGTACGCAGCCAGGCGGTGGCGCCGACGAGGTCGAGGGCGGCGGTCATCTCGGCGTCGGTGGCGTCCGGGTCGGCGAGGCGCAGGTCATCGCGGAGCGGCCCGGCGAAGACGTGCACCTCCTGGCTGATCAGGGCGATCTCCCGACGAACGCGGTGCTCGCCCAGGTGCGCCAGCGGTACGCCCCGCAGGCACACCGACCCGTCGGCGGGCGCGATGATTCCGGCGGTGATGCTGGCGAGCGTGCTCTTGCCCGCTCCGCTCGCTCCGACGAGAGCGACACGTTCCCCGGGCGCGAGACGCAGGGCGATGTCCTGCAACACGACGGGTCCGTCGTCGTAGCAGTGCCGCGCGATGACCACCTCCAGCGCCGCAGGCTCAGGCTCCCCCGTCCCCACCGTCGCGGACGGTCCTGGGCGAGCGGGCACGGAGCCCTCGGGGGAGGCGGAGTCGGGCAGTGACGTGACGCCGACGAGCCGGGCGAGGCTTGCCCCGGCCTGCAGCACCGAATCGGACTCGAGCAGCAGCAGGCCGATCGGGTTGAACAGGCGGTGGAAGTAGAGCGCGGCAGTGGTGGCCGCTCCCACGGTGGACAGGTCGTCGCGAACCAGCAGGAAACCGGCGAGCAGCACGGCGGCAAGCCCCACGAACTCCGACCGGTTGATCCGCAGCCCGAATCGCGTGTGCAGGCCAAAGATCTCCAGCGACAGGTCGCGGGCAGTGGCAGAGCGATCGGCGATGCGAGCGACGTGGGCGTCTTCCATCCGGTACGCGCGCACGGTCGCCGCGCCGCGAAGTGCCCCGGCCATCGCCTGTGCCCGCTCGCCGGTCGCCACTCGCTCGCGGGCGTAGTACGGAACCGACCGCTTCAGATACCAGCGCAGCGCCAACGCGTACGCCGGGGCCGCGGCCAGCCCGGCGAGGCCGAGCCGCCAGTCGAGGACGAAGAGCCCTGCCGCGGTCAGCACGATGGACAGGAGCGCGCCGAGGAAGGCAGGGCCGCTGGTGGCGATCACATTCGTCACCACGGCCACGTCGTCGCCGGCGCGTGCTATCAGGTCCCCGGTCCCGGCACGCTCCAGGGTGGCGGATGGCAGGTGCAGGGCGCGGTCGAGGACCCGCTCCCGCAGCCGCGCGAGCACGGTCTCGCCGAGGCGAGCGGCGAACGCGGCCCCGGCCGCGGTGAGTAGGCCGGCGAGCACCGCGGCGCCCGCGATCACACCGGCCCAGGCCACGATCCGTGCCGTGTCGGACCCGGCCATGACGTCGTCGACGAGCCGGCCGAGCACCCAGGGGGCGACGAGCCCGGTCGCGGCCGCGGCAACCAGCAGCGTCACGGCGACGGCGCTGAGCCCGGGCAGCCGGGCGAATTCGGCGCGGAGGGCGGCCCAGGTCTGCCGGGCGGTGGCCGTCGGCAGCAGTTGCCGGGATTCGGCACCAATCATGGTCGGCTCATCGGTCACCGCAGGACCTCCTCGCGGTAGCGGGCGTCGCTGGCGAGCAGCTGGTCGTGCGAGCCCTCGGCGATGACCCGCCCACGGTCGATCACGGCCACCCGGTGCGTGATCCGCAGCAGGGCTGGACTGTTGGTGATGAGCACCGTGCCCCGGGCCGCCGCTCCGCGAGCGGAGGCCAATCCCTCGGCGAGCAGCACCTCGGTCACGGCGTCGACCGCCGTGGTGGGGTTGTGCAGCACCAGCACCGGTGGGTCGGCGACGAGTGCCCTGGCGAGCCCGATCCGCTGTCGCTGCCCGCCGGACAGGTTCGCCCCCCGCTCGGTGAGCACGCGGTCGATGCCGTGCGGGTGCGCGGCCAGCACGTCCTCGGCCGCCGCAGCCCGCACCGCGGCGTGCAGGACGGTCTCGTCGATGCTGGCACCGGCGGCGAGATTGGCGCGCAGCGTCCCTTCGAACAACGCCACGTCATGCTGCTCGACCAGGACGGTGCTGCGCAGGGCGTCGATGTGCAGCTCCTCGGCGGGCACGCCGTCGACGTACAGCGTTCCCTGGTAGTCCTCCCGGGGCACCCGGCCGGACAGCAGCGCGACCAGCGCCTCGGCCTCGCTCGGGTCGTAGGCGAGCACGCCCAGGACCTCACCGGCGTTGACCTGTACGCAGACTCCGTCGAGCCCGGCGTACCCGACCTTGTCGAGGGCGAGCCGCGACGGGCTCGGAGCAGGCGTCCCGGCGGTA
Organism: Micromonospora sp. NPDC005173; assembly: GCF_040608515.1. NCBI lineage: Bacteria > Bacillati > Actinomycetota > Actinomycetes > Micromonosporales > Micromonosporaceae > Micromonospora > Micromonospora sp. NPDC005173. Next base: position 162,514 of record NZ_JBEXIK010000004.1, read on the forward strand.
CCCGGCCGGATGAGCGGCGCGGCACCGAGTATCCGGGCGACCCGGCCCGCCGACGCGCGCGCCATGGCGAACACCTGCACGCAGTACCCGAGCGTCTGCACGGGCTCGGCGATGAACTGGGCCAGCCCGACGACGACGACGAGCTCACCGATGGTGAGCCGGCCCTGCAGCGCGAGCCAGCCGGCGACGCCGGCGACCGTCGCGAGGAAGAGTCCGTTGACCGTGGTGGTGAGCCCGAGGTGCAGGCCCTTCGTGGTGGCGGCACGCAAGGTGACGTCGAGGGCGTGGCGGCTGGCGGCCGCGTACTGGCGTGCGGCGTGGTGTTGTGCGCCGATGCCGCGCAGCACGCGTAGACCGGTGACGAGGTCGACGGCGAGCGAGGTCGTGGCAGCGAGAGCCTCCTGCTGCGATGCGCTGCGCCGGGTGAGCAACGGCGCCATCCGCTGCAGGGCGAAGACCACCAGAGGTACGCCGATGAGCACCCCGAGCCCGAGCGGAACGTCGACGATGAGCAGCGCGACGGCCGCGACCACGAGGGCGGTGATCGCCGCGGCGGAGAGCCCCGCGACCCGCACCACGAGCGCGGACAACTCGGCGTCGGAGGCGGTGACCGCCAGCAGATCTCCGTCCCGCATGCCGGAGCGGTGTCCGCGCGGGTCCAGGGCACTCCTGGCGATCTCGACCCGTACGGCGTGTGCCTCCTTCTCCAGGGCGGCGTATGACAGGCGGGCGCCGGATCGGTAGGCGAAGGCGAGAACGGTGAAGAGGACGGCAAGACCGGCGAGCGAGAGCACCAGCGCGCGCACATCCCCGGTGGCGACCGCGCGGTCGATGATCACGCCGATGGCGACCGGGACGAGGGCCTCGGTGGCCTGGTGGGTGCAGAGCAGCGCGGTGCCCGCCACCACCCGGCCGCGCTGGCGGCGCAGGACGCGGCGCAGCAGCACGCCACTGCTGATGTCGTCGCCTGCCATGAGGGTCAGGACCCGGCCAGCGGGGCGAGGGCGTCAGCCGGCCGGCCGGCGGACGGGATGACGTGATGGCGGCCGATCGGCAGCATCAGCGGCTTCTCCGACGTCGGATCGATGATGACCTGGCTTTCGAGGCCGAACACGGCACGGACGCACTCCTGCGTCAGGACCTGCGCCGGCTCTCCCGCGGCGTGCAGCTTACCGGCGGCCAGCGCGATGAGGTGGTCCGCGTACCGGGCGGCCAGGTTGAGGTCGTGCAGCACCATGACGATCGTCGTTCCGCGCGTCAGGTTGAGGTCGGTGAGCAGGTCGAGGACTTCGACCTGATGGCTGACGTCGAGGAATGTCGTCGGCTCGTCGAGCAGCAACAGGTCCGTCTGCTGGGCCAGGGCCATGGCGATCCAGACCCGCTGCCGCTGGCCGCCGGAGAGCTCGTCGACCGAGCGGTCCGCGAGGTCCGCCGTCTGTGTCGCGTCCAGGGCCGCCGCCACGGCGGCGTCGTCCTCCCTGCTCCAGCGCGAGAGTACGCGCTGATGCGGATTGCGCCCGCGCCCGACGAGGTCGGCCACGGTGATCCCTTCCGGCGCCGTCGGTGACTGGGGAAGCAGGCCGAGGGTACGGGCCAGTTGCTTGGCCGGCAGCCGGTGCACCTGCTTGCCGTCGAGCAGGACGTGGCCGGCGCGGGGCGCGAGGAGGCGTGACATCGATCGCAGCAGGGTCGACTTGCCGCACGCGTTGGCGCCGACGATCGCCGTGATCTTTCCGGGCGGCACGACGAGGTCGAGCGACTCGATGACGACGCGGTCCTTGTAGCCGAGCATGAGACTCTCGACTGCGAGCGTATGAGTGGTGGTCACAGCGAGCCTCCCGCGCGGTTCGTACGGATGAGCAGGTAGATGAGGTAGGGCGCGCCGAGCACGCCGGTGACGACACCCACGGGGTAGCGCGTGTCGAAGGCGAACTGGCCGACGAAGTCCGCTACCAGCACCAGGAGGGCGCCGACCAGGGCGGACGGCAGCAGCAGCGACCCGGCCGGTCCGATGATCCGGGCGGCGATCGGGCCGGAGAGGAATGCCACGAAGGCGATCGGCCCGGTCGCCGCGGTGGCGAAGGCGATGAGACCGACGGCCGCGATGATGACCAGGATCCGGGTGCGTTCGAGGCGGACCCCGAGCGCCGCCGCGGTGTCGTCGCCCAGCTGCATCATGGCGAGGTTGCGGGCCTGGCTCAGCAGCACCGGGACCAGGACGGCCACAGCAACGGCCACCGGAACGGTCTCCTCCCAGGTGGCGCCGTTGAGGCTGCCGGTCAGCCAGCGCAGGGCCTCCTGCAGGTCCCATTCGGCGGCCTGGGTCAGGACGTACGCGGTCAGGCTGTCGAGCATGGCGGCCATGCCGATGCCGATCAGGACGAGGCGGGTGCCGGCGACGCCGTCCTTGAACGACAGGAGGTAGATGACCAGCGCCACGGCCAGCCCGGCGACGATCGCGAAGGCGGACACGCCGGCCTCACCGAGGTGCAGCGTCACGATCGCGAAGGCGGCTGCAGCGCTCGCGCCGGAGCTGATGCCGATGAGGTCGGGGCTGGCGAGCGGGTTGCGCAGCATCGTCTGGAAGGTGACGCCGCCGATCCCGAAGCAGGCCCCGGCCAGGATCGCGAGGACCGCCCGCGGCAGGCGGAGCGTGCCCACCGTGAAGGAGGCCCCGGGGACGTCCTCGCCGGCGATCACCGCCAGGACGTCGGCTGGCGGATAGAAGGTGCGTCCCGCCATCAACGAGACGGCGAACGCCGCGACGACGAGGACGGCCAGGACGATGAGCACGCCGCGCCGTCGACGGGTACGGCGGACCCGGCCGTGGGTGACGGCCTCGAGAGTCGCAGTGCTCACAGCTCGCGCACCTTCTGCCGACGGACGATGTAGATGAAGAACGGGGCGCCGATCAGCGCCGTCACGATGCCCACATCGATCTCCGCTGGGCGTGCCACCACCCGTCCGACGACGTCGGCTGCGGTCAGCAACGACGCGCCGAGGAGCGCGGAGAACGGCAGCAGCCACCGGTGGTCGAGCCCGATGAGGAGGCGGCACACGTGCGGGACGACCAGGCCGACGAACCCGATGGGCCCGGCGACCGCCGTGGCGGCGCCGCACAGCAGCACGGAACCGGCACCCGCGATGCCCCGCACCACGGCGACCCGCTCGCCGAGCCCCGCCGCGAGGTCGTCACCGAGCGCGAGCGAGTTCAGGGCCCGGCCCGACAGGAGGCAGATCACCAGACCCACGGCGAGGAACGGCAGTGCCTGCCGGATGCTGTCGTAGGTGGCACCGCCGACCCCGCCGATCTGCCAGGAGCGGAAGTTGCCGGCGACGTCGTTGCGGGGCAGCACGAAGGCGCTGATCAGCGACGCGAGCGCGGCGGACGTGGCAGCGCCCGCGAGCGCGAGCTTGAGCGGCGTCGCGCCACCGCGTCCCAGGGAGCCGACGGCGTACACGAAGACAGCCGCGAGGCCAGCGCCGAGGATCGCCACCCAGAGGTAGCTGGTCGGCGAGGAGAGGCCGAACATGACCATTCCGGTGACGACGGCGAGCGACGCCCCCATGTTCACGCCCAGGATTCCGGGGTCGGCCAGCGGGTTGCGGGTCACGCCCTGCATCACCGCCCCGGCCAGGCCGAGCGCCGCGCCGACGATCACGGCGAGCAGGGTCCGCGGGATCCGTTTGGTGACGGCGGCCTGTTCCATGGTCTCGTCCACGCCCTGGAATGCGGCGAGGATGTCGGACCAGCCGACGTTGCGGGAACCCAGCGCGACCGATGCCGCCATGAGCGCCAGCAGCACCGCGGCCGCGACGAGAAACCACAGCAGGCGTACCCGTGCCGGACGCCGCACCACGGCGACGTCCGGCAGGGCACGCGAGTCGAGCTGGGTCATGACACCTGGTCGGCAGCCTTGGCGAGCATGGCGACGTAGTCGTTCAGCACGAACGGGATGGCCAGCGGGGTCGGGTTCGCCGCGGTGCCCAGCGGAGTGGTGCCGGAGAGCATGACCACCGACCCGCGCTTGATCGCGGGGATCTTCGACAGCAGCGGGTCGGCTTGCGCGGCGGCGAGGAGCTTGTCGTCACCGTAGGCGACGATGACGTCCACGTCGTTGAAGACCTGGATCTGCTCGGCGCTCTGGTTCAGGCTGAACTTGTCTGTGCCGGCGGAGAGCGTGGCGATGCTGCCCGGCACCTTCAGGCCGAGGTCGGCGAAGAACTGGGCCCGGGTGTCGTGCGTCGTGTAGAAGCCGATCTTGCTCAGGTCGGTCGGGTCGACGTGCGTCATGAACATCGCCGACTTGCCCGCCAGCTGCGGGTACTTCGCGGTGGCGTCGGTCATCTGCTTCTCGAAGTCGGCGATCAGCGCGTCGCCCTCCTTCGCTAGGCCGAGGGCCTGGCTCTCCAGCTTGATGGTGTCGCGCCACGCCGTGGCCCAGGGCCCCTCGGGATAGGCGACGACCGGAGCGATCTTGCTCAGGGTCTCGTACTCCTGCGCCGTCAGGCCCGAGTACGCGGCAAGGATGACGTCGGGCTGGGTGTCCGCGACGGCCTCGAAGTTGATGCCGTCGTTCTCGTCGAACAGCACCGGCGCGGTGCTGCCGAGCGACTTGAGCTTCTCGGCCACCCACGGCAGGATGCCGTCGCCGTCGTCGTCGCCGAAGTTGGCCTTCGCCATTCCCACGGGAACGATGCCGAGGGCGAGCGGAACCTCGTGATTCGCCCAGGCCACGGTTGCGACCCGCTTCGGCTTCTCCTTGATCGTCGTCGTGCCGAGCGCGTGCTTGATCGTGATCGGGAACGCCGCGGTGCTGCTGCCGGCGGCGGCGTCCTCGTCCTTTGATGATCCGCCGCAGGCGGCGAGCGCCAACGTTGCGGCCAGGGCGACGACCCCGGTCAGGAAGCGGTTTTGGCGCATGGTTCTGAACTCCTGCATTAGGTAAGGGGAGCCTAAGCTAACACACCAATATGAGAGCCCTTCGTGATCAACCCCTGCGACCCAGTCGGCCACAGCGGGAGTGAGCAGACCAGGGCGGCGGGGGTTCTCCGAGCGCCGAAGCGAGGCTAGGCTAGCCTAACTTCGGACCAGGACATGGCTCACGATCCACAAAGGAGCGGCACATGACCGTCGCCACCATTCCGGTCGAGGCCGGGCTGATCAAACGCCCGATGCTCGCCGAGGTCGTCGCCAACCGGCCGCTCACACCTCATCTGCGGCGTATCACGCTGACCGGCATGGAGATCGACCGCTTCGGCTACGGCGGACCGGACCAGCTGGCGCGAATCTTCCTCGCCGCACCCGGCGCCGAACTGCACCTGCCGGACTCCGAGCAGTGGTGGCCCGCCCTGCAGGCCATGCCTGCGGAGCTGCGGCCGGTGGTTCGCAACTACACGGTCCGGCGCCTGGATGCCGGACGCCGGGAGCTGGACATCGATTTCGTGCTCCACGGCGACGGCGGACCGGCCTCGGCCTGGGCGCGGAGAGCCGCACCCGGCGACCCGATCGGCGTGCTCAGTGACGGCTCCGACTACGCCCCGCCCATGGACACCGAGTGGCAGTTGCTCATCGGCGACGAGACCGCCATGCCGGCGATCACCGCGGCAGTCGAGGCGCTGCCGCCTGGGACGCGGGCGATCGCGCTGATCGAGGTGGGTTCCGCGGAACACGAGATCGAGGTACGCACGCCTGCCGGTGTCACGCTGACCTGGCTGCACCGCGGCGGCACACCGGCGGGCGGCAGTGATGTGGTGATCCGCACGCTGCGCGAGCTGGCGTTGCCGGCCGGCGCGCCGTACGCCTTCGTGGCGGGTGAGTCCGCGATGGTCACGACCGTCCGCCGGCATCTGTGCACCGAACGGGGCATGGCCAAGGACCGCGTCTACTTCTGCGGCTACTGGAAGGTCGCCGCACACTGAACCTTCCGCCTACGGCCGCCATCGTCCGGCATCCGCACCCGGAGCTATTTGACCTTGCGAGTCGATCGGGCCACGATGCCCTCGTACTCCGGGTGCTTGCCCAGCCACTCGGCGAGGAACGGGCAGATCGGCACCACGGTCCGGCCCTTGGCCCGCGCGTCGTCCATCACGGCACGAGCCAGGGTCGACCCGACGCCCTTGCCCTCGAACTCCGGATCAACCTCGGTGTGGGTGTAGACGATGATGGTGCCGGTCAGCTGGTAGGTGACCACCCCGGCGACCACGCCCGCCTCGTCGCGCGCCTCGAACCGCTCCCGCGTCGGCGCGTCTGTCACGGTGAACTGCACCGGACCATCCAACCACGCTGTCCAGCCGGCCAATTGGTCGGTGCGAGGGCACCGCGGACCGAAGCCCCGGACCTCTGTCGTCAGCGGTCCGGGGCTTCGTCGCGTCAGGGCTAGAAGTCGTCGTCGAAGGCGACGGTGCCGCTGACCCCGACCTGGTACGCCGACACCCGCCGCTCGAAGAAGTTCGACAGTTCCTGCACGTCCTGCAACTCCATGAAGGCGAACGGGTTGGCCGACCCGTAGTGCGGGGCGATGCCGAGTTGGGCGAGCCGCCGGTCGGCGACGTGCTGGAGGTACTCCCGCATGTCGGTCAGGGTCAGTCCCGGAACACCGTGGTCGAGCAGGTCCTCGGCGAACTGGACCTCGCACTCGACGGCCTCGGTGAGCATCTGGCGGACCTGGTCGGCGAGGTCGTCGTCGAACAGGTCGGGTTCCTCGCGACGGACGGTGTCGACGACGTCGAATGCGAAGGCCATGTGCATGGACTCGTCGCGGAACACCCAGTTGGTGCCGGAGGCCAGGCCGTGGAGCAGGCCACGGGAGCGCAGGAAGTAGACGTAGGCGAAGGCGCCGTAGAAGAACAACCCCTCGATGCAGGCGGCGAAGCAGATCAGGTTGAGCAGGAACGTCCGGCGGTCCTCGCGGGTCCGCAGCTCCCGAAGATCGTTCAGGGAGTCGATCCAGCGGAAGCAGAACTCGGCTTTGCGGCGGATCGAGGGGATGTTCTCGATGGCCGCGAAGGCGGCGAACCGCTCGGTCTCGTCGGGCACGTACGTGTCGAGCAGGTTGAGATAGAACTGGACGTGCACCGCCTCCTCGAACAGCTGCCGGGACAGGTAGAGGCGACCCTCGGGGCTGTTGACGTGCTGGTAGAGATTGAGCACGAGGTTGTTGGCGACGATGGTGTCGCCGGTGGCGAAGAAGGCCACCAGGCGGCTGACCAGGTGCCGCTCGGCCGGGGAGAGCTTGTCGAGGTCGGCGAGGTCGGCGTGCAGGTCGACCTCCTCGACGGTCCAGGTGTTGCGGATGGCGTCGCGGAACCGGTCGAAGAAGTGCGGGTAACGCATCGGGCGGAGGGTGAGGTCCATCCCGGGGTCGAGCAGCATGTGCGTGGTCCTCGTGTCGGTGGTGGTGTGGGCGGCGGTCACTGGCAGGCCTCGCACGACTCGGGGTTCTCCAACGAGCAGGCCAGTGCCTCCGCGTCGGTGGCCGCGGGTGCGACAAGGGCGACGGCGGTGGGCGCGACGGTGGCCTGCTGGATCCGGGTGGCGGGGCGGGAACGCAGGTAGTAGGTGGTCTTCAGCCCGGCCTTCCAGGCGTACAGGTACATCGAGGAGAGCTTGCCGATGGTGGGCGAGGCCAGGAACAGGTTCAGCGACTGGGACTGGTCGATGAACGGTGCGCGGGCGGCGGCCAGGTCGATCAGCGCCCGCTGCGGCAGCTCCCAGGCGGTGCGGAACAGCTCCCGGACGTCGGTCGGCAGCTCCGCGATGTCCTGCACCGACCCCTCGGCGCGCCTGATCGCCGACCTGATCCGGTCGGTCCACAGGCCACGGGTCTTCAGCTCGCGTACCAGAGCGGTGTTGACCTGGAGGAACTCCCCCGACAGCGTCTCCCGCTTGAACAGGTTGGACACCTGCGGCTCGACGCACTCGTAACATCCGGCGATCGACGCGATGGTGGCGGTCGGGGCGACGGCCACCAGCAGCGAGTTGCGCAGCCCGTGGGCCTCGACACGCTCCCGCAGCTCGGCCCACCGTGCGGTCTGCGTTCCCTCGACCCCCCACAGGTCGGGCTGCAACTGCCCCCGCGCGGCCCGGGTCTGCCCGTACGCCGGGTGCGCGCCGAAGCGGCGCGCCAGCTCGGCGGACGTCTCCAGGGCGGTCAGGTACAGCTCCTCGCTGATCCGGGTGGACAGCTCCCGGGCGGCCGGAGAGTCGAACGGCAGCCGCAGCGCGAAGAACACGTCCTGCAGGCCCATCAGCCCGAGCCCGACCGGCCGCCAGCGGGGGTTGCTCGCCGCCGCCTGCGGAGTCGGGTAGTAGTTGATGTCGATGACCCGGTCGAGGAACGTCACCGCGGTACGGACCGTGGCGCGCAGCCGCTCCCAGTCGACGCCGCCGTCGGTGAGGTGGGCGGCGAGGTTCACCGAGCCGAGGTTGCACACGGCGGTCTCGGCGTCGCTGGACACCTCGATGATCTCGGTGCAGAGGTTGGACAGGTGCACCACGTTGCCCTGCTCGGCGGTCTGGTTGCACAGCCGGTTCGCCGCGTCCTTGAAGGTCATCCACCCGTTGCCGGTCTGGGCCAGGGTGCGCATCATCTTCCCGTACAGCTCCCGCGCCGGGACCTGCCGCACGTAGCGGCCCTGCGTTTCGGCCGCCCGGTACGCGGCGTCGAACCGCTCCCCCCACAGGTCGGGCAGTTCCGGTACCTCGTGCGGGTCGAACAGCGACCACAGCTCGTCGGCCTCGACACGGCGCATGAACTCGTCCGGGATCCAGTTGGCCAGGTTCAGGTTGTGGGTACGCCGGGCGTCCTCGCCGGTGTTGTCCCGCAGTTGCAGGAACTCCTCGACGTCGGGGTGCCACGGTTCCAGGTAGACGCAGGCCGCGCCCTTGCGCCGGCCGCCCTGGTTGACCGCCGCGACGCTCGCGTCCAGTGTGCGCAGCCACGGCACGATCCCGTTGGACTGCCCGTTCGTGCCGCGGATCAGCGAGCCCCGGGACCGGACCCGGGAGTACGCGATGCCGATACCGCCGGCGAACTTGGACAGGTTGGCGACCTGGGCGTACCGCTGGTAGATCGAGTCCAACTCGTCGCGCGGGGAGTCGACCAGGTAGCAGGAGGACATCTGGGTGTGCCGGGTACCGGAGTTGAACAGCGTCGGCGAGCTGGGCAGGTAGGCCAGGCTGGACATCAGCCGGTAGAAGTCGACCGCCTCGTCCGGCGTACGGGACAACCCGCAGGCCACCCGCAGCAGCCAGTACTGCGGGGTCTCCAGCACCAGCCGGCTGCTCGGGTGGCGCAGCAGATACCGGTCGTACACCGTGCGCAGGCCGAAGTACTCGAACCGCCGGTCGCCGCCCGCGTAGACGGCCTCGTCGAGGGTACGGGCGTGCGCGGCGACGAACGCGGCGGTGTCGTCTCCGATCAGGCCCTCGGCGTGGCTGATCCGGATCGCCGCGCTGAACGAGGTGATGCCCTGCCGGCGGACCTCCTTGTCGACGTAGCCGGCCAGCAGCCGGGCGGCGAGGCGGGAGTACTGCGGTTCCTCGCCGATCATCTCGGCGGCGGTCTGAATGGACAGCCGGTCCAGTTCGGCCGTCGTCGCGCCGTCGTACAGGCCGCTGATCGTGCGGGTCGCCACCCGCAGCGGGTCGACGTCGGTGAGGTCGTCGGTCCACCGCTCGACCGCCCGGACGATCTTGTTCACGTCCACTGGTTCGCTGGCGCCGTCGCGTTTGCGGACATGCATCTGCGTCCGCCGCCGGCCGGGCGGGGCCGGGTCGCCGGTGACCGGAGCTACCTGGGTGACCGTCACTACTCACTCCTCGCGAGTTCGAGACCTGATGGCCCTCGGACACGAGGAGACAGACACCGGCGGACGCCACGCCGACGGGCGTGGGTCGGTGGCGTCAGCCGTCCCACGCGGCGTCGGACCGCCGCCCACCCGGGTGCGGGTGCACGGCGCGCTGGCAGGTCTTCGGACTTGCGGGCACGACCGGGCTCGCCGGTCTCCTACTGGCCGTCGCTTCCCAGACCGCTTGGCGGCCCAGTGCTGATGACGGCGGTCGTTCCCACTCACCGCTGCGGGGCAGTCCCGGATTTCCACCGGGTTCCCTCTTGCCTCGACCACCTGGATGAGCGGCCGAACCAGCTGCGCTCGACACCATATATAGGGAGAGACGCCGTTGTCACACCCCACATGTCGGTCCCGGGCGTGTCGGCGGCCGGGCTGGTGACGACCGTCACCGGCGCCTGAGACCGTCCACCCTGATGCCGCAGAGAGCGGGTTGACCGTTCGGACCGGCACCGATACGGTCGACCCACTATCTGCGGCGACGCGAGGGAAGCCGGTGTGAATCCGGCGCGGTCGCGCCACTGTGAGCGGTCCCCATCCTCTATGGGAGGGGCCGCGAGCCAGGACACTCGGTCGTCCGCAGCCTTGCGATGGGGACGCGTCATCCCCGAGGAGGTTCGCGCACGCATGTCCAGCTCCACTTCCAGCCAGCCGTTGGTGCATCCCGCTGGCAATACCCGTCTCCTGTGGACGGTTCTGGCCACCGTCGCCGTGCTCACGCTGCTGGCCTATCTCGTCGCCTTTGACCAGGGGGCGGTCTCGCGCAGCGGGATGTACCTGCACGAGTTGATGCACGACGGCCGGCACCTGCTCGGTGTCCCGTGCCACTGACCGCCACCAGGGCCGCGCCCACGTTCGTCAGCGTTCTCCTTCGCGGGCTGCTCGCCGGCCTGGCCGCGGGCCTGCTCGCCGGAACGTTCGCCTACGTCGCCGGTGAACCACACGTCGAGGCGGCCATCGCCATCGAGGAGGCCGCGGCGCACGCCGAGCCCGCCAGTGGCGGACACGATCACGAGGATGCCATGGTCAGCAGGACTGGCCAGCGTGGCGGCCTGTTTCTGGCCACCGGCCTGTTCGGCGCCGCGATGGGTGGCCTGCTGGCCACCGCGTACGTCCTGCTGTGCCGCCGGCGGCGGGCCTACGACGACGGACGATCGGGTCTGCTGCTGGCCGGCGCCGCGCTGCTCGGCGTGGTGATCGTGCCGTTCATCAAGTACCCGGCCAATCCCCCGGCCGCCGGCGACCCGGCCACCATCGACCAACGCACCGGCACCTACCTGCTGATGGTGGTGCTCGGCCTGGTGGCGGTCTGGGCCGGCTCGCTGGGCTACCGAGCGCTCGGCGACGAGGCGCCACAGTGGCTTCGGGCCATCACGGCCCTCGGCGGATTCCTGCTGGTCACCGCGATGTCCTACGTGGTGCTGCCGTCGTTCCAGGAGGTCCCGGACGACTTCCCCGCCGCCCTGCTCTGGGACTTCCGACTGGCCTCCCTCGGCACCCAGGTGGTGCTCTGGACCGGAATCGGCCTGCTGTTCGCGGCCCTGATGAACCACGAACGGCGACGCGGAACCGCCAGCGCACCCCTGAGCACGTGACCGCCACCAGCCTGCGGCTGGTTGCCCACGGTCACACCGCCGCCCTGCGACGGGCCCGGTTCGGCGGGAAGAACGACGGCCTGGACGAGGGCGGCCTGCGAGCCGCCCTCGCCCTAGCCCCCGCCGCGCCGGGCCAGCGGTCGATCCTGGGCGCCACCGACGTCTGCCTGTCCAGTCCAGCGGCGGCGGCCACCCAGACCGCTCACGCCCTCGGCCTGACGCCCACCATCGAAGCGGCGCTGGCCGACTGCGACTACGGACACTGGTCCGGACGGCTGCTGGAGGAGGTCGGCACCGAGCAGCCCCAGGCGCTGCGCGAGTGGCTGTCCGCACCGGACGCCGCGCCGCACGGAGGGGAATCAGTCCTGTCGCTGCGGAACCGGGTCGGCCGCTGGCTGGACGGGCAGTGCGGCCGTGGCCAGCGGATCACCGCCGTCACCCACCCGATCGTGCTCCGGGTCGCGATCGTCCATGCCCTCGACCTGCCGTTGGCGACGTTCCGGCAACTGGACGTCGAGCCGCTGGCGATCGTCCGGCTCACCGGCGACGGGGCACGGTGGCGGCTGCGACTGGGCGCGCCGCCGGCATGCGGGACACCGGACGTCGGTGCGGACGACCAACCTACGACCATCTCGACGCGACCGGCATGAGAGGCGGGACCGCGCGTCAGGAGTCGGGGCGCCCGATCCTGACGGCGACGCCGTCGAGGATCAACTCCAGTCCGAGCGTGAAGTCCGCGTCAGCGATCGTCGCGTCAGGGGTGTCGGACGGCGGCGCCTCGAACAGCGTCGAGGAGAACAGCCGGGCTGTCTCGGGGAAGCGCTCGGGTTCGACGAGACGCACCAGCGCGCGGCCGTAGTCGCGCTCGGCGTCGGCCTGCCCCTGGCCTTCGGCCCTGCCCTCGGCGAGGTCGCTGTACTGCCGTACGGACTGGACCACGTAGCCGCTGATCAGCGACAGGACGCCGATCTTGTGTGCCCAGTCGAGTCGGGTACGGGACATGACCGCCAGTCCGGTCTCCATCCAGGCGATCTGATTCGGGCCGGAGGGCGGTCCGGAGGTGGGCACGCGTGTCAGCCACGTCCGACGCTGGTACACCGCGCGTTGCGCGAAGGCCCAACTGCTCAGCCCGTCCCGCCAGTCGTCGGTGCGGGGGTCCGGCGGTGCGCCCATGGCGGCGTCGGCCATGAGCGTGAGCAGCTCGTCCTTGGAGCCGACGTACCGGTAGAGCGACATTCCGGTGAAGCCGAGGATCTTGGCGACCTTGGGCAGCGTCACGCCGCCGAGCCCGTCGCGGTCGGCGATCTCCACCGCCGCGGCGACGACCCGATTGACGTCGAGGGCTGCCGGCCGCCCGAGCCGCGACGACTCGGACATGCCCCACAGCCGGCGCAGCCGATCCGGAACGAAGTCGTCGCTGGTCATGGCCCCCTCGTTCGCCTCCGGAATTCAGGGCTCATCATGCCAGACGGCATTAGTATGCCTGTGATACTTTCTCCGACATACTAAGCCGGACGGGGAGAGGGACGACATGAGCATCGACACCGCACCACGCACATCGAGAGGGCCGGTGCTTCGCGCCGAACGCGCCCTCGCACCGGACCTGGCCCGGGGAGCGATGCTGCTGATCATCGCGTTGGCCAACGTCGCCGGAGTCGTCTTCGCTGGCGAGCCGGGCCTCGACAGCACGCCGCAAGGTGTGGACCGCGGCCTCAACTTCCTGCTGTTCGAACTCGTCCACGCACGCGGCTACCCGGTCTTCGCCGTGATGTTCGGCTACGGACTCGTCCAGCTCGCCCGGCGCCAGGACGCTTCCGGCGCCACACGGCAGCAGGTCCGCTCCGTGCTGTTGCGCCGCAACCTGTGGCTCGTCGTCTTCGGGTTCGCGCACGCCGCTCTGCTCTACTACGGCGACTTCCTCGGCGCGTACGGGATCGTGGGGATCGTGATGACCCTGGTGCTGCTGCGCCGCGGTGACAGGTTCCACCGGATCGCGCTGGTGCTGTGGGCACTGGCGGTCGTGGAGATCCTGGTCCTCAGCGCCGTCGTGGTGAGCCGCATCGAGGGCTCGGGCGGATCGGCTCCGCTGCCGTCGGACCACGTCGACTCCCTCGCGGCGCCCGACTACGTCACGTCCATCCTGGATCGCCTCGCCGAGTGGCCGGCGCACACGCTGACCGTCTTGCCCTTCATCTTCATCACCTGGCTGGGCATGTGGGCGGCCCGCCGCCGCGTCCTCGAAGAGTTGGCCCGCCACCGGACCCTGCTCAGGTGGACCGCCGCCCTGGGACTGGGGATCGCCGTCGCCGGAGGTCTCCCGGCTGCCCTGGTCAGCGCCGGGTGGCTGCACGTCGACACGTCGACCGCCAGTCTGAGCCTCATGCTCCACGGCGCCAGCGGCATGTTCGCCGGCCCCGGCTACGTGGCCGTCTTCGGCCTGGTCGCCATGCGGGTCATCCGGCGCGGTCCCGTCGTCGGCGCGCTCTCCGCCCTGGGCCAGCGCTCCCTGTCGGGATACCTGTTCCAGTCGGTGGCCTGGCTGGTCCTCCTGGCACCCTTCACGCTCGCCCTCGGCGACCGTTTCGGCAGCCGTACCGTTGGCGGCCTGATCATCGCGGTCGTCGTCTGGCTGGTGACCGTGCTGATCGCCCGCCTGCTCGACAAGCGCGGGCGGCCCGGGCCCGCCGAGGTCGTCCTGCGCAGACTGACCTACCGGCCCCGGACCTAGGGCCCAGGTGTACGACGCCCCTCCGGCTCACCGGCCGGAGGGGCGCGCGGTGCGCGCTGGAGTGGATCCCAGCGTGCACCGTACGGCGGTGCGGACTCGAATCACCTGCCACGCACAGGTTGTCCGACGCCGGACGGGCGGAAGCTGGTTGCGTCTGTTCGACCAGCCGGAGTTCGGGCAGTCGACCCGCCGAGGCACCCGCCCGGAAGAAGACAGGTATCAGAATGCGCAAGTGGCTGCCGCTGCTGACGGTCTGCCTGGGTACGTTCATGCTCCTGATCGACGTCACGATCGTGATCGTCGCCCTGCCCGACATGGTCGACGACCTGGACGCGTCCTTCCGGGCATTGCAGTGGGTCATGGACACCTACGCTCTCGCGCTGGGCGCACTGGTGCTCGGCGCCGGCTCGATCGCCGACCGGGTGGGCCACCGCCGGGCCTACGTCGTCGGGCTCGCGCTCTTCGCCGTCTCGTCGCTGGTGTGTGGTCTCGCGCCGAACTCGGGCGTGTTGATCGCCGCGCGCGCCGTACAGGGCGTCGGCGCGGCGGCCATGTTCGCCACCACGTTCGCCCTGCTCAACAACGCCTACACCGGTCGTGACCGGGGAAGCGCCTACGGCATCTGGGGCGCGGTGTCGGGTGCCTCGGCCGCGCTGGGGCCGATCCTCGGCGGGCTGCTCACCGAGGGCGCGTCGTGGCGCTGGATCTTCCTCGTCAACCTGCCGGTCAGCGCCGCCGCCATCCTGCTGTGTCGCAGGACGCTCACCGAAGCCCACGCGCCGGTCCGCCGCAGGATCGACGTCCCTGGCATGGCGAGTTTCAGCGCCGCCGCGGCCTGCGCGACCTACGGACTCATCCGCGCGAACGAGGACGGTTGGACCTCCGTCGGTGTCTGGTGGCTGCTGGTGGGGCGCGGCGCTCCTGCTGGCCGGGTTCGTCGCGATCGAGGCCCGCACCCGACACGCCATGTTCGATCTCGCCCTCCTGCGCAACCGCTCGTTCGTCGCGGTGCTGCTCGCCGGGCTGCTGCTGACGTTCGCCGCTTTCACCACGTTCACCTACACCTCGATCTGGCTGCAGTCCGTGCTGGGAATGAGTCCGCTCGCGGCGGGGCTCACCGGCCTGCCCCTGTCCGTCACCGCGTTCGGCATCTCGGCGGTGCTGGGGCGGGTGTTGCACGGCCGCCGGCCAGACCTGGTGATCGGCGCCGGGCTGCTGTTCGTCGGGCTCGGCAGCCTGCTCACGGCGGCGCTCCTGCGCGGTCCGGCCGGTTGGCCGTCGCTGCTGCCGGGGCTCGCTCTCGTCGGCGTCGGCGTCGGCCTCGCGACACCCATCCTCGGCTCGTTCTCCATGTCCCTGGTGCCCGCCGACCGCGGAGGCATGGCGGCCGGAGCGGTCAACACCGCCCGCCAATTCGGCTTCGCCTTCGGCATCGCCGCGCTCGGCAGCGTGTTCACCACCCGCGCCCAGAGCATCCTGGCCGGACGTGACATTCCAGACCCGGGGCGCGTCGCGCACGCCATCGCCGGCGGGCAGACACCCGGCCTGCTGCGTGCCGCTCCGGCAGCCGGTCGGCAACTGCTGGACAGCGCGGCACACGCCGCCGGAGTGGCCGGCGTCCAGGCGACCTTCGCCGTGGCCGGAGCCGTCGGGGTCATCGCTGGCCTGCTCGTGACCGTCCTCATGCGACCCGGCAGACCACGCCCTGCTGCCTCGGCAGACCGTCCGCCCGTCGCGGAAGGCGCGGGGCGCTGACGGTGGCCCCGGGCCCGGGAGTTTTGCCCGGTCCGGTACCGGCAGGTGGGCGACCTGGCCAGTGCACAGCGACGGTGAGCAGGCATGGTCACGGCCGGAACGGGAATCGGAGAGCCGCCAGCAGGACTGACGGAGGAGACGCGCCATGACGGACCCACCGCGCACCGGGTCGACGGACGGCGGCTTCGCCCTCGTGGAGATGTTCACCTCCCAGGGCTGCTCGAGCTGTCCTCCCGCGGAGGAAGTGCTGACCGAGATCGAGCGCGATGCCCGGACCAGGGGACAGCCCGTCTTCGCCCTCGGATTCCACGTCGACTACTGGGACGATCTGGGCTGGCCGGACCCGTTCGCCGACGCGGCGTACACCGCGCGACAGCAGGCGTACGCGCGGGCCTTCGGCTCCGGACGCCTGTACACGCCGCAGATGGTGGTCAACGGCACCATCGAGTTCGTCGGTTCCGACCGTCGACGGGCGTCGGCCTCGATCGCGGCCGCCCTGACCTCGGCAACCACCACACCGCTCGCCCTGTCGGTCCAGGAATCCGCCGGAGGCGCCGGCGGTGGACAGCGCGTGATGATCGACTACCAGACCGAGGTTCCGCCGCAGCGTGCGGTGGTGAACGTGGCGATCGTGGAACGCGGCCTGGAGAGCGACGTCGCCCGGGGTGAGAACGCCGGCCGGACGCTGCGGCAGGACAACGTGGTGCGCGCCTTCACGTCGTTGGGTCTGGACGCCGAGCGTGGGCGGGTGGAACTGGAGACGCCGCCAGATCTTGACCCTCGACGGGCCACGGTGGTCGGCTACGTGCAGAACGACGGCGACAAGGCCGTCGTCGGCGCCGTGGCCATCGACCTGTCCGCCGAGCCTCGGTAACAGCCCGGATCGCCGGGCGTCAGAAGCGCAGCCCTGCCGCGAGTTCGCCGATCGCCCTCGTCGCGTACCGCTGCATCCCCGGACCGAAGGTGATGCGCGTGGCGCCCAGCCGTCCCAACTCGGCCACCGACTCCTTGTCCGTGTCGGCCGCCATGTTGAGCGGACCCTCGATGCCCTCCCGCAGCACCGGGAGCACCTCGATCGGCGCCAGGAGCGGGTACACGCAGTCGGCGCCGGCGGCCACATAGAGACGGGCGCGCGCCACGGCATCGGCCGGGTCACCCATCCCGACCAGGAAGGTGTCGACGCGCGCGTTGATGAAGAGAGCGTCGCCCGCTTCGGCCCGCACCTCGGCCAGCCAGTCCGCGTGCCGCTGCGGATCCTTGAGCGTGGCGTGGTTCTCGGAGTCCTCCAGATTGCAGCCGACGGCGCCCGCCTCCAGGAGCCGCCCGACCAACTCCCGGGGAGCGAGGCCGTAACCGCCCTCGATGTCAGCGGACACGGGCACCGGGACGGCCCGGACGATCCTCGCCACCGCGGCGAACATCTCGTCCGGCGGGGTCGCGCCGTCCTCGTAACCGAGCGAAGCGGCGACCCCGGCGCTCGGGGTGGCGAGCGCCGGGAAGCCGGCTTCGGCGAAGACCCGGGCACTGGCCGCGTCCCACGGCCCGGGCAGGACCAACGGGTCACCGGCGGCACGGCCGTGATGCAGGGCGCGGAAGGTGGCGGCGGTCATCTTTTTCACGTCTCCCGAAGGGATGCGGACGGTGGTGGTACGGACCGAAGGTGCGCGGACCGCTCGGCCGATGTGCCCGCGCTGAGCGCAGCGGGACCCACAACGTACCTCCGGACGGCCGAGCACGAGACGCCTGGTTCCGATCCGGTCAGGCGGTGTACCCGCCGTTGGAGTCGAGCACGGCGCCGGTGATGTACGAGGCGGCCGGGCTGGCCGGGAAGGTGACGGCCGCCGCGGTCTCGGCCGGGTCGCTGAGCCGCTGGAGGGCGAGGCTCGATACCAGGGTCTTGAGGACCTCCGGGTTCGGCGGCTCCATGCCGGTCAGCATCAGGCCGGCCTGCACCATGTTGACGGTGATGCCGCGCGGTGCCAGGTCGCGGGCGGCGCCCCTGGTGTAGCCGATGAGCCCGGCTTTGGTCGCGGCGTAGTCAGCGAGGCCGGGGACCCCGACGCGGGAGCCGACGCCGGAGCCGATGTTGACGATCCGGCCGTTGTCGCGCAACACCTTCGCCGCAGAGCGGATGATTGCGATGACCCCGGTGTAGTTGGTGGCGTGCATCCGGTCCAGGGCGGCGATGTCCGCGTCGGGGTCGTCGACCGTTCTGCCCTGCTCCACGGAGATGGCGGCGTTGTTGACCAGGATGTCCAGGCCGCCGAACCGGGCCACGACGTCGTTGATCAGCTGGGGTGCCCGCGAGGTGTCGGCCTGGTCGTTCTGGAAGGCGGCGGCGCGTACGCCCCGGCCCGCCAACTCCTCGACGACCGCGGCGGCCTTGTCGGCGGAGCCGACGTAGGTGATCGCGACGTCCGCGCCGGAGTCGGCCAACGAACGGGCCGTGGCAGCGCCGAGGCCCCGGGAACCGCCGGTGACGAGGGCGATCTTGCCTTGGAGAGGTTGTGACATGAGTGGTCCCTTCACGTGACCGGGTTTTTGACTGCGCGGTCCACCATACGGTTGGTGGACCGGTCGGTCAATAATTGCTACGCTGGTCACATGGCCAGACCGCGGCAGTTCGACGAGGAGCAGGTGCTACGCGCCGTCCGGGACCAGTTCTGGGACGCCGGCTACGCGGCGACCTCACTGGAGGACCTCATGCGCGTCAGCGGGCTGGGCAAGGGCAGCCTCTACGGGGCCTTCGGCGACAAGCACCAGCTCTTCCTTCGGGCGCTGCGCAGCTACACCGACACCAGCGGGGGCTACCTGCGGGAGATGCTCACCTCCACTCCCCGTGCCCTGGACGCCCTGCGGGCGTTCGTGATGGCACCGGTGAGCGACCCGGGCGGAGCCGCCGCCCGCCGCGGCTGCCTTATGGCGAACAGCACCTGCGAGCTGGCCACCACCGACGCTGACGTCCTGGCGGAGGCGCGTCGCACCTACGAAAGCACCACCGCCCTGGTCGCCGAGTGCGTCGTACGAGCCCAGGACGAGGGTGACATGCCGAGCGATGCCGACCCGGTCGAGACGGCGCGCGCACTGCTGGCCGCGCAGCAGGGGCTCGTGTTCATGGGCCGCACCGGCCTGGACATCGACAAGCTGACGGCGACGGCGCGTGCCCTCGCCGCCCAGTTCCTGCCGGAGGCCTGAGACCGGCGGTCACGCGCGGCCTCGTCGTCCGCTCAGCCGCTCTTGCGGGCCACGGCGCAGTATTCGGAGACGGGTGTGGTGTCGTTGCCGTCCGGACGCCACTGGGAGCAGGTGAGCAGGCCGGGCTCGAGGATGTCGAGGCCGTCGAAGAACCTGGCGATCTCCTGCGGTGTCCGCACGCACATCGGCGCGGCGCCGCCGGCGTTCCACATCTCCACAGCCTGGTCGACCGCTTCCGGGTTGACCTCGCGGGTCGGGTGGGAGATGACCAGGTAGCTGCCGGTGGGTACGGCGTCCACGAGACGCCGGACGATCCGCGTCGCCTCGTCGTCGTCGACGACGAAGTTCAGGATCCCCAACAGCATGATCGCCACCGGCTGCCCGAAGTCCAGTGTCCGGCGGGCCTGCACGAGGATCGGGCCCGGGTCCCGCAGGTCGGCCTCGAGGTAGTCCGTGGCGCCCGCCGGGCTGCTGGTCAGCAGCGCCCGAGCGTGCACCAGCACCATCGGGTCGTTGTCGACGTAGACGATCCGCGATTCCGGGGCGGTCGCCTGGGCGACCTCGTGGGTGTTGTTCGCGGTGGGTAGGCCGGTGCCGATATCGAGGAACTGCCGGATGCCAGCGTCACCGGCGAGGTGCCGCACGGCACGGCCCAGAAACTCGCGGTTGAACCGGGCCGACTGGACCAACTCCGGCATGAAGGCGAGCACCTGCTCGGCGGCCTCCCGGTCAGCGGCGAAGTTGTCCTTGCCGCCGAGGAGGTAGTTCCACAACCGGGCCGAGTGCGGGACGCTGGTGTCCACTGTGCTCGCCCGGCCCCCGTCCGTGGAAGGCGCGTCCGTCACCGAGGCTCCTCTGGTTGTGACGTGGTTGGTCCCGGACACGATAGGCCCGAGCCCCGGTGACCTTCAATGCCTGAAGATCAAAGAAACAGCTGTGACGGGCTGAGCCCTTTCGGGTGCCCGGGCATGTCCTGTTTTATAGGTTCAGAGTTGACAGGAATCTTGCCAGGTTGCCAGCGCCTCCGCTCCCGGCCCGGCGTCCCATAGGAGGCAGACGCCGTGACGTCGAGTCCGCTACCCCGGATTCTTCGCCGACCCGGCGCGCCCGAGTTTCCGACGTTCCTGGAGCTCTTCTTCGATCTGGTCTTCATCTTCATGTTCTCCCGGCTCTCCGCGGGACTGGTCCACGATCTCAGCGCTCGCAACGCGGCGCAGACCGCCGTCCTGCTGCTGGCCGCATGGTGGGTCTGGGTGTTGACCGCGTGGCTCACCGACCTGTTCAATCCGCGGCTGCCGCTGATCCAGGCCACCGTTCTCGTGGTCATGTTCGGCACCCTGTTGATGGCCGTCGCGGTGCCGCGTGCCTTCGGCACACACGCGTGGCTCTTCGTCGCGGCGTACTTCGCCATCCACCTCGCCCGGGATTCGGTTCTCATCCCCGGCACCCGGGTGAACCGGCCAATCCAGGCCAGGAGCATCCGGGTCTTCTTCTGGTTCGGTGTCACCGTCGGGCCCTGGGTGGCCGGCGTGTTCGTGGACGGCACGGCCAGGCTGGTGCTCTGGTCCATCGCGGTGGCGGTCGACCTCGGGTCGGCCCGGATCGGTTGGCCGACGCCGGGGCTCGGTCGCACCGAACTCGCCAGCCAGATCTTCACCGGCGCACACCTGTCCGAACGGCACCGGCAGATCTTCATCATCTCGCTCGGCGAGTTGATCCTGGCCATCGGGATGGGCCTGGCCGCCAGCGGCTTCGAGGCCGGCCGGGTGGTCGCGTGCACGATCGCGTTCGCCAACGCGCTCCTGCTGTTCCACATCTACTTCCACCGGATCCGGCAGCTACTGGCGCCGACCGCCGTCTCGACGGTGGAACGGGTCCGCTCCGGCACCGCCACCTCGTACACCCACCTGGTCATGGTGGCGGGGGTGGTGGTCATCTCCGCCAGTGACTCACTCGTCATCGACCGCCCGTTCGGCGAGGCCCCGTCGGGCTGGATCGTCGCCATCCTGGGTGGACCCGCGCTCTTCCTGCTCGGTGGCTGCCTGTTCGACTTCGTGGTCACCAGTCGGATCCTCTGGTCACGGGTGGTGGGGATGGTCGTGCTGGGCGCCGTCGGACCCGCGATGCCGCTGCTGCCACCGCTCGCCATCATGATCGTGGCGAACCTGGTCCTGCTGCTCACGCTGATCGTGGAGACGGCAGCCCCGCGCTCGCGGCTGACCAGTGCGCCGATGCCCGCCCGGTGAGCCGTAGGAGTGCCGGCGCTGCCGCCCGTCGACGTCAGTTCAACGCCGGTGGCCTCGCCGTACGGGTCTGCACCCGGGTGCTCAGCAGGTTCGCCACGGCGACCAGGGCGAGAACGACCACGGCGAGGAGGACGACCATGAGCGGCGGCAGCAGGTGCGTCGCCGGTGCCACCCCGCCCAGCAGGACCAGACCAGCGAGCCGCGACCTGGACACCCGACCGAACACGGTGTAGTCGAGCAGCCCACGGCCGATCAGGAAGAGAGCCGGTCCACCGAGGATGACCGCGGCCCAGGACGGTGGGGTCTCGCCGAACGGGCGGTCGATGACGAGCTTGCTGGTGACCGCCGCGCCCCCGATACCGGCCACCATGATCAGGTGAGTGACTGCGGCGGACTGGCCCAGCAGGGCGGAGTTCGTCGACTTGGCGATCGCGTCGGTCAGGAGTTCTCCCGCACGATAGATGTAGATCCGCCACATCAGCACCACGACCAGGAAGACGACCACAAGCGCCCAGACCCGCGGAACCGTGTAGTCGCTCTGACTGAAGGTCTCCGCTGTCGTGAATATCGAGACGCCGAGCGCGATGATGACGAACTGCCGGTACCGCTCGGAGAGTCTCTCGCTGGCCGGCCCCCACTCCTCCGAGCGCGGACGCCCCAATCGCAGCACCGGCCAGCCGAGAGCGGCCGCGGTGTACTCCACCCCGACCGCCGTCGCCCAGAGCACCAGCCGAGCCGTGTCGCCGAGCAACCCTCCACTGATCCACCCGATTGCGGCGATGGCCTCCCAGAACAGGACCCGACCGTTCCTGCCACGCCGGGACGTCTCCCGCACGATCAGCAGGTGGTAGACGCCGGAGCCGACGTGGATCGCCACGTAGGTGATCGCGAACAGCAGGCCACGGCTGCCGTACGCGTCGGGGACCGTGGCCGCCAACAGCAGGCTTGCCGCCATCGCCCCGATGAACTGCAGCTGGACCGCTGGCCGGCCCCGGTCGAGCGACTCACCCGCCCACGCGGTCAGCGCCCAGATGAACGTGAACGCGAGCAGCAGCACCACGGTCTGCGCGGCACCCGTCCAGGTGAGCTCGGTGGCCAGCTTCTCCGCGAGGGAGATCAGCGCGAAGATGTAGACCAGGTCGAAGAAGAGTTCCAGGAGTGCCGGATGCACCGGATTCCTCCGGCCGGAAACCGCAACCCCGGCGTCGCCATCCGCTGTCATCGACCACCCTGCCGCGCCCGTCCACCGTCACCGCCACCGGATGACGACACTACGGGTAATGAGAGATTGACGTAGGGTGGTTGCCCGGGGCCGGGTGCCGCGTGAAGGACCTGACGCGGTCAGTGGGGCAGCTGTCGAGGCGCTGCGGTCCGAAAACGCTTTCGATTGGCCGTCGTCGGTATCGGCCGTCCACCTTGCCTCGACGGCTTCGTCGCCTTCCCCGGAGCCGGTCTGCGCACTACTCTTACGAGAACCAAGGGGCAGCAAGCAAGCCACCAACCACCCTGAAATGTTTGCGAAAGGCTTTCGGTGGGCCGACGACGATCCCAGTCAGTGACGTTGAGCGACGTGGCGAGCCGGGCCGGCACCTCCGTGGCCACCGCATCCAAGGCACTGAACAGCCGCGCCGAGGTCGCCCCGGAAACCCGGGAGCGGGTGCTGCGGGCTGCCGCCGAACTGTCCTTCCAGCCCAACGTGCTGGCCCGCGGTCTGATCTCCGGGCGCACCCGCACGGTCGGGCTGCTCACTGACGAACTCGGCGGCCGGTTCGCCATACCCATCCTGCTCGGCGCCGAGAACGCCCTCGGCAACGGGCAGATGTCCGTCCTGCTCTGCGACGCTCGCGGCGACGCGATCCGCCGCCAGCACTACATCCGCACCCTGCTCGCCCGCCAGGTCGACGGGTTCATCGTGGTCGGCGACAGCAACGACCTGCGCCCGTCATTGACACAGGACATCCCGGTCCCGGTGGTCTACGCCTACGCCGAGTCAACCGATCCGCGAGACCTGTCGATCGTCGCCGACGACGAGGGCGGCGCCCGGCTCGCCGCCGAACATCTGGTGTCACACGGCCGACGCAGGATCGGGCACATCACCGGGCCGGACACCTACCGCGCGGCACGCGATCGGGTCGCCGGACTACGAGCGGTGCTCGCCGACGCGGGGCTCACCCCCGCCGGCGACCCGCTCTACGGCGAGTGGTCGCAACGGTGGGGCCGGCACGCCGCCCGGCTACTGCTCGCCGCCCGACCTGACGTGGACGCGATCTTCTGCGGCAACGACCAGGTCGCCGCTGGCGCCGCCGACACCCTGCGCGACCTCGGTCGGCGAATCCCGGACGACGTGGCGATCGTCGGATACGACAACTGGGAGTTCTTCGCCGCCGACTGTCGACCGCCCCTGACCACCGTGGACCTCAATCTCGAACAACTCGGCGCCGCCGCGGTCAATCACCTCTTCGCCGCCATGGACGGCAACGCCGGCGCCGGCGTCATCCGGCAACCCGGCCGCCTCGTGGTACGCGAGTCCACCGGCCCCGTGCTGCATCGCTGATACCCGCTCGCCGAGGGCCTCGACCACCCGCGCCGGCATCCACCCCCCGACACTCAGCCGACGGGCAGGGTCGACTCGCGCATCACGACGCGACCGGGGAACTCCTCCGAGCTGGCCGCGGCACCGTCGATAGCTGCGAAGAGCCGTTGGCCGGCCACCGCGCCGAGATGTTTGAGGTTCATGTCGATGCTGGTCAAACGCGGGCGTGAGTCCGCGGCGATGGCTTCCCAGTTGTCAAAGCCGATCACCGAGATCGTTCGCGGCACATCGCGTCCGAAGTCGCGCAGCGTCTCCAGGACACCCCGTGCGATCTGGTCGCTGCCGCAGAAGATCGCGTCGACCTCGGGATGTTGCTCGACGACCATGTGTGCGGCGGCTCTCCCCCAGGACTCGTCCCACGACCCGAAGTAGGGCCGGTCGCCGACCATTCTCAGGCCGGCGGAAGCGAGCATCGCCGCCGCGCCCTCGGCGCGGTCCCGGGCCGCCTGGAAACCGGCCTCCCCGGTGATGTGGGCGATGTTGCGCCGGCCGCACGCCAGCAGGTGCTCGATGGCGAGCCGTCCACCTCCCACGTTGTCGACGGTGATCGAGATATCCGCCGGATCGGCGGAGGGGGCGTAGACGTACACGACCGGCACGGGGATGTTGCCGGCCAGCGGCGGGCGGGGGTCGGTGCGGGAGCCCACGACCATGAGGCCGTCCACGCGCCGGGACAGCAGCGCCTGTACGTGATGCTTCTCCCGGATCGCGTCGCCGCGCGCGTCGCACAGGAAGACCGAGACCTGACCGGCCCCGGATGCGTCCTCCGCGCCCATCAGGATGGGGATCGAGAAGCGCCCCTCCAGGTCGCTCGTCAGCAGGCCGACGGTCCCGGTCCGACCACTGAGAAGCCCGCGGGCCAGGGCGTTCGGCGCGAAGGACAGCAACTCCGCGGCCTCCAGCACTCGGACTCTCGTGGTCGTCCGCACCTCGCCGCGTCCGTTGATGGCCTTGGACGCGGTCGCCACCGACACCCCGGCGAGCTTGGCGACATCGGTGAGCGTGGGCGGGCGATAAGCGGGGACCTCAGGCTCGGTGGTCATGCTTGCTCCCTCCCAGCGACCCACACCGCAGCGGTGGGCGTCGGCGAGGCCGCCGCCGGAGTGTCGTGTCGGTCAGCCAGCGGAAGCACATCCTAAAACCTTTTCGGCGACGTTGCGGCGGGGTTGCAGCCCGAACACTACACGGGGATCCCGGGGCTCTTGTGGCAGGCGGGGTCGCGGCAACTCGCCTCCTCGAAACCTCTCTCGAAACCTTGAGCGGCCGGCCGTTGGGCCACCGGAACAGCCGAGGCCCGGTCGGGTCGACCGGGCCACGGCCATCCATGGAGTGGGCGGGCAACAGCCGGCACCGCCTACGGAGCGAGCTCCTTGTTCGATCGAGCGGCGCTCGTCACGACGATCGACCTCTCCCCCCGGCTGAAGATGCCGGCCTCGACGAACGCCTTCGCGATGTGACTGACGGTCGACACGAACTGGCCGTGGTTCTTGAAGGGCGCCTGATCCCAGACCAGGTCGAGGAAGGTGGGGCCGTCGCTGCCGGGCGACGGAATGCCCGCTACGGGCACGTCGTAGTTCGGCAGCCCGTCGTTCCGCTTGCGGTTCGGCACACCGGTGTCGACCGACCCGAACACGATCGTCGGCTCGACCCGCCGGAAGTACGTCGAGGCGGCCTGGGCGTCGCCGATGTGGTACGGCCGCAGGGTGAAGCCGTGCGTGGTGAACAGCGCGTCACCCTTCGCCGTGGTGCTGTCGCGAGTGATCGCCGAGCGGGCGTAGTCGCCGTCCCGCTTCAAGTGGCGGTACAGGGACAGTTCCCGGTAGTTGCCCACACCCGGGTTCCCCAGGATCTGCATGAGGAGGGGACCCCAGAAGACCGACTGCGTGTCGGGGCGGTCCAGGGCCCGCTCGATTCGGATGCTGAACGGCATCCGAATCTCGATCGTGTCGCCCGGCTTCCAGGTCCGGCTCAAGGTCAGGTAACTGCCGGGCTTGGCGGCGACCTTCTGAGCGACGCTGTTGATCGTGACGAAGAAGCCCTTCTGCACCCAGCCCGGCACCCGCAGCTTGATGTCGAGCCGGCCGCGGCCGTTGACGGTCAGCCTGGTGCGGTCGTCCCGCGGGTAGCTCGTCTCCTGAGTGACGACGAAGCCCTTCTCGGCCCAGGTCAGCGTCGACGGTGCGTACAGGTTGACCCAGAGCGTCCTGCCGTCGGCCGACTTGAAATAGATCGTCTCCTGGTACTTGGTGTGGTTCTCCATGCCGGTGCCGCCGCAGCAGGTGCCGGTGTTGCCGTAGCTGCGGGTGGCCCCCGGGGTCAGCGGCTGGAAGTAGGTGACCTGCGGGTTGTTGACGTTCGTGTTGTCGGCGCGCGAACCAAGGATCTGGTTGAGCAGGCCGCGCTCGTAGTAGTCCAGGTAGGCCGGGTTGTGCTCGTGGAGGAACAGGTTACGAGCCAGCTTGATCAGGTTGTAGGTGGTGCAGGTCTCCGCGCCGCCCTGGGCGATCGAGTTCGCGATGTTGCCCCGGTTCTGGAACAACTCGGTGTTGTTGTTGGAACCTGGGTAGTTGCCGCCCGTCCCGCCGTTGGCATACATCCGGTGCGGGACGACCATTCCGAGGAAGTTCTTGGCGGCCTGGAGGTACTCGCGGTCGCCGCTGTGCTCGTAGACGCGCAGGTAGCCGATGAACTGCGGCACGTGCGAGTTGGCGTGCAGCCGGTCCGGCCGACGACGACCGGGACGGGTCTGTGGCGTCGTGACGAGGATGTCGCGGTTCTCGACGCAGGCGTCGAAGAGTGACTCCCGGTTGTCGAAGCGCTTGGCGGTGTCCAGGTGCCTCGCGTCGCCAGTGAGCGCGTAGATCTCGGGGAACACCTCGTTCGCGCCGCCGGTCTCGCCCGCGATGTAGAGGTCCCACATGTAGTTCAGGTTGTCCCGGGTGATCGGGCCCGAGTACGCGGGGTGGTTCTTGTCCCCGACGGTGAGCGCGAGGTGAGCCCAGTCGGCCATCCTGACGACCACGTCGAGGGCCTTCTGGTTGTCCGTGTGGTAGTACGCGTCGAGCAGACCACGCATGATCTTGTGCTGCGTGTACCACGGCGCCCAGGTGTTGGTGGTCAGGTCGCCGCCGTAGACGGCCCACCTCGGCGGACCGAGTCGGAGCACCGCGTCCTCCGGGATCGCGCCCAGATAACCCGGGTGGGTCGGGACCCAGACGGCGGCCCCGCCGCTCTGGCTCGCCACGATGCCGCCGTCCCGGCCGTTGGGCGAGGCGTCCCTGATCGTGGAGCCTTCCTCCTCCTCGAACCGGTACCAGGCGATCGACCCGCCGCCGGTGCTCCCGTCCGCCGAGTCCAGCAACGACTGGACCTCTGGCTGGATCAGGGCACGGTCGAAGATGTGGAACTCGTCGACGGTCGCGTCCAGGAACGGATCGCCGTACTGCGACCGCCCGATCCACCGGTTTCCGGGGTTCCCGAGGTCGGCCGGACTGAGGGTCATGGCCGTGTTCTGGCCGGCCTGCTGGCCGTTCACGTACAGCGTGCCGGTGTTCTGGGTGAGGGTGACGGCCAGATGCACCCACTGGTTGGTCGCCAATGCCGCGGCGCCGTCGATCCGCTGCTCCCCGCCGCTTCCGCTGACCGTGATCGCGAACCTCGGCACGTTGCCGGTGACACCGGCACGCGGGGTCAGGAACATGTTGACCGTGGTGTTCTGGCCGAAGTCAAACAGCCGGCTCCAGCTCTGGGCGGATGCGAGATTCACCCAGGTGGCGATGGTGAAGTCGGCGAGCTGGCTGATCGCCTCCTGGGGAAGGGCCACGTGCTGTGCCCGGCTGGGGCCGTTCAGGCGGAGGCCACTTCCGAAGCGGCCCGGCACCCGGCCGATCTGCGGCTCCTCCGGTTCCTCACCGCCCGGGTCGCCGCCCATCCGCGCGGTGATAGCGGCCTGGCACGCCGCGAGCTCGTCGACCATCCAGTCGAGCTTGCTCTTGAAGATCGGCTCTCCATGGTCGGCGTAGCCCTGCGCCAGGGCTGTCATGAAGTGGCCGGCCCAGTGGCCGCTGAGCAGCCCGCCGTCCTCCCAGCCCCCGGGGACGGAGACGCCCGGCGGGTTCGGCCGACCGGCCTGATTGTTGAACAGCACGAGGAAGCGCCGCTCGTCGAGCTGCCGAAGGTAGTTCTTCATCCGGTCGCGCTTCTCCTGGAGCAGGCCGTCGCCCAGCGTCACGTCGCGCAGTTGGAACGGCCTGACCGGGGCGGTGCCGCCGGGGCCGGGATCGGCCGGGGTCGCGCCCCGCGCGGTCGGGCCGATTGTCGCATCGGAGGTTGTTGCTGCCTGGGCAGCGGTCGTCGGGAGCGCGCCCGCGGTGGCCACCGCGGCGACACCGACGGCTGATGCCTGAAGTACCTGACGTCGACTGGCGGGCATTTTCTCGGATTGGACCACGTGAAAATCGTCCTTTCAGGCGGGGGTACGTGCTGACGGTTCGGCCTGCCCCCGGGCTTCCGCCCGACCCTCGTCCCGGGCGTCGGCGAGCAACTGCACGAGTCGCCGCCGGCGTCGCCGGGCGGTGCTCCGGATGGTGAGGGCGAGGGCTGCGAGGATGGCAGCGAGGGCCAGTTGCGGCCAGGGCAGAGCCCAGGTCGTGACGGTGGCGGTGGCGGACTGGATCTCGGCGCCCGTGGGCCCAGCGCCGGGGACGGCCGGGGTGACGTCGACGCTCGTCCGAAGTCGCCCCCATGCCCGGACTCCGTCGACGCGGGCGTCGACCTCCCGGCTGCCGCCGGGAAGCATCTCGTCGACCTTCGTTGAGGTCTGCCGCGTGCCCAGGCCGAGCGGCCCGGTGGCGGTCGTCCGGCCGGTACCGGTCACCGCCACGGTGCCGTTGTTCGTCGTGGTGTACCTGAGGTGGATGGCGCCGGCCGAGAAGGGGTTCCACGAGCGCTCGTACCTGGCGGTGAGACCGCTGATCGCCAGGGCGGCCGTGACCGTACCGCTGGCCCGCAGCATGACTCGGAACCCGACCCGGCTCTCGACGGCGACCGTGCCCCCCGTGCTCGTGACCGTCGCCGCGATGCCGGCCGGGTGGTCCCCCGGCGAGGCGTCGTGCGGCACGGTGATGGTGAACGGCACCACCTTCGTCTCCTTGGGCCCGACGGTGACCGCCCTCTGCACCGTGATCCAGGTGCCGCCGTCCTCCGACTCTCGGTCGGACGGGAGCATGTTGAAGCGCCCCTTGTCGGTGAGGTAGCCGTCGGCGGCCTTCAGGGCGAAGACCGCCCTGCCGTCGCTGAGGTTCCGCACGGCCAGGTGCTCGGTCACCACCTGACCCGGGTCGAGCGTGCGCTCGATCCACCGGCGGCCGTCGGGACCCTGCTGGTTGGCTGGCTGGACCGCCCAGGTCAGGGTCGGACTGGTCGGTTCCGCCACCGCGGTGGCGGGTGCGATCGGCACGGTGACGAGCACCGCGGCCAGCAGGGCGAGCAGCC
This sequence comes from Micromonospora sp. NPDC005173, assembly GCF_040608515.1. NCBI lineage: Bacteria > Bacillati > Actinomycetota > Actinomycetes > Micromonosporales > Micromonosporaceae > Micromonospora > Micromonospora sp. NPDC005173. Next base: position 191,971 of record NZ_JBEXIK010000004.1, read on the forward strand.
GCATCGGCGTCCGCGGCAAGGTCCGGATCATCGCGGGGTCCTTCGACGAAGGGATGTGATGGTGGGGGCCTCGGCGAGACGGCCCCCACCCGTGCGTCACTCGAACAGGGACAGGGTCAACGTCGAGGTGTACGAGCCGGCGGCGACATCCGCCGGGGTCCGCAGGTACAGGTCGGCGTTGACGGAGTACGTGTCGCCGGTGACCGCCGCGGAGTCGAACGTCGACACCAACAGCTCCTGGTCGACCAGGCCCACGTTGTTGCCGGGCTGGGTCGGTTCGTCCAGGACGGTCACCACCTCCTCGCCTCCGGAGACCAGGCCGGTGTCGCCGCCGTCGAGCAGGCGCGGCTTCCAACCGAGGTGGCCGGCGCTGATCGGAGCCTGGCCGGCGCCGCCGACGAAGTCGGTGGCGCTACCCAGCACGGCCCAGGCGGCGTTGTCGGGCACCTCCTCGGCCGTACGGGTGTCGGTGACCGTCACCGTCGGCAGGGTGCCGACGAACTGACGGACCAGCAGGGTCGAGCCGTCCTCGGACAGCGCGACCGAGTTGCCGGCGATCGACATGGCGAGCACACCCGGTTCGGTGATTTCCTCGATGTCGACCGTCACCTGCACGTCGGCGTTGTCACCGGGCTCGGCCCGGGCCGGCGACTGCAGCGCCACCGTCCCGACCAGCACCGCGCCCGCCGCGATCAACCGCTTTCGATTCCACGTGGTCATGTGCTACTCCAATGTCACTAGTGGTTACGGAGCCTGACGGGGATCGCCGGCACAATCGACACCGGCGTGGTCTGCGGTGCGGACGGTCGTCACGTCCTCGCCGTTGATGGGCCCGGTGGCCCGGACGGTCGCCGAGCCGGCCGCCACCGAGACCGCCCGGGTCGCGAACGACTGGTAGGCGTTCGCACCCGGCGCCACGTTGGCGACCGAACGCTGGCCGTGCGCCGTCTCCAGGACGATGTCCACCGGCGCGTCGTGCTCGTTGCGCGCCTGCACGGCGACGTACGCCCTACCGCCGACGCACCGCGCCTGCGCGCTGACGGTGACGGGCACCTCCGGTGGTACGCCCGGGTCGTCGGCGAAGACCCGCCAGTCCGTGATCGCGACCGCCGAGTAGGTGGTGCCGTTCCCGTTGGCCCGGATCGTGGCCCGCACCCGGGGCGTGGTGACGGGGTCGAAGGTGACGGTGTTGAACGCGGTGGTGCTCGTGCCGTAGGCGGATGCGCCGGTCACGTCGCGCCAGGCCGAGCCGGGCTCGTCCCAGTACTGCAGCACCCACCCGTCGGGCTCGGCCACGCCGTCGCCGGTGCCGCGGTTGGCGTCCCGCCAGAACTTCAGTTCGGCGCCGGTGATTCGTACCGGGCGCGACCAGTCGTACTGGACCCACTGGGTCGCCGGACGGGTGCCGGACCAGGTGCCCCAGAGCTGGGCCTGGCTCGGGTTCGACGGGTCGGCGCCGTCGTTGAGGGCCGTGACGCTGTTCCAACCCGCCGTGTAGGAGGCGGTCGGGGTCGCGATGGGCCCGATGTTGCCCGTGAGTGGCCCGGACAGGTCCGCCGGGATGGTGACCGTCTTGGCGGTCTCCAGGTTCCCTGCCACGTCGAGCGCACGGAACAACACGGTGTGCCGGTTGGAGTCGGGTGCCGCGATGGCGCCGCTGTAGGCGGTCCACGCGCCGGTGCCGATGGAGTACTCGATGCGGGCTACCCCGGAGGTCGCGTCGCTGGCGGTCAGTGTGACCGTCCGGGTGGCGCTGTTCGCGGTGGCGGTGCTGACCGGTGCCGTGGCGTCGATGCGTACGGGGACGTTCGCGGGCGCGGAGACGTTGCCGGCGCGGTCGGTCGCGGTCGCCCGCACGGTGTGCTGACCGTCTCCGGAGACGGTGACGTCAACCGACCGCACGTCACTCGCGGTGACCGGCTCGCCGTCGTCCACCCGCGACTCGATGGTCAGCCGACCGCCACGGTCGTCGGTGCCGGCGACGCGCACTCGCACCGCGGACCGGAACCAGCCGGCACTGCCCGCGCTGCCGCTGGGCGTGAGCGTCAGCGTCGGCGGGGTCTCGTCGCCCTCGGTGTCGCCGGGCGAGATGACCCTGACCTGCGCGGATACGCGGCCGGCGGCGTAGCCGAGCACACTGCCCTGGATGGTGAACGTTCTGGGCGTCGCGACGTCGTCGGGCTGCACCGGGTCCCAGAAGACCGGCACCCCCAGCGTTTCGGCGCCGAACGACACGGGAACGCTGCCGGGCAGTTCGGTCTCCCCCACCTCCACCGTCATCGCCGGTGCGCTGACGGTCTCCGGCTGCACTGCGAGGATCTTCCACTCTTCGACCGCCACCGCCGAGTAGGTGCTGCCGTTGGTCGACGCGTCGAGCACGGCGCGTACCTGCGTGGTGGTCACCGGGTCGAAGGTGGTGTCCTGGAAGCCCTGCGTGCCGGTCGGGAAGCCGCTCGGATTGGGCACGTCGGCCCACTGCCCGGTGTCGAGGTTCCAGTACTGGACGCGCCAGCGGGCGGGTGCGGCGACCCCGACGCCGCTGCCCTGCGGCTGGTCGTTCCAGAAGTCGATCTGCGAACCGGAGATCCGCATCGGCTGGTCCCACGTGTACTGCACCCACTGCTGTGGCGGGTTGTTGCCCGTCCAGGTCCCCCACATGTCCGGTGGCAGCGGGTTCGATCGGACGATCTCGTCGTTGAGCGCCTTGACCCAGTACTGGGTGGGCACCGGTTGGTTGGAGACGGTGACCGTCGCCTCCTGGGCGATGTTCGGCCGGGGAGTGCGGTCCGGTCCCCTGATCGGTGTCGGCGTGACGAGCTTCATCCGCGGCGGGGTCAGCGTGTCGTCCCACTCCAGCGGGTCGATCGCCACCGAGCGGCGGAAGTGGCCGCCGCCAACGGCGTCAGCGGTGTGGTAGGCGAGGTACCACGTGCCGTTGAACTCCAGGATGCCCGGGTGGCTCGTCGTCGAGGAGACCGGCCGGAGCACGGTCCCGCGGTAGGTCCACGGCCCCTGCGGCGACGACGCCGTCCCGTACGCGATGCAGGCGTGGTAGTTCGCCGGAGTGCACTGCGAGGTCGGGCCGGCGTTGTTGCCGGCGTACGCCATGTAGTAGGTGTCGTTGCGCTTGAAGACCCAGGCGCCTTCGAAGAAGCCGGTCAGGCCGGTGACGGTGCGCTGGGTGCCGACCGGGGTCTTCATGTCCTGCTGGAATTCCTGCATGCGCAGCTGGCTGAACGAGCCCCACCAGACGTACACCCGCTGGTTCGGGGCGGTGCCGTCGATGAGGATCGTCGGGTCGATGTTGTGGATGGTGTTGGCCGCGGGCACCCGCTGGGAGATGATCGGCCCGCCCGCGTGGTCGGTCCACGGGCCGGTCGGGCTGTCCGAGACGGCCACGCCGATGGCGAACTTGTCGGCCGCCGGGCTGTCCCGCTCGTTGATCGGGACGTACCAGTAGTAGCGCTTGTCGACGCCCTGCATGACCTGGCCCGCGTACGCGCGTCCCGGTGTCGCCCAGGCGAAGACCTGTTCCGGGCGCATCAGCGACGGATGGTGGGTCCACTCGCCGGCTTCGACGTCCGTGGTACGAAACGCGCCCCACTCGTTCATGATGAAGTCGTTGGTGGACGGTCCGGCCTGGTCATGGCCGGTGTAGATGTAGAGCTCGTCCCGGTCGGTGTCGTTACCGGGAGCGCCGGCCGGCACGACGACCGGCGCCGGATCGGCCGAGTAGTAACTGCCGTCGCCGAGGATCGGGTTGACGGTGTTGGTGAAGGTGTACGGATCGGCGGCGTAGGCCGGCGCGGCGACCCCGACCAGGCCAGCGGCGACGAGCCCGGCGACCGCCGTCGCGGCGGCCATCCTGCGGAGCCGACGCGACGGCCGGGCGGTTGGTGGGGCGGCGCCGCGCACCACGGTGGTGTTCACGGTGTCGATCTCCTCACTGTTTGGCGGGGGTGGTGGCGGCACCGGTACGGCGCCGCCACCACGGATGCCTAGCCGCAGCTGAGTGCGCCGAACGGCGCCTCAAACTCCTCGGTTACCGGCTGGCCGTTGACGGTTCCGGTGGCCTTCACCGTCGCGATCCCGGCCTGCACCGTCCTGGCACGGGTGTTGAACGCCTGGTAGGCGGCCTTCCCGGGCGCGACGTTGGCCACCGTGCGCGACCCGTACGGCGTGACCAGCTCGATGGTGAGCGGCACGTCCTCGGCGTTGCGAGCGTTGACCGAGACATAGACGTTGGCGCCGGTGCACTGTGTGCGTGCCTGCACCTCGACGTCCCACGCCGGGGTCTCCGGCGGGTCGCCCACGGTGAGCGTCAGCGTGGTCCGCGTGGCACCGGCCTCGCTGACGTAGTAGGGCAGGATCAGGTCACCGATGATGGTGTAGCGACCGGGGGTGTTGACGATGTTCTCGTCGAAGTCCCAGTCGACACCGATGGCCTGGTTGTCCCGGGAGCCGTCGTTGTAGGAGACCTCCACCTTGTTCGGCAGGTATGGCAGCTCGCCCACCTCGACGGCTTGCTCGAACGCCTCGGCGCCCTGGATCGAGATGCCGCCCGGGGACATCTCGGGCCGCACGTAGATGCGGGCCTCGGCGATCTGGCCGTACGCGTCGTTCGTGCCGTAGACCACGAACGGGTCCACGTTGGGCTCCGCGACCATCGCTGGCGTGATCTCCTGCCAGTTGAACGCGACGGTGCCGCGAGCGCCGCTGGCATAGATCGCGTCGAGCGTGCTCGGCAGGGCGAGCACCTGGCCCACGCCGGTCCGGATGAGCACCGGCGAGCGCACCGAGTTGACGGTCTCGCCGTTGGCGCGCCAGCGCAGCACGCCCGTGCCGGCACCGCCATCCATGAGGCCCCAGATGCGGATGCGCAGGTAGCTGGTTGTGACGGGTTCGAAGTCGAAGTGGTTGTAGGTGTTGGTGGTGAGCCCAGCGGCGTACGTCGAGCCCTTGGTGAGGGTGACCGGCGTCCAGGTGGTGCCGTTCTCGGAACTCTCGATTGCGTACGTCGTGGCCGTGGGCCGACGGGTGCCGCCGTTGTCGTCGTACCAGTAGATGTCGGTCGACGACAGCCGCACCGGTGCGGTCCACCGGTACTGGAGCCACGCGGCACGCTCGATGCTGGTGCCGTTCTGCGTCTGGCCCCAGTTGCCCCAGCCGTTTCCGGCACCCGGGTTGGAGCTGTTCGGGGTGCTGCTCTCGTTGACCCGCTGGTGGTTCTCCCACGACGAGGTCCCACTGGTGCTGATCGTCGCCGAGGAGCCGAACTCCGCGACGACCTCCCGCTTGGCGAGGGTCGCCGCCACGGTCGCCTCCGACCGCTTTTCGCCATCAGTGGCGAAGAGCCGGAACACGTAGTCACCCTCGACCGTGCCGGTCACCCGGGTCGCCAGCGCCTTCGCGTCGGAGAAGATGACGCCCGCGCCCTGCGGCGCCGAGACGGTCTCCCAGCCGAAGGTGAGCTCGCTGTCGTAGGGGACGCCGTCGTCGGACGCCGTGCCGACCAGCCTGGTGGACAGGTTGCCGTCCGCCGAGCCGTCGCGGGTGGCGGTGACCACGGGTGCCTGGTTGGAGACCTCCGGTACGTCACGCCCCGAGTCGAACGCCTGGATCTCGGAGATCGCCGTGAAGAAGGTCGGGTTGTTCGTGAAGGCGATGCGCAGCTTGTTCGACGTCACGGTGTCGAACAACGCCTCGTTGAACTTCGCCGACGGGACGGTCGGGCTCTTGAACTGGCCCGGTACCTCCTTCCACCCTCCGTTGCCGTCGGGCACCTGGACCCACCAGCGCGCGGGCTCGCGGTAGCCACCGGCTTGACGGTCGCTGACGAAGAACACCTTCACGTTGTCGAAGGACTTGGCCGAACCCAGGTCGAGCTCGACGTAGCCGTTCTTGTCAGCGGTGCCGTAGTTGCCCCAGTACGGCTCGTTGGCGGTGACGCCGTCGGTCACGGCCGCCAGCGACACCGGCCGCTCGGTCTCCTTGATGGCGCCGGGCGTGTAGTTCATCGAGGTGGTGCTCCAGCCCGGCGTGTGGAACTGCCGCCACGGCGTCGGTCGCACACCCTGCTGGGTGTACGACGAGCTGAGGTTGGCGCCCGCCGTCAGGTTCGGCGCGTCCTCGGTGAGGTCGATGCCGGCCGTCTTGAGGTACGAGACGACGCGGTCGTCCTGGATCGGGGCGTCGACCGCGCTCGGGAAGTTGGCCCCGGTCGTCGCGGTGAAGGTGACGGTGAGGCCGTCCTCGGCCTGGACCTGGTTGGTGCCCGGGTCGTAGGTGAGCTTGCCGACCTTGTCGGTGCTGACCTTCTTCTCGCCGTTCAGGAACAGGCTGTAGCCGGCGCCCAGGCCGTACTTGCTGCCGTCGGGGTCCCAGACGATGGTGACGTCCTGCCCGTGGTAGCGAAGGTTGTTGGCCATGAAGTGTTCGTAGCCGAATGTGATCGGCGACAGCTCGATCTTGTCGTCGGAGCGCGGCTGCAGGCCCGCCATGTCCTCGACGAAGATGTAGTTCATGTTGCCGAGCATGATGTGGTTCGGGTTGTTGCGGTTGTAGGTCTTCGCGGTCGCGTTCCAGTTGGAGTAGTACTCCGCCTGGTTCGCGACCCGCATGTCCGCACCCGGGTAGATGCTCCAGGCCATCCAGTCCAGCAGCCGCTTGGCGTACGCCGGGGTGATGTACTTCTGCTCCGGGTCGTAGTGGCGCAGCGCGGAGCGGACGCTGCGGTACTGCACGGTGAAGTTGATGTTGGAGAAGTTGTTGGAGCCGCCCACCCCGTAGGCCGACCGGTCGTACTGGTTGGCGGTGTAGAACGGGAAGATCGGGAAGTTGTCGCCGTAGGTCAGGAAGCGGAACCCGTCGACGTAGGTCTGCCACTGGTCGAACGGGATGAGGTTCTCGGCGTAGATGTCGTAGAGGTTCGACTCCTTGGCCGGGATCAGGTCACGGGCCGACTGGGGCAGCGGGTTGGGCCGGCCGTTGGAGCTGGCCGCGCTGGTGGCTCCGTGCGACGTGCCGGCCAGGAACATCCGCGTGTCGGGGCTCCACAGCCGGTCGAGGATCGCTGCGCGGATCTCGTTGGCACCGGTCGCCATCTCGTCGACCTTGGCCTGGTCGGCGCCGGCGATCTGGTAGAGCTGGCGGGCGGCGTCGAACGCGCCCCACACGTACGCCGACTCGGGTCGCTCGATCGTGCGCGCCCCGGGTGCGCCGGCGTTGGTCTTCGGGTAGCCGAAGGTGATGGCGTCGGCGTCGTTGCCCGGCATGTAGTTGGTGTCGTACGCGATGAGCTTGTCGTCGTTGCCGTCGTAGTGCTCAAGCTGGCCGACGCCGTCGCCCTCGAAGTAGTGCGCGAACTTCCCGGCGATCTCCTTGCCACCGCCGTGCACGTTGTAGGCCTCGAGCCCCGCCGTGCCGAGGTACTGCGAGTAGTGGTTGTTCCAGCTCGTGTGCCCCGGGCTGTCCAGGAAGGCCGAGGAGCCGGACAGCTCGCCGATGTTGAGGATCTGGCCGTACGGCAGGTAGGGCGTGCGCAGCCACTTGGTGTCCTGCAGGTGCATCGGCTGGGTCAGCGCCACGGCGTTCTGGTAGAGGTTCACCCCCTCGATCGTCGTCGGGTACTGATAGACGTGACCGGATGCGTTCGCGTCGAGGCTGTTGTACCGCTCGCCCCACCAGCGGTAGACGATGGCCTTCTCCAGGGCGGGGTCGGGCAGGTCGATGTAGGGGACGTCCTGTGCCCAGCGGCGGTTGAACGCGGTGATGCCGGTACGCACGGCCGTGGCCGCCGACATGGCGGCGTACTCCTGGTAGCTCTCGACCGTCTTGGTCAGCGTGGCCGAGGAGACGGCGCCGACGACCGACAGCGACAGCGAGCCGTCCGCGGGCACGGTGATCTCGCGGTCCAGGTTTGTGCCGGTACGGCTGAAACTGGCACCGGTGAGGTCGATCTTGATCGAGTTCCACGCGGTGTCGACGAGTCCGTTGTTTGCGCCGCTGGTGATGGTGCGCGTGCCGGTGAGCGTCGCCGTGCCCGTTCCGGCCTGGGTGGCCAGCGGGGAAGCGGCGCGGACGGTGAAGGTCGCCGGCGAGCCGCCGGGGTTCTTGAAGTCGATGGCGGTGACCGCGACGTTGTCGTCGGTAATGAACTTGGTCAGGTCGGCGGTGACGCCGGTGGTCCCGATCGTGTACCGGCTCTTGGCGTGGCTCGGCGCGTTGAACCGGTTCGCGTTGACCTCGGTGACGGTCTGCCCCGGCACCGTGACGGTGTACAGGTTGCCGAGGTTGTTGGGGCCGCCGACGTAGGCGCTACCGGCGAAGCCCATGGTGGTGAAGTTGTTGTTGCTCGCGCCGCGCATGTACAGGGATCGGCCTCGGGTCATCAGCACCGCTGACCCGAGTGTCCCGTGGACACCCAGAATGCGGTCGAGGTAGTAGTCCGTGCCGCCGGCGGCGAGATCCTTCTCGAAGATCGACTGGTGCATGTTCCCCGCGGTGAACGGCACACCGGGCATGAGCTGGTTGGCGACGTCGCCGACGTTGCTGTAGGCCGGGTCGCCGATGTCCATGGCATGGCTCTGCCCGTCGGTGTAAACCCCGACGTCGCCCTCGTTGCCGGGCAAAATCGGGCTGGCGGCGTTGGCTGGGGATGGCACACCCACAGCCCCTCCCACCACCAGCGCGGCCAGGGCGGCCCAGAGGGGCACCCTCCGCACGCGTCCATGGATCATGTTCTTTCCTCCTTGTTGTCGGTGCGGCCGAACGGGTGGAGCGTTAGCGCTAACATCGGGCCTGCCCTTCAGCCCATGACGTCCGGGTCAGCGGTCCATGGGCAGCCAGACGCGCATCGTCGAGGGCCCGCGATTGGCCCAGGCGTGGTACTCCACCAGCGCCACCTCGTCGAGTACCTCGCCGACGATCGGCGCCGCCCCGGCCGCGTCGGGTCGGTAGGGCCAGCCGTGGTCCTGCGGGTGCACGCGCCGGCAGCGCACCGTGACCCGGCCATCGACCAGGCGGGGCGGCTGGCTGGTGTCGACGCGAAGCTCATCGACGGAATCGACGCCGGGTACGTCCACCGACTCCAGGGCGAACACCAGAGGGCCGCGCTCCACCGCGACGCAGCCACGGACCGAGTCGATCCGCGCGTCCGGGTAGGTGAACCGGGGCGCCATCGGCAGCGACAGGACAACCTCGTCGCCTCGTCGCCACGTCCGATTCTCGGTGACGAAGCCGGGACCGACCGGGCGGCTGTCTCCGTCGATGGTCACCGTCGCACCCTGGGCCGCCCAACCGGGCACGCGCAACGACAGCGACCAGGGGCTGTCGTCGTCGCTGTCGATCCGTACCCGGATCTGCCCATCGTGGGGGTAGTCGGTCGCAATGCTCACGCACACGTCACGCCCGTCAGCGAGGCGATGCTCGACGGTGCCGGGCATGTACTGGTGGAGTTGGAGGCCCTCGTCGTCGAACGTGGCGATGTACGCCGTCAGGCTGGCCAGGGTACGGGCGACGTTGGTCGGGCAGCAGGAAACCTCGAACCAGGGTGCCCGCAGCGAGGCCGCCGCACGAAGGCTGGGCCGGTCGGCGTCGGGAAGGGTGCCGAGCTCACGCCGGTGCAGCGTGTTGGTGTAGAAGAAGCTCCGCCCGTCGGCCGACGGCGAGGTCGACACCACATTGAACAGCGTCCGCTCGATGAGGTCGGCGTACCGGGGGTCGCCGTCGGCCAGCAGCAACCGCCACGCGAGCATCACCGAGCCGACGCCGGCGCAAGTCTCGGAATACGCGCGGTCGGGGGCCAGCAACCAGTCCTCGCCGAAGGCTTCATCCTGGTGGCGGGAGCCCTGACCGCCGGTGACGTACGTGCGCCGGGCCACCGCGTTCTTCCACTGGTTGCGTACCGCCTCCAGCAGGCTGGCGTCTTTCAGCTCGACCGCGACGTCGGTGGCGCCGGCGGCAAGGTAGTTCGCCCGCACCGCGTGCCCGCGCAGGACTGTCGCCTGCCGCACGGGAAGCTCGTCCTGGAAGTACTCGCGACCGTACTCCACATCGCTGAGCCGGCCATGGCCCCGCCGGTCGACGAAGAGAGCGGCCTGGGTCAGGTAGCGGTCGTCACCGGTGACCCGGGCGAACTCCACCAGCGCGGGCTCGATCTCCGGATGTCCGCAGAGGCCGTCGATGCCGTCCGGCCCGAACGTTTCGCACACGTTGTCGGCGGCACGGCGGGCGATGTCGAGCAGCCCGTCGTCCGCGCCTGGACGCGTTCGCGCGCGGGCGACCGCGGCTTGCAGAAGGTGACCGATGCAGTAGAGCTCGTGACCCCATTCGAGGTCGGACCACCGCGGTGCCTGGCCTGGGCGACCGAACCTGGTGTTGAGGTAGCCGTCGGACTCCTGTGCCGCGGCCACCCGGCGCACGATGGCGCGAAGTCTCGTCTCGAGCTCCGCATCGCCGGTCCGGCCGATCTCCCACGCCATTGCTTCGAGGAACTTGTAGATCTCCGAGTCGGAGAACTCGCGTCCACGGCGTTCGCGCGAAAGGTCGCCCTGCACGGCGAGGTCGAAGTTTCGAATCCAGCCTTCCCGCTCAAGCCAGTGCTCGATGTGCTCGAGGGTCGCGACGCCGTTGATTGATTGACGCTCAGCCCAGAATCCGCCCGTGATCCGGACTTTGTCCAGCCCGACGGGCCGCAGCCGGCCACGAATCGGCAGGACAGGGGCGGCCGCAGGTACGGTGCCGCTCATGGTCATCCCTTCATCGCGCCGGACATGAAGCCGCGCACGTAGTGTCGTTGAAGCAGCAGGAACAGCACGATGCACGGAAGGGCGAGAACGACGACGCCCGCTTCAGTAGCCCCGTAGTCGACGACACCTTGAACCTGGCCCCGCAGATTGGAAACAGCGAGCGGAAGTGTCATGCGCTCGGTGTCGTTGATGAGGATCAGCGGCGCCATGAAGTCGTTCCACGCGGCGAGGAATGCGAACAGCCCCACGGTGATCAGGCCCGGCTTCACGGCGGGTAACAGCACTCGCCACAGGGCGCTGAACGACGAGCACCCGTCGACCATCGCGGCCTCGTCCAGCTCGCGCGGCACCGCTTCGAAGGAGATGCGCATCAGAAAGGTGGAGAACGGCAGTTGGAACATCGTGAGGACCAGGGCCACGCCGACGAGGGAATTCTCCAGCCCTACCTGGTTCAGCAGCACATAGAGCGGGATGAGCAAGGTCGCGTACGGGACCATGAGGATGGCGAGCGTCACCAGGAACAGGATGTTCTTGCCCGGGAAGCGGAACCGCGCGAACGCGTAACCGCCGAACAGGGAGATCAGCAGCGTCAGGGTGACGGTGAGCAGGGAGACGAAGGTCGAGTTCGCGAGGTAGCGCCAGATGCCGGCCTGGTAGTTGGCCAACGTCTCGTAGTTGCCGAATCCCCAACCATCGACCTGGTTCGTGCCGGCCTGCGGGCCGACCGAGGCGACCGCCGTCCAGAGCAGCGGAGCCAGGAAGATCAATCCCACCGATCCGGTGAACACCCAGTACGGTGTGCGCAGCACTATGCCGAAGATGGTGACGCCCTTGGTTCTGCGCCGGCCGACTGGCGCCACGGGTGACAGAGGTGGCCCTCCGGCAGTGGTTGAAGTGGAACTGGGCAGGGCGACCATCGTCGTCAATTCTCCTCGGACCGGAAGGCGCGCAACTGCAGCGCATTGATGAGGACCAGGGCCACCAGCACGATGACAGAGAGGGCCGCCGCCACACCGAGGTCGTTCTGACCTTGGAACGCCACCATGTAGATGAGCTGAACGACCGTGATCGTGCTGTTGTCCGGCCCGCCCTTCGTCAGGATGTAGAACTGCTCGAAGGCGAGCAGGGAGCCGGTCACGCAGAGGACGGTCGTCAGTGCCAGGGTCGGACGCAGCAGCGGCAGGGTGATCTTCCGAAAGGTCTGCCAGCGGCTGGCTCCGTCCGCGCGTGCGGCCTCGTACACGTCCGCCGGTATGCCCTGCAAGCCGACCAGCATGAGCACCATGTAGAAGCCGGCGTAGCGCCACACGATGAGGAAGGTCGTCGAGAAGAGCGCCGCGTTCGGTGAACCGAGGAAGGTGACGCCCAGACGATCCATCACGGGTGCCAGTGGGCTCGCGTACGGCGAATAGAGCACGTAGAACAACAGGGACGCCGACGCCAGCCCGAGGGCACTGGGAATCAGAAACGAGGCACGGAGCAGGTTGTTCCACCGGCTCGACTCCTGCACGAGCAGGGCCAGCCCCAACCCGAGGGCCAGCAGCAGCACGGTCGCGAGCGCCGTGTACTTGATGGTGAACACCACCGAGTCGGTGAAGAACCGGTGGTTGATCGCCTTCACAAAGTTGTCGGGAGCGTTGATCCCCTGGTCGCCGGCCAACAGCGGCCATCTCGACACCGACATCTTGATGACGAGCAGCAGCGGCACAGCGAACAACGCCACCACGAACACCGCGGTCGGCGTCGCGTAGAGCCAGCCAAGCAGGGCCTGACGGCCGCGTGGGCGGGCGCGGTCCCGCATCGCCGCACTGGGCGGGCGAGACGGTGCGGTGACTCTCATGGAAACCTCTCGTTCAGTCGCGACGGGCGGTCGTTGACACGTGCGAGTCGTGTCCCACCGCAGGCGCATGCCGGCCGACAAGGCCGTTGGACGGCACACGCCTGCGGTGGACACCTACTGCTTGAGTACGGCGTTGATCTCGCCGTTGTCCTTCTGGAGGTCGCCGCTACCGTTCAGCACCCGATTACGGACGAGGGTCAGCCAAGGGCTGTTCGGCGCGTTGAACGCCTGCTGGAAGTTCAGCGCGACGGGCGTGTCGCCCTTACCAGCCGCGTCGTTGATGGTGACCAGCCGCGGGTCCTCGGCGGCGTACTTGTTGCTCGCGAGGTCGGCGCGGGAAACCACGTCCTTGTTCTTCGCCAGCACCTCGACCTGGGCGGCCTCGGACATCATCCAGCTGAGGAAGTTCCAGGCCTGCGCCGCCTTCTTCGAGTCTTTCGAGACGCCGATGCCGTCTCCGCCGACAAAGGTGGAGCCACCACCGGTCGGGCCGGGGATAGCGGCGACACCGACGTCGAACGGGGTCGAGGAGAGCAGCGTCGCCGGGTAGAGCATCAGTCCGACCTTGCCCTCGGTGAATGCGGCAGTCCAGGTCGGACCGGTCTCGCCCGCCGAGGAGGGCAGCACGGAACCGGACTTCCACATGTCATGCCAGGTGCTGTAGACCTTCTGGGCGGTGTCGTCGCCGAGCTTGGATTCGGTGCCGTCCTCGCTCAGCACCTCACCGCCGCCCGCCCAGACGGAGGGGAACCAGGTGAAGACCAGGCAGCCGCCGCAGTTCAGACCGGCCGCCGTGCCGTAGACGCCGGGCTTCTTCATTGCCTGCACCGCCTTGGCGGCGGCGGCGTATTCGTCGAGCGTTGCCGGCGCCTTCTCCGGGTCCAGCCCGGCGTCCTTGAACAGCTGCTTGTTCCAGAACAGCATCGACAGGTCCAGCACGAAGGGTAGGACGTGCTTCTTGCCGTCGAGCGTGCCGGCCGAGAGGTGCCCCTTGTTGATGGAGTCCTTGAAGCTGAGGCCGTCGATGTTCGCGCTGAGATCCTGGAACAGGCCCTGGTTCACCCAGTTCGGCACATAGACGATGTCCGCGGCGAAGAGATCCGGCAGGCCGTCCGAGCCCGCCGCCGCACCGACCTTCGCGACGTAGTCGTCGTTGGGTACGACGGTCAGTTTGACCTTGTTCTGGTGGCTGGAGTTGTACGCCTCGACGAGCAGCTTCGCCTGCTTCTCCAGGGGGGCGCGGGTCCACAGGGTGAGCTCGCTGCCGTCGTCGACGCCGTTGGGTCCGGCCTCGGCCGCGCTCGAGCCGCCCGAGTCGTCGCCGCTGCACGCGGCCATGCCGACAGTCAGCGCCGCCACGAGGACTCCCGCCAGCGAACGAAGGGCAGTGCGTCTGCCCAAGGTTTTTCTCATGATTCCTCTCCTAGGGTTCATCGTTCGGAGGGAGCCGCCAGGCGGTCCCCGCGAGCTGAGGCTCAGACCGGATCATTGGTTCGCTCGGGTTGCTGAGACGGGGCTAGAGCCGCCGGTGGATCCGGTCCGCGTCGCCCGCGTCAGTCGCTTGCGGTGGCGTGCCGTGTTGCCGCCCTATGTGGATCGTCTGCGCCGCGCTGTCGCAGCTGACCGCTCGACGTATTGGGTTGACCCTCGACAACGCTGCTGATCGCACCGCCTCCGCGCGCGGTGCCGCGTACGTCCTCATCGCGCCTCCGCCTCCCGCCGGATCCGGCGCGGCTCGTGCGTCACGTCGTTACCGCCGCGACCGAGGTGGTGGATGTCACTCCGCCGCTAGCGTGTCGCACGAAAACGGTTTCGGCAAGATGTCGAAGCAGTAAAAACTGAACGGTCTTCGCCGATGTCCTTGCCGGCTTCAGGACGATGCCTGCGCACTTCGGTTGCCGGAAGCATGGGACCGCAAACGACTGACGGGGCCGCTGAAAAGCTTGCGAAAGGGTTTCGGCGGCCCGACGCCGGCCACGGCCGGTTGCGCCGAGCGAGGTGCCGCCGGTGTCCCCCGAGTGACCGGCCGGCGGCAGAGAACGGCGTGGCACCTGGCGCGGATAGCACCATCACGGAGACGACGTGGCGAAGCTCAGCTGGAAAGTCGGCGCGCAGGGCGAACCCTGCGCGCAACCAGCGCTGCGACTGTGCTCAGCCCTGACCGGGCTCGCCGGTCTGGTCCCACATCGACTTCATCTCGCCGAACGCCTGCTCCATGATCTGCACCATGGAGGCCCGGGCACGGTCGCCGTCGTGCCGCTGGATCGCCTGCGCCACGTCGGCGTGCAGCTGGAGGGCCTGCTCGTGGGGGTAGTGCGGCATCAGGTCGTAGTGGTGGCGGCCGGTGAGCACCTCCGCCACCAACTCCTGCAGCTTGACGAACATCTCGTTGCCGGAGGCGGCCAGCACCCGCCGGTGGAACTCGATGTCGAGCTGGAGGAAGCGCGCCTCGTCCCCGGCCTTCCCGGCGGCCCACATCTTGGCCGCCAACCCGACGAGATCGCTCGCCTCGTCGTGGTCGACCCGGCTGGCGGCCAGCCAGGCGGCGTGCGGTTCGACGGCGGTCCGCAACTCGGTGATCGAGCGCATCTGCGCCATCCGCCCGGCCGAGGCCAGTCGCCAGCGGATCACCTGCGGGTCGAAGACGTTCCAGTCGCGCGCAGGCCGGATCAGCACCCCGACCCGGCGCCGGGTCTCGATGAAGCCCATGGAGGCCAGCACCCGCAGGACCTCGCGGACGACCGAGCGGGACACCCCGTACCGGTCGACCAGCTCGTCGATGTTCAGGACGGAGCCGGGCGTCACCTGGCCACCGCAGATGGCGGTGCCGAGGTGGTCGAGAACTTGCGCGTGCAGCCCGGCCTCGGCAGGGGCCTTCTTCTGGACGGCTGCAACCCCTGATGAGGACGGGTCCACGCCATGAAGCATATCAGTTGAAGATCACCCCTTGAATAAATCCGCTTTATCGGCCTAGCATCCGGACGTTAAGCGGATGTAAACACGAGGTTCCGCCCTACCCCCGGGGCGGCGACCACGACAGAAGGAGAGATGGACGTGCGGCGTCGATCGATATTCGGAACTTCTCTGGCCGTGGTTGCCGCCATGGGCCTGTCGGCATGCGGCGGCGGTGACGACAGCGCCGCGTCGACGACGGTGCGGGTGACCCTGGCGAATCACGTGTGGACGGAGAACATCAAGAAGGCTCTGCCCGAGTTCGAGAAGCAGACCGGCCTGAAGGTCGAGATCACCCAGCTCGGCGAGGACCAGCTCTCCGACCAGTACAACGTCAAGCTGAACGCGGGCTCCAGCGACATCGACGTGATGATGTACCGCCCCCTGCAGGAGGGGAAGCTGTTCGCCAAGAACAAGTACCTCGCCGACCTGTCCGACGAGGTGAAGTCCAACAAGGACTGGGACTTCAGCGACTTCCAGGCCGGCCCGGTGACGGCCACCTCGTACGAGGACAAGGCGGTCGGTGTCCCGATCATCACCGAGCAGGAGGTCCTCTACTACCGCAAGGACCTGCTGGCCAAGGCCGGTCTGACGGCCCCGCCGAAGACCCTCGACGAGCTCAAGACGGCCGCAGCCAAGATCAAGGCCGCCGACCCGGGCATGGCCGGCTTCGTGGCCCGTACCGGCAAGTCGCCGGCGGTCACCCAGTTCTCCAGCTTCCTCTACAGCTTCGGCGGTGACTTCGTCGACAGCAGCGGCAAGGCCACCGTCAACAGCGAGCCGGCCAAGCAGGCGTACGCCTACTACGGCGGGCTCCTCAAGGACCACGGCCCGGCGAACGTCAGCACCGACATGAGCTGGCCCGAGGCGATGGCCATCTTCACCCAGGGCAAGGCGGCGTTCTACACCGAGGCCAACTCGCTCTACAAGAACGCCACCGACCCGGCCAAGTCGAAGGTCTCCGACACCGTCGGCTTCGCGCCCTTCCCGGCCGGTCCCGCCGGTTCGAAGCCGTACAACATCCCCTCCTGGGCGCTGGGCATCAACGACAACTCCGAGAACCAGAGCAACGCCTGGAAGTTCGTCGAGTGGGCGACCAGCAAGGAGCAGACGCTCGCGCAGCAGAAGTCCGGCGTGCCGGGCGCGCGTACCTCGGTCTGGGCCAACCCGGAGGGCACGGCGACGTACCCGAAGGACCTCGTCGAGGCCATCGCGGCCAGCACCAAGGAGGGCGTGGGTCACGACCGCCCGCTGGTCAACAAGGTCGCGCAGGCGCGGGAGATCGTCGGCCAGCCGATCGTCGACGCCATCGCCGGCAAGGACGCGGCGGCTGCGGCCGACACCGCCAACGAGGCGTTCCAGAAGTTCCTGGACGACGAGGCCAAGTAAGCCTGGCGCGGGGGTGGCGGGGCCGACCGGCTCCGCCACCCCCGTCCGGCCCGCCCACCCCGGAGATCTCATGGCAGCAGTGACCACTCCCACCAGACCGCCCCGCCGCGCCACCGAGACGCCGGACACTCCGGCGTGGGCACGCTGGGCCAACGACCACCGCAAGTGGCTCTTCGCGGCGCCGGCCATGGCCTTCGTCGCCGCACTGATCATCTTCCCGCTGGCCTGGACCGGCTATCTCAGCCTCACCGACGCCGAGGGCTCGGTCCGGGCGGAGTCCGAGTTCGTGGGCTTCCAGAACTACGTCGAGGTGCTCTCGGACACCGACCGGTTCTGGCCCGCCGTCGGCCGGACCGCCGGGTTCACCGTCGTGGCGTTGCTGTTCGAGGTGGTCCTCGGCATGGCGGTCGCGTTGCTGCTGTGGCGACCGTTCCGGGGCCAGAAATGGGTCCGGGTCGCCATCCTGATGCCGTTGGTCGCCACCCCGGTCGCGGTCGGCATGATGTGGCGGCTCATCTTCGACCCGAACATCGGTCTGGCGAACCAGGCCCTCGGCTGGATCGGCGTCGGACCCCAGCCATGGCTGGCCGGCCAGCACTCGGCGCTGCCCACGACGATCTTCATCGACGTCTGGCAGTGGACCCCGATGGTGGTGCTGATCCTCCTCGCCGGCCTGACCTCGCTCTCCGACGAGCCCCAGGAGGCGGCGCGCATCGACGGCGCCAGCGCCTGGCAGCGGTTCCGGCACGTCACCCTGCCGCTGGTGATGCCGACCGTGGTCGTCGCGATCCTGCTGCGCGGCATCGACGCGCTGAAGACCTTCGACATCCTCTACGCCACGAAGGGTCGCGGCGGCGGCTCATTCCACGAGGTCGAGACGCTCAACGTGTACGCCTACGGCCTGAGCTTCGACTACAACGAGTACGGCATCTCATCGACAGTCCTCATCATCTTCTTCCTGATCATCATCGGGTCGATGTGGGCCCTGACGTCCCGTAGGAAGGAGTCGCAGCGATG
Source organism: Micromonospora sp. NPDC005173 (assembly GCF_040608515.1). Lineage (NCBI taxonomy): Bacteria > Bacillati > Actinomycetota > Actinomycetes > Micromonosporales > Micromonosporaceae > Micromonospora > Micromonospora sp. NPDC005173. The sequence goes on from NZ_JBEXIK010000004.1 coordinate 209,917, forward strand.
AGGTCCAGCCCCGCCTACCGGGTGTTCCGCGTCGTGGCGCTCACCGTCGTGGTGATCGCGCTGCTCGCACCGCTGCTCTGGATGGTCGCCGCGTCGTTCAAGACGAACGTCGACATCTACGACACGGGCAAGGCGATCGCCTTCTCGCCCACCCTGGACAACTACGCCAACGTCCTGGAGCAGGCCAACTACGTCCAGTTCATCGGCAACAGCCTCTGGGTGGCCTTCGCGGCGACCGCGCTCTCCCTCGTCCTCGGCATACCCGCGGCCTACTCCATGAGCCGCTTCAACATGAAGAAGTCGGCGCTCGTGGTGCTGATGGCGCGGGTCATCCCCGGCGTCTCCCTGCTGGTCCCCTGGTACTACGTCTTCTCCAACCTGAAGATGGTCGGCGGGTTCAGCGTGCTCGTCCTCAGCCACATGTTCGTGTCGCTGCCGCTGGTGGTCTACATCATGATGGGCTACTTCGACAGCCTGCCCCACGAACTCGAGGAGGCGGCGCTCGTGGACGGGCTGACCCACATCGGCGCGTTCCGCCGGATCACACTGCCGCTGTCGATACCGGGCGTGGCCACCGCCGGCATCCTGTCGTTCATCTTCTCCTGGAACAACTTCATGTTCGCCCTCGTGCTCTCCGGCGCCGACACCAAGACCCTGCCCGTCGCGATCTTCGACTTCGTCGGCTACGCCAGCATCGACTGGGGCGGCCTGATGGCGGCGGCCAGCGTCGTCACCCTGCCGATCATGGTGATCGCCCTGTTCGTGCAGAAGTACGTCGTCTCCGGCCTCACCGCCGGCGCGACGAAGGGCTGAGGACACCGTGACGACAATCGCGCGGGTCGAAACCTTCCTGGTCGCCCCCCGCTGGCTCTTCGTCCGCGTCGAGACCGAATCCGGAATCGTCGGCTGGGGCGAGGCGACCTGCGAGGGCCGATCCGAAACCGTCCGGACCGCCGTCGAGCAGCTCAGCGAGCTCCTGATCGGCCGGGACGCGCTGCGGATCGAGGACCACTGGCAGACCATGACGAAGGGCTCCTTCTACCGGGGCGGCCCGATCCTGGCCAGCGCTGTGTCCGGCCTGGACCAGGCGCTGTGGGACATCGCCGGCAAGCGGTACGGAGCGCCGGTGCACCAACTGCTCGGCGGCCCGGTCCGGGACCGGATCCGGGTCTACGGCTGGGTCGGCGGCGACGAGCCCAACGAGGTCCGCGACCACATCGCCGCGCAGGTGGAGGCCGGGCTGACCGCGGTCAAGATGAACGCCTCCGGGCGGATGAGCCCGATTGCGTCGGTCGCCGAGCTCGACGGGGTGGTCCAGCGGGTCGCCGCCGCCCGGGAGGTGCTGGGCGACGAGCGTGACGTCGCCGTCGACTTCCACGGCCGGTTCACCCTCGCCAACGCCCGCCGCGTCGCCCCGCTGCTCGAGCCGTACCGGCCGCTCTTCCTCGAAGAGCCGGTCGTACCGGAGAACTCCCACCTCATCGGCGACTTCGTGCGGTCCACGACCACGCCCGTCTCGACCGGAGAGCGGCTCTACAGCCGGCAGGAGTTCCTGCCCGTCTTCCAGGCCGGCATCGCGGTCGCCCAGCCGGACCTCTCGCACGCCGGCGGGATCTCCGAGGTACGCCGGATCGCCGCGCTCGCCGAGGTCTACGACGTGCAGCTCGCCCCGCACTGCCCGCTCGGGCCGATCGCCCTCGCGGCGTGCCTGCAGATCGGCTTCGCCACGCCCAACTACCTGATCCAGGAACAGAGCATCGGCATCCACTACAACCTCGGCGCCGAGGTGCTCGACTACGTCCTGGACACCACGCCGCTGACCTTCGTCGACGGGCACATCGAGCGACTCACCGCCCCCGGGCTCGGCATCGAGATCGACGAGCAGGCGGTACGGGCAGCGGACAAGCGCGGGCACGCCTGGCGCAGCCCCACCTTCCGGCACCCCGACGGCTCCTACGCGGAATGGTGAGCCTGCTCGACGGCCACTGGACCGCAAGCACCATCCGCTAACCCCGCCCAGGCGGCACCTGAGAAAGGCACCACGTGAAGATCGTCGCAGCGGACGTCATCGTCTCCAGCCCTGACCGCAACTTCGTCACCCTGAAGATCACCACAGATGACGGGCTCACCGGCCTGGGCGACGGCACCCTCAACGGGCGCGAACTGTCGGTCGCCTCGTACCTGCGCGATCACGTCGTCCCGCTGTTGATCGGGCGCGATCCGCACCGCATCGAGGACACCTGGCAGTTCTTGTACCGCTCGGCGTACTGGCGGCGCGGGCCGGTGACCATGGCGGCGATCGCGGCCGTGGACGTCGCGCTCTGGGACATCAAGGCCAAGGCCGCCGGCATGCCGCTCTACCAGTTGCTGGGCGGCGCGTCGCGGACCGGCATCATGGCGTACGGCCATGCCTCGGGTCGCGACATCCCGGAGCTGTTCGACTCGATCCGCAACCATCTCGACCTCGGCTTCCGTTCGATCCGGGTCCAGACCTCCGTCCCGGGGATCAACGCCGTCTACGGGGTGGCCGCGCAGCCCAGCGCCGACGGCAAGCGGTACGACTACGAACCGGCGCAGCGCACCCCGCTTCCGGCCGAGGAGGACTGGGACACCCGCGCCTACATGCGCCATCTGCCCGGCGTCTTCGAGGCGGTACGCAACGAGTTCGGGCCCGAGCTTCCGCTGCTGCACGACGGTCACCACCGGATGACGCCGATCCAGGCCGCCCGGCTCGGCAAGGATCTCGAACCGTACGATCTGTTCTGGCTTGAGGACTGCACTCCGGCGGAGAACCAGGAGGCGCTGCGGCTGGTACGCCAGCACACCACCACGCCGCTGGCGATCGGCGAGGTCTTCAACACCGTGTGGGACTACCAGACGCTCATCCGGGAACAGTTGATCGACTATGTCCGGTCCGCCGTGACCCACACCGGGGGCATCACTGCCATGCGCCGGCTGCTGGACTTCGCGGCGCAGTACCAGATCAAGTCCGGTATCCACGGCCCGACCGACATCTCACCCGTCGGCATGGCTGCCGCCCTGCACCTCGACCTGGCCATCCACAACTTCGGCATCCAGGAGTACATGCGGCACGGAGCCCTGACCAACGAGGTCTTCCGGCAGTCCTTCACCTTCGCCGACGGCTACCTCCATCCGGGTGAGCAGCCAGGGCTGGGCGTCGAGCTCGACGAGAAGGCCGCCGACCGGTTCCCGTACATGCCGGCCTACCTCCCGTTCAACCGCCTGAAGGACGGGACCGTCCATGACTGGTGAGCACCGTGCCACTCCCCCTCGCCACGACCCGCCCCGACATGTCGTCGTGATGGGCGTGTCCGGGGCGGGAAAGACGACCGTGGCCAGGGGAATCAGCGACCTGACCGGCCTGACCTTCGCCGAGGCCGACGAGTTCCACTCCGAGGCCAACGTGGCGAGAATGCGCTCGGGCGTACCTCTCGACGACGACGCCCGCTGGCCCTGGCTCCGCGCCCTCGCCGACTGGATGGCCAGCCGGGACGCCGAAGGCGTGTCGACGGTGCTGGCCTGCTCGGCGTTGAAGCGGTCCTACCGGGAGGTGCTCCGGGAAGGACCACCGACCGTGGACTTCCTCCACCTGGACGGGACGGCGGAGATCATCCGGGAGCGGATGTCCCAGCGCGCCGGGCACTACATGCCGGCGAGTCTCCTGGACTCCCAGCTGGCCATCCTGGAACGGTTCGGGCCGGGCGAGCCGGGTCTGGTGCTCGACCTCGCGCTGCCCCCGGCCGCGCTCGTGTCGACCGCAGTCGACCGTCTCGGTCTACTTCGCCGCGACGTGCTCGCCACATAGCGCGACGAACAGCACGGTTCGGGGGTCTGGCCAGGCGCTCAGGTCACAGGGCCGTCCGTGTTTCGGATCATCTGCCGGAGCACCTTCAGGGCCGTCACGTAGTCGGTGTCCTCGATGCCCTGGTGGATGCGATCACGGATCGCCGGAGCGTGCTTCTTGAGGTCGGCACGAGCCTCGTCGCCGTCCTCGGTGATCCACAACCGTCCCTGGTCATCACGGGTGAGCCAAGCCCGCTCAGCAGAACCTCTGCCTCGGCCTCCAGATCGTCCTCGGGCCTGAGGTAACTGCTCATCGCGAGCTTCAGCTCGGTGATGGTCATGCCGTGGCCGTCCGGCGAGATGTCGTTCTTCGACAGGTTGCGCAGCAGCCAGAACTGGGGCTGGGTGAAGCCGAACTCGGCCTGCCGGGCCCGGGTGAAGGCGATGAGGGCCTCATAGGCCACGCCGGTCCAGTACGCGGCAGGCTGAGCCGCCAGCTCGGCATCGGAAAGGTGCTGCGTCGCCATGCGGAGCCTCCGTTGAAAGATCGCTTGTGGAGCGAATCTAGAACCTCGACTTTGGTTGAGGTCAAGGAGGCACGCAAAGCTGACGGCTGATGGCACGCCGGCCAGCGGTGGTGGGTGAGCCGGCTCTCAGCCCTGTCGGGCCTTCTGGCGCCGGTCGTTCTTGTTGATGACGAAAGTCCTGCCCCGGCGGCGTACCACGATCGAGTTCATCTTGTTCTTCAACCCGCGCAGAGAGTTCCTGACCTTCATCGCAACCACCCTCTCCTGGTCATACCCGCTCCCGCAGGACGATCCGGCACAGCCGTGCCGTTCCACTGTCGCGGCGGCGCTCGCCGCTGACTCGGCGTTGTGCTGCAAAGGTCGCTCCCCGTTCGCGTACCCGACTGGGCGTCGCTCATGCCACGGCACTCCGTGTCAGCCGGTCTGGGTCAGGTCGGTCGTTGCCGCGAGTTCGGTGACCACGTCCACGAGCCGGCGCAGGACGGGTGAGGTGTTGCCCGACAACCACACCATCTCGGTGTGCACGAAGGCGCCGGTCAGCGGAACGAACACCACGCCGGTGCGGCGAAGGCTGCGTGCCGAGCGGGCCAGGCGGGTGACTCCCAGCCCGGCGGCGACCAGGCCGAGGAGACTCTGCACGCTGGCTTCCTCCTGGACGACGTTCGGCACGAAGCCCGCTTGCCGGAACTGATCGTCGAAGGTGCGGTGCCAGGGTTCCCAGGAGCTGTGCGGGGTCATCACCCACGGTTCGTCCGCGAGGTCGGCGAGCTTCAGTTCGGTCCGCTCGGCGAGCGGATGGCCCTCGGGCAGTACGGCGCACACCGGTTCGGTCGCCAGAGTCCTGGACTGCAGGCCGGGCACCCGCGGGGGTCGGGTGAAGGCGAGGTCATAGTGTCCGCCGAGGACACCCTGTACCAGGGGCGCGATGCCGGTGGACTCCGTCGTCAGGCGAAGGTCGGGGAGTTGGTGGCGCACGGCCCGGACCACCGGCGGCAGGAGGTGGTTGGCGACGGTGGTCAGGAAGGCCAGGCTGAGGTTTCCCACCTCGCCCCTGCGGGCCCGTCCCACGACGGCGACGGCCTCCTCGGCGCGGTCCGTCACGGCGCGGGCCTCGGGGACGAACAGGGCGCCGATGTCGGTCAGGGTGGTGCCGCGGGTGCCGCGGTCGAACAGCTTCACCCCGAGGGCGCGTTCCAGGGCGGTGATCTGCTGGGACAGCGACTGCTGGGCGATCATCAGGCGGGCGGCGGCCCGCGTGAAGCTCAGTTCCTCTGCGAGGACCAGGAAATACCGCAGTTGCCGCAGCTCAGGGGTGGTCACAGGATCAGACTGTAGCCACGCCAGGAAGCGTGTGTTGGACGCTTCGCGGGCCGCCGCGCAGGATCGTTCCGGGAGCCCGCACCGGCGTGCGGACACGGCCGGGTCCGTGCGGACATGACCAGCCGGGCGGCAGGACAGGCCGGAATCGCCGGCCGCGGCGAGCGCCGGAACCGGACACACGTGCAGTTGCCGACCCGGTTCGCACCGCCGGACACGCAACGACAAGATCTCGAAGGAAGCCCATTCATGAGTGCAGACCGCGTCACCACACCCTTCAACGCCCGATCCACCGCCAGTGACGTCGTGGCCGGTGTCGACCTCACCGGGCAGCGCGCCATCGTCACCGGCGCCTCATCGGGCATCGGCGTCGAGACCGCCCGGGCGCTCGCCGCCGCGGGCGCCGAGGTGACCCTGGCGGTACGGAACGGGGAGGCCGGCGAGCGGACAGCGAAGGACATCCACGCCACCACGGGCCAGCTGGTCCGGGTCGTCCCTCTGGACCTCTCCGACCAGGGGTCCGTCGCCGCCTTCGTCGCCGCCTGGAAAGACCCCCTGCACATTCTGGTCAACAACGCCGGGGTGTCGGCGACCCCGGAGATGCGGACGCCGGAGGGCTGGGAGCTGCAGTTCGCCACCAACCACCTCGGCCACTTCGCGCTCACCACCGGGCTGCACCGGGCGCTCGCAGCGGCCGGCCGGGCCCGCGTGGTGTCGCTCAGCTCCATCGCACACGTGCAGGCGCCGATCGTCTTCGAGGACATCAACTTCCACGAACGCCCCTATGACCGCCTCCTCGCCTACGGCGAGTCCAAGACGGCCACCGCGCTGTTCGCGGTCGAGGCGAACAGGCGCTGGGCCGGCGACGGCATCACCGTCAACGCGGCCAACCCCGGCGCGGTCACCACCAACCTGGGGCGCCACCTCACCGAGGAGGACTACGCGCAGCTTCCGGAGTACGACTTCAAGAACCCGGAGCAGGGGGCGGCCACCTCGGTGCTGCTCGCAGCCTGGCCGCAGCTGGAGGGCATCGGCGGCCGGTACTTCGAGGACTGCAACCAGGCCGCGCGCCACACCGCCGAGACACCGCTGAGTGGCGTCGCCGACCATGCGATCGACCCCGCGGCGGCGGAGCGACTGTGGCAGGTCTCGCTCGACCTGCTCGCCGACGCACAGCGGGGCTGACCGCACCGATCCCCACCACATCCGGGTGGCCCATCCCGTCGCACCACGCCGCCGCCGGCCGTGTCTCGACCGGCGGCGGCGTGGGCGGGTGGATCAGGAGTACGGAAGGCGCAGCACCGACTGGTTGCCGATGCCCAGGGTGCTCGGGTTGTTGCCGATCGCCGACCAGACCTCGACCCGGACCGTGCCGTTGCTCAGCGCGCCCAACGTGCCGGTGGCCGAGGCCAGACCGGCGTTCTGGGTGTAGTGCTCGTAGCCGGGAACCGGGTCGGTGGCGAAGTAACGCGAGGTCTCCACCCTCTCCCAACTGCCGTTGCCGGTCAGGTCGTAGGAGACCCGCACCTGCACGCCGTTACCGACCGCCGAGCCGGCGTCCAGGAACAGGTCGAACGCGGTCTGCCCTCCGGAGTAGGCGAGGTTGAGGCCGGTCGCGGTGAAGACCTGCGGGTTGGTCGGCGTACCGTCGTGGTTTCCGTTGGCCGCCGCGACCGTGGTGGTGGCGGCGCCGCCAGCGGCGCCCAGCCCGCCGCCCGGCAGCAGGTACCGGGTCGGAGTGCCCGGCGTTGGTGGCGGGGTGGTCGGCGGCGGTGTGGTGGGCGGTGGGGTGGTCGGGGGTACGCCGCCCGCGGCGCTGCCGCCACTCCAGGTGTACGCACCGGTGGTGGCCGTCCGGCCGGCCGGCAAGGCCAGCGTGGTGCCGTTGGAGAATGTCACCGTGATCGGCGTGGCGGTCGGGTTCGACGCCACGTAGGTGCGCGCCCCGTTGCGCGAGAAGACCGCTGACAGCGGGTGGTTGGCGGTCACCGTCGTGTCGACGGTGCCCAGCGCCGCGAGGTTGCGGATCCAGTGGAAGGTGTGTGCGCGGCTCTCCCCCTCCTCGACGGCGTAGCCGGGGTTCGCACGGAGGTTCGCCAGCGCCGCGTCGCCGTCACCGAGGGCCTGGAACTGCCAGAGGATGTCCTGCCACACCGTCGGCTGGCCGCCGTTGTTGCGGACCAGTTCGGCGTAGTTCGTCCGCACGTACGCCGGGTTGTTGCCTAGGTAGAGGTGTCCGCCGGTGACGGGCAGCAGGTTGATGCCCTGGATCATCTCCGGTTCGGCACTGAACCAGGTGGCGTACGCGCCACCGTCGCCCCAGACCATGCCGACCGTCGAGTGCCCGAAGGCGGCGGGGAAGTTCTGGTCGCTGACGTCGAACCAGTACTCCTGGATGGCCGCGGCCTGTGTGGTGTAGAGGAAGATGCCGGCGTCACGGACGGCGGTGTCGCCGGTTGCCTGCCCCCACTGGATCAGGGCGTTGGCGAAGTTCATCCCCTCCGACGAGGACTCCTGGTTGTTGCCGGAGCCGAACGAGCCGTGCCCGGACGCCCAGTCGTGGCCGGCGTAGATGTCGAAGTCGCGCAGGTAGGGGAAGCGGGTGTCGTCGCGGCGGTAGTTGTTGGCGTCCCGGATCAGCAGGTCCACCATGCCGCCGTACCGGCTGGTGGCGGCCCATGCCGGGTCGAACTTGGCCAGCGTCGCGGCGGCCGCGATGAAGTAGCCGTAGTGGAAGTGGTGGTCGTTGAGTTCCTGGTCGGAGCCGTACGACGCCGGGTAGCCGATCAGCGTGCCCCAGTTGGCGTCGTAGTAGAAGACCTTCGCGGCCTTGCCGCTGGAGGCGGTGAACCAGTCGGTGAGCGTGGTGCGGATCGCGTTCAGCGCGCTGTCCCGCGTCGCGGTGTCATTGACCAGGTCGGCCACCTCGGCCAGTCGGGCCGCCCGGCCGAGCCCCTTGCCCGTCCAGTACGTGTCGCCACCGCGCTGGTCCATCGGGTTCGCGCGGGCGGCGGCCAGGTGGCTGTTGAGCGTCGCCAGGTCGGTGCCGCTGCCGTCGCCGACGGCCGGCAGTTCCGGCAGGACGCCCTGGAACTTCATCGAGGTGCGGAACTGGTTGACGCCGGTGAGCACCTTCATGCGGCCACGCGCCGACGGGTACGTCGGAGTGATCGGGGTCGAGCCGGCCAGCGACTTCCACTGGTGCGGGTAGAGGCTGACCACGGTCTGCGTGGCGCTCCCCTCCCGGGCGGTCGTGGTGAACGCGTACGTGGTCGTCAGCCCGCTGGTCGCCTGGTCGTAGGCGTACGAGACGGTGGTGCCGGTGACGTGGGCGTGCGCGTACCGGCCGTAGGTCGTCGCCAGGTCGGCGCGCTCCGTGGCGTTCGCCGTGGGCGGCAGGAGGGCGAGGGAGAAGTAGCCCCGACCGGCCAGGGTGGAGGAGATCCGGCCGGCGCCGACAGTCCAGCTGGCGCCGCTGGGGGCGTACCCGACGTAGTCGTGGCCGTTGACCCGGAAGCCGATGGTGGCGCCGCTGTTGGACCAGACGTCGGCGGTGCCGGCCGTACTGATCACCGCGTCCCCACCGCTGGTCTGGAAGTACGCGAAGGGCAGGCCGTGGCCGATGGTGGCGCGCATGGTCCGCGCTCCGTCGCTCCAGTGCGGGCTGACCGTCCAGTCGGTCCAGCCGTCGACCTTGACCACGGGCGCGCCGAGCCCGGCCACGCCGACCCGGATGTCCTGGACGTACGGGTAGTGGTACTCCCCGACGCCGGTCGAGGTGCCGCTGATGGCGGGAGTGGAGTTGGCGGAGAAGCCGAGGCCGTCGGTGAAGGTGTCGTACGAGAGCGGGTGGGCGTGCAGGGGCTCGCTGAAGGCGCAGTCGGTGCGCTTCCAGAGCAGCGAGGACCACCAGTCGTTGGTGGGTATCGCACCGGCTGGCGCGTTGGCGGTGGCGAACTGTCGGGGGTTGCTGGACATCGGGCCGCAGCCGGTGGGGAGCGGGCCGACCGGGGTGGTGGTGTAGCTGCCGGCGCCGACGGGGGCAGCTTCCGCGGGGCGGGTGACGGCGACCGCGAGGCCACTGACGGCCAGGACCAGAGCGGTGGTGGCGGCCAGGGCCCATCGGCGGTGTGGGACGGGAGGTTTCATGGTGCCTCCATCGCGCGCCGACACGCCGGCTTACCGGCCTCGACGCGTTTCGTCGTAATTGAGGAGAAGGTTAGGTGAGAGAGCGCTCTCTCGATCGGCACGGTAATCGAGCACCGAGACCCTCGTCAATGTTTCCAAGGGGTTCCGCGCTGATGTCGGCGATTCGAACACCCGACGAACGGAGACGTGGCCGTGGGCAAGCCGTTCATGGCAGCACGCCCCACGACGACGGTGGCGGCGGTGCTGCCAGCACCGCCGCCGCCTCAGATCGCCGCATCGCGGGCCGCCCACCCGGACCGCACTCTCACCTCGTGATCACCGTGATCTGCCGCCGCGCGAAGGCGGTGCTGGGCGCGAGGATGTCAGCTTGTGCCGCTCGGGCGTGGCTGTCCCTTCGGAGGGGGCCCACCGGGTCCGCCGGGTCCACCGGACATGTCGGGGCGCGGGGGCGCGCCGGACGGGGCGCCGCCACCGGGCATACCGCCGCCGGGGGCACCGCCGCCGGTCGGGGTGGTGGCCGTGTCGACCCGGACGGCGAGGGACACGGCGTAGCCGTGGCTGACATCACCGGTCACGGTGCCAAGTTGGAGCGCGCCGTCGTCGTCGCCGAAGACGTTGTCGTTCTGCAGGGAGACCTGCGACATGTTCCTGACTGACACCTCGTAGCCCTTTTCGGCGTACACCTTGTCGCAGACGTCCTTCGGAAGGGCGACCTGGGAGGTCGCTATCGCCTTCGTGGAGTCGCTGATGCTGGCCTGGTCGGGGTAGACCTCGAAATGGATGTGCGGCCAGCGACCGGTGTAACAGGCCGGGAAGATGCTGGTGAACCGCACCTTTCCTTGCACGTCGGCGATCTGCACGCCGCGGAGGTAGTTCTGGTCGGTGACGCCCTCGGAATACAGTGAGTAGCGGCCTTCCCGATCACACTGCCAGACGTAGACGGCCGTTCCGGCGAAGGCTCCACCGCCTTTCGCCAGGTCCTGGATGGTCAACTCAAGCGTCATGGGGACACCCTCGGCGGTGCCGCTGGCCCCACCGAAGCTCGACCGGATGTCGCTGCGGACGACGCCGCTCTGCTCCAGAACGTCCGGGCCGTTCGAGCCGTCGCCCGGGTAGGGGCCAGCGGTCTCGTCGGGAATCTCACCGGTCGTGGCGCTCGCGCCCGCCGACGAGGACGTCGATGGTGACCGGCTGCCGCCCGACCCGTTCCCGCATGCCGCCAGGCCGAGAGTGGTCACGCCCAGGCCGACCGCCCGCAGCAACTGCCGGCGGCCCATCAGGGTTCCGATGTCGAAGCCGAGACCCTGGTCGACGACATCCTCCTCGGGCCGCTCCAGCGGGCGGCCCTCGTACATCGGCCCTGGCTGGCGCTGCTGGTCATGCTGCATCAGATACCTCCGGTCGCGGCTCACGGTGTCTCCGCGAGTTCGACGATGGCCGCGGTTCCGGGGAGCCAGCTATGCCGAGGCTAGGAAACTGCTGTGAGGCCGAACCCCGGCCGGTACTCGCCGCCGTCACCGGCAACTGATCTTGTCGGGGGTGACGGTTAGTGTGTGGGCACTGTCGCCGCGCCGGCCACGTCGGGCCGGTCGCTGACCCCCTCGGAGGCCCCCATGTCCCAGGAGACGACCTACCTCGAACTGTCCGAAGTGGACGGTGCGCACAAGTTCTACGAGGTCGTTGTCGACGACGCCATGCTGACCGTGCGTTACGGCCGGATCGGCGACCAGGGGCAGATCAAGGCAAGCGCCTATCCGGACAACGCCCGGGCCCGGGCGGCCGCGGCGAAGAAGATCGGGGAGAAGGTCCGCAAGGGGTACGCCCCGGCGGTCCCCGGCGTCCGGCAGAGGCGGAGCGTCTCCCGCCGGCAGATCGTCAGCACCCGCTCCACCGCCCACACCGCCCCGGTGCTCTGGCGCTACGACTCCGGCGCCCCCGCCTTCGGCATCTTCGTCGACGATCAGCACTGCATGGTGGGCAACGAGCACGGGGTGATCACCACCCTCGGCCACGACGCCCAGGTCCGCAGCCAGGTCCGCCTCCCCGACGGGGTGAAGTGCATCGTCGCCGACGACGCCTGGATCTACGCCGGCTGCGACGACGGCAACGTCTACGACCTCTCCGGCAAGGTGCCCCGGGTGGCGTACGCGATCGCTCCCGAGATCGACATCTACTGGCTGGACATCCACGACGGCGTGCTGGGCGTCTCGGACGCCGACGGCGGGATCGCCGCCATCGACCACGAGGACGAGTTCCTCTGGCGCCGGCCCGGGCGGGGTCGCTCCGCCTGGATGGTGCGCTGCGACGCCGACGCGCTCTACCACGGCCACTCGCAGGGCGTGACCGGCTACGACTGGCGGACCGGCCGCGAGCTGTGGCACACCACGACCGGCTCCGTGCTCTTCGGGTGGCAGGAACGCGGCAGCGTGTTCGCCGGGACGGGCACCCGTGAGGTGGTGCGGCTGGCCAAGGACGGTCGGGTCGAGCGCAGCTACCGGTGCGACGCCCCGGTCTTCTCCTGCGCCACCGCGGAGGGCGGCCGATACGTCTTCGCCGGCGACAGCCAGTCCTCGATCTACTGCTTCGACGCGGCGGGCACCCGGCTGTGGAAGCTCGGCACCGGCTGCGGCTCGGCGTACTCCATGCAGTACCGCGACGAACGCCTCTACGTCGTCACCACCGGCGGTCATCTGGCCTGCATCGACGCCAGCGAGCCGGCGATACGGGCGGCCCAGGTCGGCGACGTGCCGGAGGTGCTGGACGTCAAGGCGCCCCGCCAGGCGCCGCGGACCGTGGAGCCGATGGTGGTCGAGGTGACCAGCGACGCCGGTGCGGGCGTGGTGGTGCAATGCCTGGACGATCACGGCCGACTGCGGGTCCAGGTGGTTTCCGACGGCTACCGGCGCGACTGGTCGGTGCAGTTCCCCAAGGGCATCCGCGAGCCGGGCGCCCGCTACCTGGTGACCGAGATCCGCGAGTCCGGCCGCGGCGGGTTCTACCGCGCGTACGGCGACATCCGCCGGCTGCGCTGAGCGAGGCGTCCAGGTTCAAGCGGTCAGTGGCTGTCGGGCGAGGCGGTGGAGGAACGGTTCCGGAACAGGCCGAGTCGGAGCGCCCGGAGCAGGGTGCCGGGCCGGCTCAGCGTCGCCGGGTGGTCGAGCATGGTGGTGACCCGGCTGAGCCGGGCGTTGAGCACCGGATCGGTCAGCGAGGTCCGGAAGAGCAGATCACCGAACCACTTCGTGACCTTGTAGCCGGGCGGGTACGGTCCGTCGACATGCGGAAGCTCGATGTCGGCGGAGGTGGAGACCTGCCACGCGGCGTCGACGATCACGCGGACCTGGTCGAAGTACGCCCGCGCCGGCTCGTCCAGCTCTGGGTTCGACCGCAGGTACGCCGACAGGCAGGAGGCGTGCAACGTCGCGGAGGTCATGCCCTGGCCGTACACCGGATTGAAGGAGGCGACCGCGTCGCCGGCGGCCACCAGGCCGGCGGGCATCCGGTCGAGCTTGTGGAAGTCCCGGCGTCGACTGTCTGCCTGGTGGTACGTGACCACCCCGCCGAGCATCTCCCCATGTTCGGCGATGTCGCCGAACATCCGGGGATAGTGCTCGCGGCAGCGGTCGGTGAAGTCGGCTACGTCGCGGCTGGGCCTGTCCTCGTCGTAGCCGGCCACCAACATGATCCAGCGGTTTCCCTCGACCGAGTTGATCCCGCCGATCCGCGCGGTACGGCCCTTGCCCGCCATGGTGTGGTAGACCACCACCCAGGTATCGCTGACCTTCTCGTCCTGCTTGTAGAGCGCGGTCGCGTAGTTCAGTTTGATCGGCATCCGCTGCATCGGCGGGCGAGGCCACCCGTTGTCCGCCAGCCAGTCGCTCAGCCGGCTGGACCGCCCCATCGCGTCGACCACCAGGTCCGCCGGTTCGACGACCGGCTCCTTGCCGCCCTCCGGCACGTAGGAGGCGCCGGTGACGCGCCGGTCGGCGAGGACCAGGCCGTCCGCCCGGCCGTACACCATCCGGATGTTCCCGACGGCGAGGGTCCGCCGCCGGATCAGCGCTTCCAGGAACGGTCGCGTCGTGATCAGCGCCGGCCCGGTGCCGGACGGCTCCGGCGGCAGCCCCAGTTCACCGTTCACGAAGATCTTCGCCGTGCCCACGTCGCCTGGCGGCGGCGGGGCGCCGAGCGCGAGCGCCTCGTCGACGATGCCCGGAAACCAGCGTTCCAACTGGATCTGACCGGAGGGCAGCAACGCGTGCACCTGGCTGCCCTGCGGCACACCGGGCCGGGGCTCACTGTCCATATCGGAGGGATCCCGCTCGATGATCAGCACTTCCTCGGCGTGGTCGCTCAGCACCCGGGCCGCCATCAGCCCGGCGATGCTGCCGCCGAGTACCACCGCACGCCGCATGACCACTGTGGTCTGAGCGGGACTTTCAGCCGTTGCTATCTCGGCGAAGAGCCGGGACGGGGAGGGTGGCATGCGGTCGCTCCTCAGGTGGTCGGGAAACCTCACCCACGACCGTAACCACGATATCCACCACAGTCATTGCTCCGAGCACACGCGGGCGGCCCGGGCCGTCGCCGGCCGGGCCGCCCGATCGGTCGTACGATCAACCGCCGAGGCTTGCTGCGGCCGAGGCGATGGTCGAGGCGAAGTAGCTCACCTGGGTGTAGACCCCGGGGTAGTTGGGTCGCGCGCAGCCGTTGCCCCAGCTGACGATGCCGACCTGGATCCAGGCGTTGTTGGCGTCGCGGCGGAACATCGGGCCGCCCGAGTCACCCTGGCAGGTGTCCACGCCACCGCTGGCGTAGCCGGCGCAGATTTCCTGTGCGGGGATGAGGTCGCCGCCGTAGTTGGAGTTGCAGACGGAGTCGCTGACAAACGGGACGGTCGCCTTGAGCAGGTACCGCTGCTGCGCTCCACCCTCACGCGCGGCGCCCCAGCCGGCGACAGTGAAGGTGCCGGTGTCGTAGGCGGTCGTGTTGGCGATCTTCAGCGTGCTCAGCCCGGTGACGGGGGTGGCCAGCCGGATCAGCGCCCAGTCCCTGCCGCTGCCGTTGTAGCCGGGAGCCCGGTAGACGTAGTTCGACCGGACGGTGATCCGGCTGGACGACTGGAGGTCGACCGTCCCGAGCGTCGCGGTGATGCTGCTGTTGGTGCCGGTGGCACCCACGCAGTGCGCCGCGGTGAGCACCAACCGCGCGCTGTACAGGGCCCCACCGCACCCCATCGAGAGCCGCACCATGAACGGGAACTCGCCCTGGGCGGCGCGGGTGCCACCGACAACGTTCGGCGTGATGGGGCTGTCGGCCGCGGCCGCCGGCGCCGCGAGAGCCAGGCTGCCCGCGGTTACCGCGGCCAACACGGTGGCCAACAGGCCAGTGAGGGTACGCCAGCGAACCATGCATTCCTCCGCATCAGGAAGGCACGCCTCGTGAGCGCACCTGATTCAAGATTGCGGCCATCATATTGATATCAATGGATCAGGCAGGACATCCCCTCTGGGTCCTACTGCCGACGCTATGGATCGCGGTGGCGGGTCAGAGTTGGTGGCGGACCCACACGTTCGGTTCGACGTAGACGCCGTGGTCATGTTCCACGTCGCACCAGACCGGGACGAGCGCACCCGGCACGTGCACCTGGCCGGTGCGGTCGAACGGCAGACCGGTCCACCGCCGCCACTCCTGCAGCGTGCCCGGGATGGTCATCGACCGTGGGGCCACCGACTCGATCCTCCCGCCAGCGCGCACGTGCGTACGCAACCACGGGTCCACCGGCAGGCCGTCGTCACGGACACGGAAGGCGTACCGGTCCATCGGCTCGTCGGGAACCTCGTGCTTGCCGCTGGGGCGTACCGGGGCGACCAGGGTGTGGTAGCCAAGCCGGCGGGTGTTCTCGCGCATCGCGTCGAGCATCCGAGCGGACAGGCCTCGGCCGCGGGCCTCGGGGCGGACGCAAATCTCCAGCGCCGACACGGTGTTCGCCGACGTGCCGGCGAGGCGGTTGATCGTCGCCCGCTGCACGATCCGATCCCATCCGCCCGGCGGCAGCCGTTCCTCGGTCCAGGACAGCGGCACGCTGTAGGCACGCGCCACCGCCCGGTCCGGCTCAGCGGGGTCGACGGCGAGGAGAACGAACTCCGGGTACAGCCTGTCGGCCACCGCGTAGTATAGCGATGCCATCGGATCCCAGCTCATGAACTCCGGCCAGGCGTCGTCGAAGTCGTCGAGCAGCGGCGCCAGTTCGGGCCGCTGCGCGACCGTCACGATTTCAAGATCCATCGGCGGACCATAGCGGATCGGTTCGGCGGTAGCACCCGGGTTTCCGTCCGCCCCTTCCCTTTCGCCAGCTCACGCCCACGACCGCACGGCGGGACCACCCGGTCACCCGCACGCACGACGATGGTGCCCCGCCGACCAGGGTCGGCGGGGCACCGGTGGAGGCGCGGTCGATCAGGCGGCGAAACGGGTGTGCCGACGGCGGGACAGGAGGTAGCCGCCCACGCCAAGGGCGATCAGTAGGCCGCCGAGGCCGGCGATCAGCCCAGTGGACGCACCGGTGATCGGCAGCGAACCGCCCCCGCCGCCGGCCGGGTTGACCATGATCTTCGCGCTGTCGTTGGCGGGGTTCAGGTCCTTGAGCGGGCCGTCGCCGGAGTAGGTGTACAGCTTCACCGTGCCGGACTGGCTGCCGGGCCGGTCGATCCGCAGTCCGAACTCGAACGTCGCCCGCTCGCCGCGGGCGATCGTGTGGCCGGCCGTGCACTCGTAGTGCCGTGCGCCTGGCTTGCCCGGTCGCCATTCCTCCTCCGTCGGGTCGACGCAGGACTTCGACACGGTGACCGCGGTGACGCCTGCGGGAAGGGTCACCATGGTCGCGATGGCGAGCCCTTGCTGGCCGTCGGCTCCGGCGCGCGCGGGGCCGTTGTTGGTGTAGCCGACGGTCATCGGGACGGTGGCGCCGACCGCACCGGTGACGGTGGCGCCCACCGCGGCGGCGTCGGCGCGTTGGTCGCCGGCCACGGTCAGCGTCACCGTGGTGTCGTTGTTGACGGACTCAGTGTCGGTCTGCCCGAGCGAGCGGGCCTGTGCGCCGCTGACCGGCACCAGCTTCAGAGCCGGGTCGGTCCCCTTGGGGCCCAGCGGCTCGGCCGGCCGGTACTGGGTACGGAACTCCTCCCAGTCGGCTGGTGTGAACCAGAAGGCCCAGCTGAGGTGCCGGTTCGGCGCCCAACTGTCGGCGGGGATCGTTCCGCCGAACGTCGGATCCACGCCGACCGCCTCACCGGGGGCCAGCGAATCGTCGAACGTGCAGGCGAAGCTGCTGCTGTCGCGGTCGAGGTTGCTGTATTCGCAGTTCTCGTACCGCTTGGACGGCGTGAACCCGTAGGAGCCGGACATGAACAGCACTGCCCCGCGGACGGTCTTGGTACCAGCGTTCGCCACCCTGAGCGGTACGGTGACCGACGAGCCGAGCGTGCCGTCGAGCGACAACTCGGACTCGGTGGCGAGGTCGACGCCCTCGCCGATGGCGACGGTGGAGCGGTAGGTTCCGGTGCCCACGCCGGGCACGGTGACGGTGAACAGCAGTTCGCCTCGCTGACCCACCTCGGCATCCGCGCGAGCCGTCACACGCAGGCTGAGCAGGTCCGTGGAGTCCGGCTTGTCGTCGCCCGTGCAGGTGATGATGGCACCCTCCGTCGTGCAGGCACGTTCACCTTCCTCCTCGACGTCGGCGAACGCGGCAACCGCACTGCGGTCCACCCGCACCGTGTAGGCGCTGGGACGCCGGCTGCCGACCGGGTTGAGCTCCACCCATTTCTGTGGGCCGGCCGGGGCGACGGTGACACTGTTGGCGTAGATCGCGACGTCAGCAGCAGGCGCCGCGGCAGCAGCAGGTGCCGCGGCAGCAGCGGGGATGCCCGTGGACGCGGTCAGGAGCGCGCCGACGACGGCCAACCCGGCAAGCCAGCGCCGGGCGGGATACGGATTCATAGCGGGGTTCCTCCGGTTATTGACGGTGGGCAGGCGGAGTTCGGCGCGGGATGAGCGCGCCAACCACCGGCCGTCCGGTTGAGCCCCCGCCGAGCAAGGTGACGGAGCACGGCGGGGTACGTCGAGCTGCGGAGCGAGGTCAGACTCTCACGGATGTCACTGAAATGGGGCACCTGACCTCGCTGAACACGCCGGAAGCTGCCGCTACGCACCCCGGCCTGATGGGGAAACGCCTGGTCGTCACGCGCCTGGTGTACCGGTGCTCTCCCGGCGGATCAGACGGAACGGCGTCTGCACGGTCAGCGGTGCCGCGACCTCTGTGCCCTCGATCCGGGCGACCAGGCGGCGCACCGCGAGCCGGCCGATCTCCTCCTTGTCCGGCGCGATGGTGGTGAGGGTCGGGGTGCTGAACCGTCCCTCCTCGATGTCGTCGATGCCGATCACCGCGACGTCCTCCGGCACCCGGCAACCGGCCTCGGTCAAGGCCCGGAGCGCGCCGATGGCGATCAGGTCGTTGTAGCCGAAGACCGCGTCCGGGGGCTCACCGAGGGCGAGCAGGTCGCGCATGGCCCTCCTGCCGTCCAGCCGGCCGAACTCGTCGGTACGGGCGACCAGCCACGGGCGGAACGGCAGGCCGGCTGCCTCCAGGGCCTCCCGGTAGCCGCGCATGCGCAGGTGCGCCGACTGCCGGTCGCCACCCGGAGCAGCGCCGATGAACGCGATCCGGCGGCGTCCGATCGCCACCAGATGCTGGATGGCCGCGTGACTCGCGGCGACGTTGTCGATGGCGATGTGGTCGTGCGGTACGTCGTAGACGCCCTCGCCGATCAGCACGAGCGGGCTGTCGGCGGTCCGGGCCAGCACCTCTTCCCGACCGATCCGCACCGGACTGAAGATCAGGCCGTCGATGATGTGTCGCCGGGAGCCGTCGAGGAGCAGCAGCTCCGCGTCCCGGTCCGCGGCGGTGTTCTCCATAAGGAGTGTGTAGCCGAGCCCGGCGGCTTCCCGGATGGCGATCTCGGCGAGCTCGGCGAAGTAGGGATTGTTCAACTCCGGAATGGCCAGGGCGATCAGGCCGGTACGCCCTCGGCGGAGGTGCCGGGCGCTCAGGTTGGGGCTGTAACCGAGTTCGTCGATCGCCTGCTGCACCCGCTGCCGGGTCCGCTCCCCCACCGGTCGGTACCCGTTGACCACGTTGGAGACCGTGGCCAGCGAGACGCCGGCGCGCTCGGCGATGTCCTTCAGGCTGACGCCCATCCACCGACCCTTCCGGGTGCCACCGGCGGCTGGCAAGGATTGACGGGGCGTCCGCCGTGCCTCTATAACGTTAAACAGGTGGTGATGGATGTCAATATGATTGCCGTTGCTTGCTGATGGAAATCCCACGGACATCTGTCGATGAGGCCCGCCCCCGGTCGAGTGACCACCCGATGCCCACCGCCAACGCGCTTCGGGCCCAGCTGCACCGCCCGCGGCGACTCGCCCCTCGGAGACGGCATGACACGTCACGTCCCCATCCGCCCCGCCCTGCCCCTGCTGCTCATCCTCGCGCTGATCGCCGGCGTCCTCGCCGCGCCGGCGCCGCCAGCCCACGCCGTACCGCCCAAAACGCCGCCGCTGACCACCCCGTGGACCAACCAGGCGTTGCTCGGCACGCCACTGCCGGAGTACCCGCGACCGCAGATGACCCGGCCGGACTGGCTCAACCTCAACGGCGAGTGGCAGCTACGCCAGTCCGCCACCGACGACGCCCCGCAGTTCAACACCAACCTGCCCGAGCGGGTCAACGTGCCGTTCCCGGTGGAGAGCGCCCTCTCCGGCATACAGCGGGCCGCCAACGACAACCGCAACTACCTGTTCTACCGACGCACCGTCACCATCCCGCCGAACTGGTCCGGCCGGCGGACGCTGCTGCACTTCGGCGCGGTCGACTGGCAGAGCACCGTCTGGGTCAACGGCGTCCGCGTCGGAGCGCACTCCGGTGGCTACGACGCCTTCACCTTCGACGTGACCCCGCAGCTCACCAGTGGAGCCAACGAGATCGTCGTCAAGGTGTGGGACCCCACCGACACCCGGCAGAACGGCAGCCTGCCCCCGATCGGCAAGCAGACCAAGCAACCCGGTGGGATCTTCTACACGCCCAGCTCCGGCATCTGGCAGACAGTGTGGATGGAGCCGGTGCCCACGGCCTCGATCAGCAGCGTGGACGTCTACCCGAACCTGAGCAACAACACCCTGCGGGTGCGGGTCTTCACCCGGGGCGACGTCAGCGGGCACAGCGTGCTCGCCGAGGCGTTGAACGGAAGTACCGTGGTCGGCACCGCCTCCGGCGGCTTCACCGACTTCAGCGTGCCGGTGCCCAACGCCCGCCGCTGGTCACCCGACGACCCGTTCCTCTACAACCTCCGGATCACCCTGCGCAACGCCGGCGGTGCCGCCGTCGACCGGACCACGCACTACTTCGGCATGCGCGAGATCACCACCGGCCTGGTGAACGGGGTGCTGCGGCCCAAACTCAACGGTCAGTTCGTGTTCCAGGTCGGCACCCTCGACCAGGGCTTCTGGCCGGACGGGCTGTACACCGCGCCGACCGACGCCGCGCTCGCCTTCGACCTGCAGAAGCACAAGGACCTCGGCTTCAACATGGTGCGCAAGCACATCAAGGTCGAACCGCAGCGCTGGTTCTACCACGCCGACCGGCTCGGCCTGCTTGTCTGGCAGGACATCCCGTCGATGACGGCGCAGGACATCAACCCCACCGACGCGCAGCAGGCACAGTTCGAGACCGAGGCACGCGAGATCGTCGACGAGCACCGCAGCTCCCCCGCCGTCATCGAATACACGCCGTACAACGAGGGCTGGGGTGAGCGGGCCCTGGCCGACACCCGTCGGGTCGCGCAGAACATCAAGAACCAGGACCCGACCCGCCTGGTCAACCCACACAGCGGCCACAACTGCTGCCAGTCCCTCGGCAACCCCGGTAACGGCGACATCGACGACTGGCACGTCTACCTCGGACCGGACTCCCCGGTACCGTCGAACAGCCGCGTCGCCGCGCTCGGCGAGTTCGGCGGCCTGGGCATCCACACCCCGGGCCACGAGTACAGCCCGAACGGCGAGTTCTTCGCCTACGAGTGGCAGACCAGCTCGACCGCGCTCACCGACCGCTACGTGGGGCTGGTGCAGGGCACCCAGAACCTGATGCTCGGCAAGGGACTCAGCGCCTCGGTCTACACGGAGATCACCGACCTGGAGGGCGAGCTGAACGGTTTCCTCACCTATGACCGTCAGGTGATCAAGATGGATCAGGCCCGCGTCCGTGCCGCCAACACCGCACTGATCAACGCGTCGAAGACCATCGGCAGCTCGGCACCCGTCGCGCTCCCGGTCAACACCCGGCGGTCGTTGCAGGTGACGACGCCCGGCTACACCAACCGGTACCTGCGCCACCAGGACAGCCTGGCCTACACCGAGGTGGTCGACGCCGGCAGCCCGGACCTGCTCAAGAACGATGCCACCTACACCATCCGGCCCGGCCTGGCCGACACCAACTGCTACTCGTTCGAGTCGGTCAACTATCCGGGGCAGTACCTGCGCCATCAGGCGTCCCGGGTACGCAACTCGCCGAACGACGGCTCCGCGCTCACGCGCGCCGACGCCACCTGGTGCGCCCGGGTGGGCCTGACCGGCACGGGGGTGTCGCTGGAGTCGTACAACTTCCGGGGCAGGTACCTGCGGCACTACAACTCGGAGGTCTGGCTCAGCAGCGGCACCGGCGGCGACGCGTACAACACGCCGGCGCTGTGGGCCGCGGACAGCACCTGGAACATCGCCGCTCCCTGGGCACCCTGACCGGTCAGCGGCCGACGGCAGGGTCGTCGTAGCCATCGGTTGACCGCGGGGGTTCCGGCCTGGCCGGGACGCCCGCGGTCAGCCGGCGTGGCGAAGCGGTAGTACTGGAGGCCCCCGGCGTTCTCGTTGTGGTCAGAGGGCGATTTCTTCGTAGACGTCGCCGGTGTCGAATGCTGAGAGTGCCACCAAATCGATGATCGCCGTCAATGTCATCTGAAGATTTCCTTCACTGTGATGGCGATGAAGGTCAGGCATTGGCATCCGCCACTGTCGCAGGTTAACTCGCCGGCAATCGATGTCCTGCCGCCGGGAAGGACGACCATGGGTATGCGTCGCCGCTCGTTCATCGGTCGCGTCGCCGCAGTTGGCGCGGTCGGCGCACTCGGTGGCGCCGGAGCCGTCCTGACGACCGCCGGTCCGGCCCAGGCGGCGGTGTGGAAGAAGCGGTTGACCGGCGCGGACCTCGACACCAACAGCCGGTGGCGGGTCGCCGGCACGGACCTGGGCATTCCCTACGTGCTGGAGAACGGGTCGATCGGCTACCTCTTCGGCGACACCTTCGACACACCGTGGCCGGAGGGCCCGCCCCTGCCGAACGACTGGCGATCACCGGTCATGTTGCGCTCCGCCGTCCACCCGGGCGCGCCGGGCGGCGTGGTCTTCGACAGCGCGGCACGGGTCGCCGGCAACGGACGCGCGCCGGAACTGATGCACAACGGCCACCACGGCATCGGCATCGACGGTCTTCCGGAAGTGACCGTCATCCCGAACGACGGCATCGGCTTTCCCGAGACGGGCCGGCAGCTCATCTCCTACATGAGCATCGAGAACTGGAACTCCGCCGGCCCGGCGGGACCGCACTGGAAGTCGCGCTACGCGGGGCTGGCCTACTCCGACAACGGCAACGACTTCATCCGTACGCCGCTCGAGTGGTGGAACAGCTCCGACAACAAGGACCCGTTCCAGATGTGGACCATGCAGCGGGACGGTGACCACGTCTACGTCTTCTCGGTGCGATCAGGGCGCCAGGACGGCCCGATGATGCTGCGTCGCGTCCGGTGGGACCGGCTGTTCTACCCCGAATCGTATGAGGGATGGGGCTGGAACGGCGCGAACTGGGGCTGGGGGCGGCCCTGCACACCCATTCTCACGGGCCGCTTCGGCGAGCCGTCGGTCCGGCGCCTGAGTGATGGCACCTGGGTGATGTCGTACCTGAACTGCCAGACCGGCTGCGTGGTCACCCGGACCGCCTCCGGCCCGGACCGGGCGTGGACGGCGGAGAAGATCCAGGTGACGAGCTGGCAGGAGCCCGCCCTCTACGGCGGGTTCATCCATCCCTGGTCGAGCCGCAACGCCAACGACCTGCGCCTGATGGTCTCGAAGTGGACGCGTACGGCGGACGGCCGCAGCACCGCCTACCACGTCAGCCAGTTCGTCGGCTCGGTGTGACCGGGCCGCTGACCACGGCGGTTCAGGCGCGCGACGGTCAGCACCGCTCGTAGTGGTAGCCCTGGCGTCCGAAGGGCACGACGTCACGGTCGCGCAGGATGACGGAGATCCGGGCACCGCGAATGGCGCAGGCCCGGAGGTACGCGCTCACCGGGTTGTCGGTGTACTCGATCTCGATCAGATGGTCACCGTACGCGTCGGTGTAGCTCTGGCACTCGTCGTGGTGCTGGCACTCCTCGACCACGGCGAAGTCGAAGCCAATCTGGTCGCGGCCATACGGCGCCAGCTCCGGCGTGTTCTTCTGCGCCACCGCCAGCCCCGCGTCGTGCGCATGTTCGACCAGCAACCGCGCCAGCGCCATGTTGTGGTCGTGGGTCAACCGGTCGCCGGACCGCGTCCAGGAGTCGAGGTTGTCCGGCTCGACCGCCCGGAACCCCTTCGCCGCGCACTCGTCCATCCAGCCTTGAACGACGCCGGCGATGGCGGTCCGGCGCGCCGGCGTCGTGGTGTCCAACAGAATCTCGCCCGGCCATTCTGGATCCTCGACGTACGAGCCGTCCGCCGCCTTCAGCAACAGGTCGCGGTGTTCCGCCTTCCACCACGCCGCAGCCTCCGGCTGGGTTTGGAAGGCGTTGACGTAGCAGATGTTGTAGGCGGCGCCCGAGGGCACACCGGAGTGATCCCGCTCGACGATGGCCACACCCACGTCCGGCTCGTAGGCGCCGCCGATCTGGTAGTCGAAGCTGCCGTTGGTTGGCGGCAGCACCACGGGCCGGCCGGCACCGCTGGCCGACGCCGGGGCTCCGCTCCCGCTGCCGTCCGGCGCGGGTCCGGTCGAGGTGGTGTCGGCGCAGCCGGTGACCGCGACGACCGTGGCCAGGGCGGCCGCCAACCACCTTCTCATCCCGTCAGCTCCCCTGCGGTACCTGAACCGCCCGACCGTCGGTTCCCGCCAACCAGGATGCCGTCCGTCGTCCAGGTCACCGCCGTCGCCCAGGCAATCACCGTCGCCGTCGGGTCCCGGGTCGGTGGACTGGCCCCCGGTCGCGCCGGGCCGGATACCTGGACCGACGGGCGTACCGGCCCACCGTCGCGGCCCTGGATGCGGACCGGCCCGAGTGGTCAGCGCGAGTAGTACTCGACGACGAGCTGCTCGTCGCAGAGGATCGGAACCTCCGTCCGCAGCGGAACCCGGACCAGGCGTGCGGTCAGACCGGTCAGGTTGACCTCCAGATACGGCGCGGGACGCTCCGGGGCGTGCGCCCCGGCCGCCGCCACGACGAACGGGGCCTTGCCCCGGCTCCGGTCCGCCACCGCGATGACGTCGCCGGGGCTCAGCCGTGCCGACGGCCGGTCCAGCCGACGACCGTTCACTGTGAGGTGCTGGTGGGTGACGACCTGGCGGGCCTGATAGATCGTGCGCGCGAAACCTGCCCGCAGCACCAGCGCGTCGAGCCGGGTCTCCAGGTCGACGATCAACTCCTCACCGGTCTTGCCCGGCCGGCGTACGGCCCGGTCGAACGCGCGCCGTAGCTGGCCCTCGTGCAGGTCGTACTGCGCCTTGAGGCGCTGCTTCTCCAACAGGCGGACCTTGTAGTCACTGGTGGTGCGGCGGGCACGGCCGTGCTGACCCGGCGGGAACGGACGGCGTTCGAAGTACCGCACGCACTTCGGAGTCAGGGCGATGCCCAACGCGCGGGAGCGCTTGACCTTGGGGCGGGTCTGATTCATCCTTCACCTCTCAACTAAGGTAAGCCTTACCTTATTAGGAGGTGATCGGGTTGAGCAACCAGCCGACCGACATGACGGACGCGACAGACAGCCCGGCAAGCCGGCTCCGATCGATGCTCGTCGCCGCCCAGTCCCTGGGCCTGCACACACCGGGCTATCGGGCGGACATCGCCGGCCGGCACTCCGTCACCGGCGACGGGCGGGTACGGGTCGAGCTGCCGGCAGGCTGCCGCATGGCGCAGGACATCGCGCACCAGCGGGAGACGGTGGCGATGATCGAGGTGACCGACCTGGCACCCACCCCGGTACGCGACCGGGTCCGGGCACGCGGCACGCTCACCGGCTGGCTGAGCCCGGCCGACACCATCGACTGTGACGCCGAGGACAACCAACTGGTGACCGTTCTCGACCTCGCCACCGCCGAGTTGACCACCAGCGAGGGCACCACCGCGATCGACCCGACCGACTTCACCACTGCCCAGCCCGACCCGCTGGCCGCCACCGAAGCCGAGCTGTTGTGCCACCTCGACCATCACCACCCGCACACGGTCGAACGACTGTGCCGGCTGGTGGATCCCCACCAGTTGCACGGCGTCCGTATGGTCCGCCCGCTGCGGCTGGACCGCCACGGCCTCGTGCTACGACTCGAACTGCTGAACAGCGACCGGGACATCCGGCTGAGGTTTCCCGCCCCGGTACGCCATCCGGACCAACTCGGCGCCCAGATCGACGCACTGCTCAGGCAGAGCCGACGCTGCCGGCCTCCGCGCGCCCACCGGTGACCAGAGCGCCGGTGCGGACCGATCCTCAGGTGCGGCTGGCCGACAAAGCGGCGCGGGATGCGTCGGAGGCCGCACGGTGCGTACAGTTCCTGGTCGGACGTGAGGTGGGCCGGGCGTAATCCGGTACAGGAACGGGACGAGACAGAGACGTATGACGGCGGACAACATTACCGAAAACGGTCAGCACGCGATTGACCGGAGCCGGCTGGAGACCTGTCTCAGCGTCTTCGAAGCGTTGGAGGCCCTGCCTCCCGATCACCCCGACGTGGTGCGGGTACAGCGGGCCACCGCGAAGCTCTACAAGGTGATCAAGCAGCGGCGACGCGAGGAGCGGCGCGACGCCATCGCGGCAGCCGACCGCGCCGTGACGGCGGCCACCGCCACCGGTGCCCCCGGCCGGATCGACGACGAGACCCAGGGCATCCCGCTCGCCTCTCCCACCGCGAGTGCCACGGCCGGGCTCCTGCACAATCCGCGCGGCTGCTACGTCTGCAAGCAGCGATACCGCGAGGTGGACGCCTTCTATCACCAGCTCTGCCCTTCCTGCGCCGCGCTCAACCGCGAGCGCCGGGACGCCCGCACCGACCTGACCGGCCGGCGGGCGCTGCTCACCGGCGGCCGGGCGAAGATCGGCATGTACATCGCGCTGCGGCTGCTGCGTGACGGCGCGCACACCACGGTGACCACGCGGTTCCCGCACGACGCGGTCCGCCGGTTCGCCGCGATGCCCGACAGCGCGGACTGGCTGCACCGCCTGCGGATCGTCGGGATCGACCTGCGCGACCCCGCCCAGGTGATCGCCCTCGCCGATTCGGTCAGCAGCCAGGGTCCACTCGACATCCTGATCAACAATGCGGCGCAGACCGTCCGCCGCTCGCCCGGGGCGTACGCGCAGCTCGTCGCCGCGGAGGCCGCGGCCCTGCCGGACGGCCCGCTGCCGGAGCTGATCACGTTCGCCAAGCCGGGAAGCCAGGGCGCGCCGACGGGCAGCCTGACCGCCGGGCCGCAGTCGACCGCGCTCACCCCGCACGCGCTCACCGCACTGGCGTTGACCAGCGGCTCCGCCTCGCCGGAGCGGATCGCGGCGTCCACGGCCATCGACGCCGGCGGTCTCGTGCCGGACCTCGACTCGGTCAACAGCTGGGTGCAGCGGGTGCACGAGGTGGACCCGGTAGAGCTGCTCGAAGTGCAGCTGTGCAACGTGACGGCGCCGTTCATGCTGGTCAGCCGGCTACGGCCGGCGATGGCCGCAGCGAAGGCCCGCCGCAAGTACGTGGTGAACGTGTCGGCGATGGAGGGGCAGTTCGGCCGCGGGTACAAGGGGCCGGGGCATCCGCACACCAACATGGCCAAGGCCGCGCTGAACATGCTGACCCGGACCAGCGCCCAGGAGATGCTGACCGACGGCATCCTGATGACCAGCGTCGACACCGGCTGGATCACCGATGAACGACCCCACCCGACGAAGATGCGGCTGGCGGACGAGGGCTTCCACGCCCCGCTGGACCTGGTCGACGGAGCCGCCCGGGTGTACGACCCGATCGTCCGCGGCGAACAGGGCGAAGACCTCTACGGCTGCTTCCTGAAGGACTACGCGCCCTGCGCCTGGTGATCGGCGCTTCCACCCGCCACGGCGCGTCCAGCGGGTTTGCGACAATCACCAGGTACGCCCACGCGGCCCTACCCACACCCGGGCGGCCGCCACTCGATGAGGAGAAGGTACGCATGCCATCTGACCGTGACGCGTGGCCGACGTTGGACGAGCTGCAGCGTGAGGAGATCGAGCTGGAGCTGCCGGGCCTGTCGGAGACCGACGCGTACGAGTTGGGCATGCTGGCCGTCGCCGCCGCGAGCGAGCAGCGGCTCCCGGTCGCGGTGGGTGTGTGGCGGGCCGGGCGTCAGCTCTTCCACTGCGGCCTGCCTGGTTCGACCCTGGACAACGACGCGTGGCTGCGCCGCAAGGGACGCGTGGTGATGCGGTTCGAGCACTCGTCGCTGTACATGGCCCGGCTGTGCCAGGACAAGCAGACGACGCTGACGGAGAAGTACGGCCTGCCGGCGTCCCGGTACGCGGCCGCCGGAGGTGCGGTGCCGCTGCGCGTTCGCGGCACCGGCGTGGTGGGCTGGGTGGGTGTCTCCGGTCTTCCGCAACTGGACGACCACCGCTTCGTCGTCGACATCCTTCGCAAGCTCCCGCGATAACGGTCCGATCAGCGCGCTCGCCGGTTGGCGCGCAGGGCGCCCAGAATCACGCCGGGTGACGCCAGCGAACGCGGATGTTCCCGCAACGAGACGACCTCGTTGAACCGCCGCGCGATCGTCACGTCGGTGACCGTCGCCGCGATGATCTGCCTGCTGGCCCAACTCGAGACCCGGTAGCCACGTGGGTAGGGCCCGTCGACGTGGGGCAGCGCCAGGTCGGCGGAGGTCGACAACGACCAGGCCGCGTCGACCACGATCTTCTGCAGGGCGAGGTACTGGCGCGCGGGCACGCTCAGGTCCGGGTTCGTCCTCAGGTATTTCGACAAACAGGCCGCGTGCAGGGCCGCCGCCGTCATCCCCTGCCCGTACACCGGGTTGAACGACGCGACGGCGTCGCCAACGCCGACGAGCCGGGCCGGGAACCGCTTCACCGCATGAAAGTCCCGTCGCCGGCTGTCGGCATGGCGGTAGGTCTGGACGTCGCCGAGCATCTCGTTTCCGGCGACCTCGCCGAACTCCGGCGGGAACTGGTCCCGCAGCCGGCGCACGAAGTCCTCGGCGGTGCGCCCCGGGCGGCTGTCCCCGTACCCGACCATCATGGCCATCCACCGGTCATCCTCGATGGCGAAGAATGCCGCGCCGGCGACATCCGACGACATCTCCGGGCTGTGCACTGCCAGGACGACCGCCGCATCGGGGTTCGCCTCGTGGCGGCGAAACAGGGCGGTCGCGTAGTTCAGGTGCACGGTCATCCGCCGCGTGACGGGCCGCTCCCAGCCGGCCTGCCCCAGCCACTCGGAGAGCCTGCTCGAACGCCCCATGGCATCCACCACAAGATCACCGCCCTCGACGCCGGGCACCCCATCGACGTCGTAGCGGACCCCGGTGACCTCGGCACCGTCGAACACCAGACCCGTGGCGCGGGCGGTGACCACCTTGACGGTGGGCAGTCGAAGCACCTGCTCACGGATCAGCCTCTCCAGGAGAGGTCGGCTGCCCGCCAGGCTGTCGGCGTCGTTGGGAACGACAACCTTCAGGCGGCCGTCGAGGTAGTTCCGCCTGGCCGCGGGTGGAGCCTCGATCGCCCCCTGGGCCAGTGCCTGTTCGCGGAATCCCGGAAACAGCTGCTCGAGCTGGAGGAAGCCGCCGGGCAGCAACGCGTGCAGTTGCGTCCCCTGTGGCACGCCGGGCCGCTCGCCGGCCGTCTGTAGGTCGTCGCGGTCGATGATGACCACGCTCTCCGCGTAGTCGGACAACACCCGCGCTGCCAGCATGCCGGCGATACTGCCGCCGACCACGACGGCCTTGTCCAGGATCGGGAGCGCCTGGTCGGGGGGTCGCACGGCGTTCAACGCGGCGAAGACCCGAGCCGGGGAGAGGGACATCGTGCTCTCCAAGGGGTACGAGGTTAGGCGCCCTCTCCCGTGCCTGCCGCGACTGGTGCGCGGAGAGACCGGTGGACGGCCGTTCGGCATGACGCCCGACGATCGTTGCACAGACGCCCATCGCTGGCCCGCCCGGCCGGGCGGCGATGGTAATCCCATCGCACACCCGGCTACGGCGGCTGCACGCGACCCTGTCGGGCGATTGTCGGAGGACTGCACGCGCGGTACGGACCACCGGCCACCACCCTGACACGATACTTGCGCTCCTAGTGCATAAACTTTGTCGACCGAGGTGGAGGATCGATGCACACGTCTCGCCGGAGATTGCTCTCCCTGATGACCGGGCTTGCGCTCGCCGCCGGAATGTCCGTCGTTGGCGTTCCGCACGCCGCCGGGGCTGCCGCCACTTCGTCGTACCGTCCAGTGGTCTTCGTGCACGGCAACGCCGGTGCGGCGTCACAGTTCCAGTCCCAGGCCAAGCGCCTGGCCAGCAACGGCTACCCGCTAGACATCATCGAGGCGCACGAGTACGACTCGCCGAACATCGCCACGATCCTGCCCCAGGTGTACGTGGGGATGGACGCGCGGATCTCCCGGCTGCTGGCGGCGACCGGCGCGGACAAGGTGGACCTGCTCGCGCACTCCCTGGGCACCTTCGTCATGCAGGGCTACCTCAACAGCTCACCGGCGCGTGCCGCCCGCGTCGCGCACTACGTCAACCTGGACGGACGAACCGCGGCGTCACCACCGGGAGGCGTACCCACGCTCGCGATCTGGGGCGAGGGCGACCCGGCGCGGGCCGTCGTGGGCGCGACCAACGTGTACTTCCCGAACCAGTCCCACACGCAGACCGTGTCGTCGCCGGAGTCATTCAGCGAGATCTTCCGGTTCTTCCAGGGTCGCGCTCCCAGGACAACGAGGATCGTGCCCCAACTGTTCGGCACCGCGCAGGTCTCCGGCCGCGCGGCGCTCTTCCCGAGCAACGTCGGCGTCACCGACGCGACGCTTGAGGTCTACCCGGTCAGCTCCCTCACGGGCGGTCGGCTGTCGCACCGGCCCGCGCATCGGGTGCCCCTGAGCGGCGACGGCTCGTTCGGACCGTTCCCGGTGCTCGCCACAGCCCGGTACGAGTTCGCGATCGTGCGCGCTGGCGCGGCGACGCACCACTTCTACTTCCAGCCGTTCCTGCGGTCCGACTCGTTCGTACGCCTGGCGACCAGCCGGCCGGGCGAGGGGCTCGGCGCGCAGGTCGACACCAGCGACCGGCACACGGCGCTGATCATCCAGCGGCAGAAGGAGTGGTGGGGCGACCAGGGTGACGCTGGCGACAACCTATGGATCAACGGTCGGGATGTCCTGAACCCGGCGAACACGCCGCGCGTCAAGCGGACGATCGGCATCTTCGCGTTCGACGACGGCAGCGACGGGGTCACCGACCTGACCGCGCCGCTGCCGGAGTTCTTCAGCCAGACCTTCATCACCGGCATGGACCTGTTCATCCCGGCCACGCCGGCACACCTCGGCATCGTGCGGATCACGGTCGGTCAACGCGGCGGCGGGTTCGACGCGGTCAACGTGCCCAACTGGAAGTCCAGCGAGCATCGCGTGACGGTGAACGTCGACGACTTCTGATCGGCGACACCGATCGGCCGGGCGGAGCGGCGAGTTCGCCTCCACGAGCGCGGGCCCGCCGCGGCCGACAGTGTTCGGCCCTCAGCCGCGGAGGCGTTCCAGCCCGTCCAGGAGCAGGTCGAGCGTGAACTCGAACTCGGTCTGACTGTCGCACCAACCGAGCATGGGGTCGGTGACGTCGTGGATCTCGGATGCCACCATGGCCGTCAGGTGCGGTAGCGCCTCGGCCATGGCGGCCAGGTCCGCCTCCGCGACGTCGGCCTCCAGGCTCCCGCCCGCCGACGCCGGGCTGAAGATCTCCTGCGCGAACCCGAGAGGCAGACTGCCGAACGCGTGCAACGCCCGGTGCGCGAGGAGGTGCGAGAACCCGGCATCGACCAGGGTGCCCACGATCCCGTCGTAGTACGCGTACAGGCCGACGGGGATGGTCCGTCGCGAGCCCAACAGTCCGGGCATCCACGGGTGACGAAGCATGATCTGACGCGCCGCGAGGAACTGCCGGCGCAGCCGCCCTCGCCAGCCTCCATCGCCATCGTTCGTGGAGATACGACCAACAGCGGCAACGATCTCAGCGACCACGGTCTCCACGACGCCGTCGAGGAGGGCCTCCTTGGCGGGCAGGTGATGGTAGAGCGACATGGCCTCGACGCCGAGATCGGCAGCGAGGCGGCGCATCGTCAGCGCCTGAATCCCCTCAGCGTCCGCCAGTGCGACCGCCGCTGCCAGCACGCGCTCACGACTGAGCGGTTGTCGAATTGCCTTCGCTGCCACCTGTCCCCCACCTCTTGCCAGCACCTTACATCGTATGGTTGCCTTACACCGTAAGGTCGGTGGCCGGAGCACGACCACCTCCACGAGCCGATACGGCCCCAAGGAGCCCCAATGCCCGCGCTGATCCGTACCGCCCGCGTGACCGGGCTGCTCTACCTCGCCCTCGCCATCAGCGGCGCACTCGGCTTTCTGCTCATCCGGTCGCGACTCTTCAATGCCGACGACCCCAACGCGACGCTCGCCAATCTGGTTCAGCACGAAACACTCGCGCGCGTCGGCGTCGCCGTCGAACTGCTCATCGTCGTCAGCCAGGCCCTCGCCGCCGCATGGTTCTACCGGCTGTTCCGCACCGCAGACCCACGTGCCGCCGGCGCCATCGCCGCGTTCGGCCTCATCAACGCGGTCGTGGTCCTCGTCAGCGCAGCATTGCTCGCCACGGCGGTCGACATCGCGCTCGACCCCGTGGGGGACGCGGCGGCCACCGTCCAGGTCCTCTACCTGACCAGCGGCAACCTGTGGGGCGTCGGAGGGCTGTTCTTCGGCCTGTGGCTCATCCCCATGGGACGCTGCGTGCTCCGCTCGAACTGGATGCCCCGCCCGCTCGGCTGGATCCTCGTCGGCGGCGGCATCGGATACCTGCTCAGCGCATTCATCGGATACCTCGCCCCTGACGCACAGGGCGTCGCTGACGCTCTGGTCGTACCCGCGACCATCGGCGAATTCTGGATGGTCGGCTACCTGCTGACGCGCGGCGTCCACCGCCGCGCACTCGACCAGGCACCAGCCGACCGGCAACCGGAGGCCGCGCCCCTGACCGCCTGAGTCCCGATGGCCCGACCATGGCCGAGCGCGCTCGCACCATGGGAGAGGGGGCCCTGCCGGTACGGGAGCGTCACACCGCGGCGGGGGGTGACAACGTCATCTTCTGCCAGTTCCGGAACACGAAGCGGTGTACCGACTTCAACCCGACCCAGAGCGCCGGCTCCACCGCGACGCGGCCGAACCCGCGGACCGTCACCGTCGTCGTCCGGGTGACCCGCGTGCCGGCACCGGCAGGCTCCAGCTCGAACAGATCCCCGAGATGGTCGACGAAACGGTGGAAGTAGAGGTCCGTCGACTCCATGTGGAACGCCAACCGACTCGGTGGCTCCCAGAGGGTGATCCGCTGCCGCACCACACCCTGCTCTGAGACGCACTGTCGGGCCGCGCCCACCTCACCGGGACCATCGGGCAGCCGGCACGTCGTCGGCCGGGGCGTACCCAGGTAGAACACCGGGCACCGGGGTTGCAGCTCAAGGCGCGAGTCGCAGAGCGCGGGCCACAACACCTCCGGTGAGTGGGGCATCGTCCAGCGCGTACGCACCATCATGTCGACAACCGTAAGCCCGGCGTCGCCGCCACCCAATCGGTCAGAAGTAGCCCTTCTCGCCGTCGAGCAGCTCCCGGATCGTGTCGGCGTGACCTGCGTGCCGTGCGGTCTCCTCGATCATGTGGATCAGCATCCAGCGCAGGCTGGCGGCCGCGGACCGGAAGTCCGGGTGCCGGCCGACGTCGTCCAGGGAGTGGGCGGCGACGATGTCGTTGGACACCGCGCACTGCCGGTCGTACTCCTCTAGCAGTTGGGCGAGCGGAACGCCGTCGACCCTCATGTCGGCGTCCTCCGGCTCGTCCACGAATTGCGGCCCCTCAGCCGGGCGGCCCAGAAAGAGGACTTCGAACCAGCAATGTTCGGTCCACCGCAGGTGGGAGACGAGACCCGCCATCGTCATCAGGGGCGAGGCCGGTAGGACCGCGCGATGGGCGTCCGTCTCTGACAGTCCTTCGCACTTCCAGCGAATGATCGCGCGCTGCATCTCCAGCCAACCGACCAGCTGGCTTCGCTCGTCGGCGGTGAAGGGTGGGCGTAGGCGGGTAGTAGGCACGGGGGCACGCTACTCATGGCCGCGTTGGTGGGCACGCGATTTCCCGCCGGCCGAGGGGTACGGATCGCCCCATCCAGGACGCGGGACAGCACGGGCTTCGCCTCGCGCTACGCGGGCGCGGTTTCCATCCTGGTGCAACCGCTGGCCGGGCTCTGGCTGAGAGCGATGACCGCGTCGAGCCGGTCCCTGGCCTGCAGGAGTTGGTTGATCTGCTGGTCGATGCGCTCGCGCTCGGCGTTCAGCATGGCGCGGGACTCCGGGGTGTTGACCTTCGCGTCGACGCAGGGCAGGAGGTCCAGGATGGTCCTGCTGGACAGCCCGGATGCGTACAGCATCTGGATCAGGTGAACCCGCTCGATCGCGGTGTCGTCGTAGTGGCGCTGGCCTCCGCTGCTGCGTGCCGGGATCAGGAGGGCCTGCTCCTCGTAGTAGCGCAGGGCCCGTACTGACACGCCGGTCCTGGTGGCGAGTTCGCCAATTCGCACGGCCCCTCCCGCTGGTAGTGACGCCGGCCACACGGCTTGCATCTCACGTCTACGTCAGGTTTTAGCGTAGCCCGTGTACCGAACTACCTCGAATCCACCTGGAGGCAATCATGCAGATCGCTGGTTCGATCGCGCTGGTTACCGGCGCCAACCGTGGCATCGGTCGGCACTTCACCCGACAACTCCTGGAGCGCGGCGCGACGAAGGTGTACGCCACGGCCCGCCACCCGGAACGGATCGACGTTCCCGGCGTCGAGAAGCTCCGACTGGACATCACCGACCCACGGTCGGTCGAGGACGCGGCGGCGGCCGCCTCCGATGTGACGCTGCTGATCAACAACGCCGGGATCTCCACCTGGACCAACCTCGTCACCGGCGACCTGAGCAAGATCCGGTCGGAGATGGACACCCACTTCTACGGCGCCCTCAGCATGGTGCGGGCGTTCGCGCCGGTGCTCGCCGGCAACGGCGGCGGCGGGATCCTCAACGTCCTCTCCGCGTTGTCGTGGTTCTCGTACGACGGGACCAACGCCTACGGCGCGGCGAAGGCCGCCGAATGGAGCCTGACCAACGGAATCCGGATCGAACTGGCCGGCCAGGGCACCCTCGTCACCGGACTGCACCTGGGCAGCGCCGACACCGACATGTCGGCCGGCTATGACGGCGACAAGGTCGACCCTGCCGAGGTCGTCCGCGGCGCCCTCGACGGCGTCGAGGCCGGCAAACTCGAAGTCGTCGCCGACGAGTGGAGCGCCAACGTCAAGGCGTCTCTCGCTGCGGACCCCAGCGCCTTCTACACCGTCACCGCCAACTGACGGCACGGCTCACCGCGGTTCAGCGCGCCGCACATCGTGGCCATTCATTGGCAGACGCGCCACTCACCGCGTTCCTTGGCCAGTGGAACGGTTTGCGTGAACCGCCCGCCCGTTTCCTGAACCATCTGAACGGTGACGGCCCCGCTGACCCGGCCGTTGTAGTTGGAGACGGACGCACCGGTGATCTCGTAGCTTCTGATCTTCAGTTGCGCGGACTGGATCCGGGTGTACTCCTCCTGCGACATGCCGTCGCGCACCTTCTCACACAGCCGGCCATAGGCACCCGGGTAGTTGCCGGCCTGCACGTCGTCCAGGTATGCGGCAGTGGCCTCACGAGCTGGGCCGACCGCCTTGCTGACGGTGCGGTAGAGCCAGAAGCCGCCACAGACACCACCGAGACAACACACCACCAGCACCGCGGCAACAACGATCAGAACGGTACGGGTCGTCCGGTTGGGTTTCCGGTCGGGCACAAGCATCGGCTCGTACGTCATGGCCCGGATGGTAGGGACGGCAGGCAAGCCACCACGTCGTCCCTACCCGGGGGCAGGTGGCCGCTCGGTGCCGACACTGTCTGTCGATCGTGACCGCCAAGGGATCGGAGCGTGATGCCACCGGGGCATGCTGCAACCATGCGTAGACAGGCGGGTGCATGGATTCTGATTCCGCTAGTCGGACTCCTGGCGGCCTGCAGTCCGCCCGACGAGCCGGTTGTCGCTTTGGCTGTCCACGATGGCGAGCCGATCGGCGTTCTCGTCACCTGCGACGGTGCTTTCTCTCAGCTCGGCGTGTTCGAGAACGACAACAGGAACGACGCGAGTGCACGACCGCTGATCACGTGGGGCGTAAGCGGCACACCGATGAGCGAGGTTGTGGAGGTTTCCCTGTTCGGCCAGCCGCCGGATGGTTTTGAGGTCGACAAGATCCGCGACATCCCTGCGGAGGAGGCAGGCATGGCCGTCGATGTCGAACCGCTCACCAAACTCGAGCCCGAGGTGAGATACAGCCTCAGCGGGTCAAGTCGCCATGACGGCATATCGGTAGACTTCACTGTCGCGGACTTCGCCCGGATCGGCCGGGACGAGGTGCTGGCACCGAGGGGCCGCGAGACGATGAAGATCATGTCGCGGGAGGCCTTTGTACGCAAGGCCCGAAGCATCTGCAACTGATCCATGCTGCACTGTGGTGACACAGCTGCGCGAGCAGACAACTGGATCCTCCCCCGCCGCCGGGCCGGACGTCCCATGACGTCCGGCCCGGTGTCGTCAGGGCGTTCGATCAACTAGAGCCGGGCGTCGCCGGCTGCGGTGGCCTCCTGCACCGCCACGGTACGGCGGGTCTCCGCCCGCTGATCGCCGGCGTCCTCCCGGTCCGCGACAACCGCGGCTCGGGCCGACCGGTTGGTGGTCGCAGCCGCCTGGTCACCGGTGACGCCGCCGCGGATGCGGTTGTTCGCGGCCACCTGGGCGGCCGGGTTGTTGGACGTCACGGTCAACTGGCCGTTGATGATGTTGTCGTCGACAGTGACACCGCCGGTGGTGCTGGTGATGCTGACGTCCCCGCCCCAGTAGCCGCCCGAAGCGCAGCTGTCGAGGTTGCCGTTCGGGCCGAGTTGCACGCCGCCCAGGTTGCCGGCGAAGGTCGCCCGGCCGCGGACCGCGCTGCCGCACACCACACTGCCGGTGGCGCTGTTCAGCACCGACAGCGTGCCGTCGACGAACGAGTCGTGCACGTCGGTGTAGTAGGTGCCGGTGCTGCTGAGGTTGCGTTCCACCTGCGTGCCGCGGTCGAGCCGGACCTCACCGGCTCCGGCGTTGACGGTCCCGGCGATCGTCGACTCCTCCACGAACAGGAAGCTGTCGATGGTCGTGGTGCCCTTCGGCCGTACGGTCACGTTGCCGGTCCGGGCGTCCTTGAGGAAGGCGCCGTATCCGCCGGCGGCCAGCACCACCTGCCCGTTGATCGTCGTGTCGGTGGCGTCCAGGTAGCCGTTCGCGGCGACGCGTACCTCGCCGCTGACGTTGCCACCGGTGACCACGAGGTTGCCGCCGGCGGCGACGTTGACGTTGCCGGTGATCGTGGTGCCGGTGAGCGCGCAGGACTCGCCGGCCGGCACGTACAGATCGTTGGGCACCGTCACCGCACCGCCGGTGCCGATGCAGTAGGTGACCAGGTCGGCGTGTGCGCTGGGGGCCACCGCCAGCACCGAGGCGGCGACGACGGCGGTCACGGTGGCCAGCTTGGCGACGGTACGTCTGGGCATCGCTGTACTCCCTGTCGATGAGGTTTGAGGACTCATGCGCCGACGTCCGATCGGGCCGCGGCCCGGACGATGGCGCCCTGCTGCCGCCGGTTCAGCGTGCCGGCGGTCACCAGCGCGGTGGTGACCGTTTCGACATGCCGGACGAATTCGGCGTGCCCGGGGTAGTCGGCGTGTTCGGCGATCAGGTCGTTGATGGTGCAGCCGTCGCCGGTGTCGACGTTGGGCACCCCGGTGTCGTCGCCGTCGATGATCACCGTGCCTCGGGTGTCCGACTCGGGGCAGGTGTCGGTGTCGTCGGCCACGACGGTGAACGTCGCCGACTGCTCGTTGGACGTGTTCCCGGCGACGTCGGTTGCCCGGTACCGCAGGGTGTGGGCTCCGGCGGTCCGGACGGAGACCGGGCCGGCGTACGGGGTCCAGGCGCCGGTGTCGAGCGCGTACTCGATCTTTGCCACACCCGAGTCGTCGTCAGTCGCCGTGACGGTCACGGTCGCACCGCCGACGTACCCGCCGTCGTCGTCCCGCTCGCCGGTCACCGTGGCGGAGACCACCGGCGGGGTGGTGTCCTCGGCCGGCGGGGGGACCACGGTGAAGTGGGACATCTGCTCGGCCGAGGTGTTCCCGGCGACGTCGGTCGCCCGGTAGTGCAGCATGTGCATCCCAACCTCGTCGACCACGATCGGTTGGGCGTACGGGGTGAAGGTGGCCCCGTCCAGCGAGTACTCGATGGTGGCGACGCCGGACTGCGTGTCGGTGGCGGCCAGCGTGGCGGTGGCCGTACCGATGTATTTGCCGTCGCCGTCCTGAGCTCCGGCCAGGGCGGCCGTCACCACCGGTGGGGTGGTGTCCTCCTCCCCCGGCTCGACGATCCGGAACGACACCGAGCCGACCGGACTGAGGTTGCCGGCCTGGTCGGTGGCGCGGAACTGCACCGAGTGGTCGCCGATCGCGGTGACCTGCACCGGCTGCGTGTACGGCAGGAAGCTGGTGTCGTCGACCTGGTACTCGACGGTTTCCACGCCCGATCCGGCGTCGGTGGCCGTGACGGTCACCGTTGCCGCACCGACGTAGTTGCCGTCCCCGTCGCGGTCGCCCGAAACGGCGGCCGTCACCGCCGGCGGGGTGGTGTCGCCTCCGCCGCCGTCGGTGACCACCAGTTCGCCGACCATCTGGCTGTGGCCGGGGATCGAGCAGAAGTAGCGGTAGCGGCCCGGGGTCAGGGTCACGGTCGCCTGGTGCCGTCCGTTGTTCACGTCGAACGGGTTGGCCAGGATGTTCAGCGTGACGTCGTGGTTGTAGCCGTCGGTGGTGGTGTCGAAGGTCAGCGTGTGCGGCATCCCGGTGGTGTTACCGGTGGCCGTGCTGTTCTCCCAGATGATCGTGGTTTCGCCGGCAACCGCCTGGGCGGGAGCGGACTTGTAGCGGGTGATGTCGTCGTCGGCGGTCCAGGTCAGCACCTGGGCGGCGGCGCGCGGGGCGGCCGCGGAGGCGGGCGTCCCGGCCAGTGGGAGGACGGTGAGCAGGAGCGCCGACAGCGCGGCCGTCAGTCGTCGGGGCATGGTTTCTCCTAGAGTTCCCGCGCGCGGATGTTGCGGAACTCGATCAGGTCGTTGTCGCCGTGGTTCTGCAGCCCGATGAAGCCGCTGAGGAACTGCCGCAGATCGGTCGGCGGGTCGCCGGCACGGGAGGACTGCTTGCCCGGTGTGTTGTCGAACTCGTTGATCACCACACCGTTGCGGATCATCGTGTAGTGCTGCCCGACCACGCGGATCTCGTAGTCGTTCCACTGGTCCTTCGGGGTGACGCCGGCCTGGGCTAGCGGCACCGGGTCGAAGTTGTAGACCGAGCCGGTCTTCTGCGGCTCGCCGGTCTCACCGTCGTAGATCTGGATCTCGTGTCCGCAGTAGATGGCCACCCACGCCGGTGAGGTCCGGGCGGACCCGACCGTGCCGCAACTGCCCGGCGGGCGCTGGTCCAGCGGGATCCGCGGGTCCGGGAACCGGGTGAAGACGCCGCTGTTGGCCCGGCCGGTGCCTGGCGCGATGTCGCGGAACTGCAACTTCAGCGAGAAGTCGCCGAACTCCTTGGTGTGCCAGAGCATGCCCAGGCCACCGCTGGACCGCAACGAGCCGTCCGGCTGGATGCCGAACGATCCGGACGGCGCCTGCTGCCAACCGAGCAGCGACTCGGCGGTGCCGTTGAAGAGCGGCTCGTACCCGGTGTGTCCATCGCGGCCGATCTCGGACGCGGCGGCCAGGCGGGTCAGCGTGCCGGATTCGCGGGCGCTGAGGAGACCGTCGTCCTGCAACGCGCGGGTCACCGCGGTCACGTGCCGGACGAAGCTGTTGTGGTCGGCCCAGGTGCTCTCGTCGTCGATCAGGTCGTTGATGGTGCAGCCCTGCCCGACCGTACGGCTGGGCACCCCGGTGTCCGTGTCGCCGAGCCACACGGTGTCCCGGTTGTCCGGCACCGCGCAGCCCACCGTGACCGTGGTCTGCACCGTCGCCGTCTCGCCGTCGGCGTACGTGACGGTCAGCTTCGTGGCGTAGGCGCCGACCCGGGCGTACGTGTGCCGAGGGTTCGCCTCGGTCGACGTGGTGCCGTCGCCGAACTCCCACCGGTAGCTGACGCCGCCGGAGCGAGAGCCGTTGAAGGCGATGGTCAGCGGCTTGTTCTGCACGGCTACCGACGTCGCGGCCGGCGCCGGGGTGGGCGCGCCTCCGGTGTAGGTGATCCGGATCAGCTTCTGGTTGGGGTGCAGGCTGAAGAAGCCGCCTCCGTAGTCCAGCAGGTAGAGCGCGCCGTCCGGGCCGAACTTGGCGTCCATCCAGCTCTGCAGCCGAGCGTCGCCGTTGCCGCTGGGGATGATGGCCCGCAGCGACTCGGCGAACACCGGCGGGGCGGCAGTCGGCACGCCGGCCGGGTCGACAGTGACCGCGACCCGGTTGGACGCGTTCGACTGGTCGCCGATGAACCACTTCTCGTCCCAGTACTCTGGCCAGGCCACGCCGCTGTTCGTGTCGACGAGGTCACGGTGGTAGGTCGGACCGGACATGATGGCCTGGCCGCCGCCGCGCAGGTACGGCTGGGTGTAGGTGGCGTCGGCCGCGACGTAAGTCGGGAGGCCGCTGCCGTCCGCCCGCTCCGGGAACACGGGTCCGCCGCCGTCCGGGGAGTACCAGATCATGTTGTCCCGGGCCGGCGGGATGTTCACCAGGCCGGTGTTGCGCGGCGACTCGTTCTTCAGGTCGTCGCAGTCGTACCAGCCGGTGAGCACGGTCGCATCGGTGGTGCTGCGGTCCCGGTACGGCTGCCGGTTGCCCATGCAGTACGGCCAGCCATGGTTGCCGGCCGAGGTGATGATGGTCGCGGTCTCGTACTTGGCCGGGCCCAGCGTCGGGCTCGGCGACGAGGCGTCCGGGCCAACCCAGCCGGCGGTCAGCCACTGGTGCTCCGGGTCGACCTGGAGGCGGGCGATGTTGCGCACGCCCATCACGTAGATCTCCGGTCGGGTCTTCTCGGTCCCCGTCGGGAACAGGTTGCCCTCCGGGATGGTGTACGTGCCGTCCGCCTCCGGGTGAATCCGGATGATCTTGCCGGCCAGGTCGTTGGTGTTGCCCGAGGTGCGGCGGGCGTCCTGGAACGAGATCCCCTGGTACTCCTGGGTCCAGTTGTTGCCGGAGTAGCCCTGCGATCCCTCGGAGGAGTTGTTGTCGCCGGAGCCCACGTAGAGGTTGCCCTTGGCGTCGAACGCCATGCCGCCGCCGGCGTGGCAGCAGCTGTGGATCTGCACCGGGAACTGGAGCAGGTCCTTGCGGGTGGCCTGGTCGATGGTCTGGGTCGCAGGGTCGTAGGTGAATCGGGAGACGGTGCGCTGCCCGACCCGCTTCACCCGGTCAACCGAGTCGTGCGGCATCCAGTAGACGTAGAGCCAGCCGCTCTGGGCGAACGCGGGGTCGGGCACGATGCCGAGCAGGCCCTCCTCGTTCTTCACGAGTTCGGAGCCGCTGCCCCGGTTGCCCATCACCTCAAGGGTGGTGAGCAGCTTGGCCTGCTTGGTGCGCGGGTCCCACGAGTGGATGGTGCCGCAGCCCAGGCCGACGTTCGGGTTGTTCCAGTCCACGATCGGGCCACTCGGGCAGGCCGCCTTGCCGACGTAGAACACGGTGTTGTCCGGTGCGACGGTGAGCCCGTGCGGCTCGCCGATCTGGTCCAGTTGCCCGGTCTGGTTGGCCGCAGTGAGCCGTTCCACCTTGTAGTTCGCGGCGATCGTCGCCTGGCAGTCACCGCGCTGAAGGCCGGTCGTCCACTTGAGCGCCCCAGCCAGGTGCGTACGGAACGCCGCCTCGCCGTAGCTGCCCTCGGTGTGGCCCATGCCGGTGTAGAACGACCGGCCGCCGTCGTAGTCCCGACACCAGGACACCGGGTGGAACGGCCCGTTGGCGCCCGGTCCCGCGTTGTAGTGGCGCTCCTCGACCTGGGCGACGGTGTGCACCGTGCCGATCGGGTTCGGGTCCCAGTTGTCCCAGCGATCCGACCGGGTGAGCGTCATCGGCAGCGACGCCGTGGCCGGGTGTTTCCGGTCCAGGATGTCGACGACCGCCCGGTTCACCGCGGGCGGCTCCGGTGCGGTGGTGCTGCCGGTGAACAGGCGCAGGTCGGCGAGCTGGGTCAGCGGCTCGCCGCTGTTCGCGGTGATGTTCAGCCGGAAGTGCTTGAACTCCTGGGGCGTGGCGATGTCGAACCGGCGGGTCTGGAACCGGTCCGGGAAACTCTGGCCGGTGCGCCGGTCCAGATCGGTCCAGCTCTGGCCGTCCGCAGAGCCCTGCAGGGTCCAGTCCTTCGGGTCCCGGCCGGAGGAGTCGTTGGCCGAGGTCAGCGCGTAGCCGGTGATCCGCTTGGGCGCGCTCAGCTCGTACCCCACCCAGGCCATCGGGGTGCGGACGAGCCACTTGGTGTTGGCGTCGCCGTCGGTCAGCTTTTCCTTGGTCTCGTTCGGCGGGTTCTCGCCGCTGGCGGTCACCCGGGCGACCGGCTCGGCCACCGGGATGGCGCCCGCCGGGCGGGTGCCGATCAGGCCGGTGAACCAGGCCGAGTCGACCTGCGCGCGGGCGGCGTCGGCGATGCCGACGAAACCGCCGCCGGCCTTCATGTAGCTCTGCAGCGCCGCTTCCTGGTCACGGTTGAGCGCGGCGCCGGTCGCGGAGAGGAAAACCACGCTGCGGTACGCCGAGAGCCCGGCCGTGGTGAAGACGGCGGGGTTCGTGGTAGCCGTGACATCGATGTCATGATCTGCGCCAAGATCCCGGATTGCCTCCGCAGCACGCGAAACCGGGTCCTGCTGCTCCGCCACCGGCCCGTGGAAAACGAGGACCGCTGTCTTGTTCTCCTGCGCCGCCTTCGGTGCGGCTACCGCCTTCGGTGCGGCTGCCGCCCCCGGTGCCGGCATCAGCGTTGCGATGGCCGCTACCGCGGCGAGTGCTCGTCGTACTGTTCTTGTCATCCCCGTCCCCACTTTCGGTTCAGTCAGCTTCCGTGTGTGTGGGTGTGGCCTTGGAACCGATGGATGGCCTCTTCGGCGCCCGGCGGCATGCTGCCGTCGGCGTTGCGCACCAGGAAGATCCCGGCCATGCCACCGTCGGAGTGGAACTGCACGTGGCAGTGGTACATCCACGCGCCGGGTCCGACGCCCTCGCCTGCCAGCACCTGAAAGCCGAACGAGCTGCCCGGATTGAGGTCCTTGTTGTCGATCACCAGGCTCGGGTCGCTCGGGCCCTCGAGCATTCCGGTGCGGTTGTCCGCCCAGCGGTGGGCGTGCAGGTGGAAGGTGTGGAAGGTGCCGCCGTGGCCGATGGCGATCCACTCCACCCGCTGACCCAGGTTCGCCTCGAACATCGGGGTGTCCGGGGCCATCCGGTTGTTGATCATCATGTCGTTGAACACGACCGTGTACTGCTTCTCCGGCAGGATGTCGCCGCGGCGCCGGACGATCAGCGCCCCGTACAGTCCCTTGGCGACACCGCCGGTGCCGTGGTCGGTGCCCATGGCGTGGTCGTGGTAGTGCCAGTAGCCGGCGCTGCCCGGCATGAACCGCCGGCCTGAGGCGAGGAACATCTCCCGCGAGCGCCACACGTACGTCCGGGTCTCACCGGGATTGTTGAACGAGGCGTTGAGCGGGCTGCCGTCCGAGTCGGTGCTGTAGTCCACCCCGTGTGGATGGATGGACAGCCGCTGGTTGGTGGTGTTGACCAGGGTGATCTCCAGGGTGTCACCCTCGTACATCTCCAGCAGCGGTCCCGGCACCGTGGCCTGGCCGGGTGCCAGGCCGTACCCGAACAACCCTCCGGGCAACTGCTCGGCGTAGATGGTGACCTTTTTCGTGACACCGGCCGCGGCCCGGGCTGGGCTGCCTCGGAACGCGGCGTCGATCGCGGGGGCGGACGCCCCCAGTGCTCCGGCGGCGAGGGCTCCGGTGGCGATCAGGGATCTGCGGGACAGGTGGCGGTGGGAGCCGACGGAATTGTCGTCCATGGGTCTCCGTTCACCGGGCGAAGCCGTGACGAGGGCACGGTGCAGCGACCGCCGAGCATGAAGGGCGGCAGCACGACTGCGTGGACCTCGTCGCGGACTTTGCTCGGAAGACTCAGAACTTTCGATGGATAACAGCAACTTATGTAATCCATCGACGAAAGTACAGGCCTGATTGCAAGAAGGTTACCTTGACATCACGACGACGCTCGATTGACCATGAATGTCCCGCACGCCAATCCGCCACGCTCAGTGACCCCAGCGGCAGCCAAGGGCTCGGGTTCGGGCCGGTGTCGAGGAGACGGTCGCATGTCGACAGTTGTCGCCGTTGACCCCCCTGGCCTCGTCCGAGGCTTGCAGGAACGGGCGGCCCGGGCCTTTCCCGCGATGGTCCTCGACCACCTCGACGGCTGGTGGTTACGGTACGGAGACAGCGGAGCGTGGTGGGCCAGCTCGGTGCTGCCGCACAGCGACGCCGTGCCGGCGGACCTGTCGGGCACGATCCGATCCGTTGAGGAGTTCTACGCCGGCCACGGGACGTGCAGCCGATTCCAGATCAGCCCGGGGGCCTGCCCGGTCGGCCTCGACGACGCGCTGGCCAAGCGCGGTTACCGCGCCGACAGCACGATGTCGCTGCAGTCGGCCCCGACCGCGCAGGTCATCGACCAGCTACCCGGCGATGGGCTGCGAGTCCGCCTGGACGATCAACCGACCGACGCGTGGTTCGACGCCTGGCTGGCGGTGCACTCCAGCGGGGGCGACCCCGGCCGTGAGTGGGACATGCTCCGCCGGGTACGCCAGCGCAGCGGGTACGCCTCGGTGCTGACCGAGGCCGGTGTCGTCGCGGCCGGC
The DNA here is from genome assembly GCF_040608515.1 of Micromonospora sp. NPDC005173. NCBI lineage: Bacteria > Bacillati > Actinomycetota > Actinomycetes > Micromonosporales > Micromonosporaceae > Micromonospora > Micromonospora sp. NPDC005173. The sequence goes on from NZ_JBEXIK010000004.1 coordinate 254,384, forward strand.
CGTGCGGTCATCGAAACCGGCTGGGCGGGCGTGTTCGGGATGGCCACGCTCCCGGTCGCCCGCGGCAGAGGCGCTGCCAGGACCATCCTCGCCGCCCTCGCCCGCTGGGCCGCCGACCACGGCACCGAGCACCTGTACCTCCAGGTCCAACCCGACAACACCGCCGCGCGGCGGCTGTACGACGGGGCCGGTTTCACCGAGCTGTGCCGGTACCACTACCGCACCGGCGGCCAGCGTCGGGGCAGCCCGGCGGACAGACGTACGTGAGCGGTTGTCAGAGGTTGTGGCGGTCGTCCGCCGGCAGGCGAGGCGGCTCCGGTGGCTCGGGAGCCTGGTCGGGCTGACCGAGCTGCGCGACATGGGTCGGGTCGAGGACCCGGGAGAGGAACGAGCGGGTCCGCTCGTGCCGCGGCGCGCCGAGTACCTCCTGCGGCGGCCCCTGCTCGACCACCACGCCGCCGTCCATGAACACGACCCGGTCTGCGACGTCCCGGGCGAACGCCATCTCGTGGGTGACCACCATCATCGTCATGCCGTCCTCGGCAAGCTTGCGCATGACGGTGAGCACGTCGCCGACCAGCTCCGGATCGAGCGCGGAGGTCGGCTCGTCGAAGAGCATCAGCTTGGGCTCCATCGACAGCGACCGGGCGATCGCCGCCCGCTGCTGCTGTCCCCCGGACAACTGTGCGGGGAACGCGTCGGCCTTGTCGGTCAGACCGACGCGCTCCAGGTTGTCCCGCGCGATCCGCTCGGCCTCAGCGCGGCCACGCCGAAGCACCCGGCGCTGGGCGATGGTGAGGTTGTTCAGCACGGTCAGATGCGGGAACAGGTTGAACGACTGGAAGACCATGCCGATGCCGCGGCGCACCGCGTCGATCTCGACATCCGGGTCGGTCATCTCGACCCCGTTCACCCAGATCTTGCCGGCGGTCGGCTCCTCCAGCAGGTCGACGCACCGCAGCAGCGTCGACTTGCCGGACCCGGACGGCCCGATGACACAGACCACCTCGCCCTGACCGACCTCGAAGTCGATGCCCTTGAGCACTTCGAGCGGCCCGAAGGACTTGTGCAGGTCGCGGATCTCGACGGCGGGGCGGGGCTGTGTGGTCGTCATGCGGGTCACCGAGCCTTGGCGTATCGGAGTTCGAGGCGTCGTACCACCTGGGACAGAGGCAGGGTGATGATCAGGTAGGCGAGGCCGGCCACCAGCAGCGGGGTGACGTTCACCCGGTCGTTCAGCATGTCCCGACCGAACTTGGTGACCTCGATGGTCTGCGCCGTCACGCCCAGCACGTACGCCAGCGACGAATCCTTGGTGAGCAGGATGAGCTCGTTGGTCAGCGGCGGGATCACGATCCGGAACGCCTGCGGGATGACGATCGTGCGCATGGCGGTGAAGTGCGACATGCCGAGGGTGCGCGCCGCCTCCATCTGTCCCTTCGGCACGGCCTGGATGCCGGCCCGGATGGTCTCGGCCATGTACGCCGCAGCGGTCAACCCGAGACCGATCGCGATCGAACCGAAGACGCCGCCGGGGATCTCCCGCTCCGGGAAGGCGATGGGAATGCCGTACCCGACGAGGAAGAGCACCAGCAGCGCGGGCAGACCCCGGAACAGCTCGATGTACGCCGTGGCCACCCAGCGGTACGGAGCCACCCGGGACAGCCGCATCAGCGCGAGGATGGTGCCGAACACGAGACCGAAGGCGAACGCACCCAGCGTGTAGAGGACCGTGTTGCGCAGCGCGACGGTGATGATCGTCGGGAACATCGACTGGATGATGTCGACGCGGAAGAACGCGTCCTTCAGCCTGCCCCAGTCGGCGGCGTAGATCACCGTGGCGATGATGGCGATGAAGGCCAGGTACTGGAGCCAGAGGGACAGCCGCTCTCGCTGGCGGCGTCGCAGCTTCACGTTCTTCGCTCCTTGCCTTCCCGGAGATTGCGTACGAGGAGGGCGCGCGAGCCGCGCGCCCTCCTGCCGTCAGCTTCGATCACGCGCTCGGCTGCTTGCCGATCCACTTCTCGTAGATCGTGTTGTACGAGCCGTCCTGCTTGGCCTTGGCCAGCACCTCGTTGATCTTCTTGAGCAGCTCCGGGTTGCTGTCCTTCTTCACCGAGAACCCGTACTGCTCGCCGGTGTCGAACTCGGCGGCCACCTCGAACCCACCCGGGTTCTTCTTGAGGTACTCGGTCCAGACCGGCAGGTCGTTGATGGCGGCCTCGACCTGGCCGTTGGAGACGGCCTGCTGCAGGGCGGCGAGGTCTTCGAACTCGACGAGCTGCAGGCCCTTCTCCTGCTCGAACTTCCGGGCGTAGTCACGGCCCGTGGTGGCCGCCTGGACGCCGAGCTTCTTGCCCTTGAGGTCGTCGAGCGCCTTGTACGGCTTGCCCGTCTTGATCAGCATCGCCTGGGTCGCATCGAAGTACGGGTCGGAGAAGTTCATCACCTTCTGCCGTTCCTCAGTGATCGTCATGCCGGCAGCGGCCGCGTCACACTTGCCGGTGTTCAGATCCTGGCCGGACTTGATCCCCTCGAACGGCGTGTCGATGATCGTCTGCTCGACGCCCAACTCCTTGGCGACCAGATCCATCAGCTCGACGTCGAACCCGGTGACCTTGCCGCTGGCGTCCTTGGACTGGAACGGCGGGTACGGCAGGTGGGTGCAGACCGTCAGCTTGCCGGCCTCGACCAGCTTGACTCCGCTCGCCTGGACCTCGCTGTCGTCCTTCTTGGCACATCCCGCGCTCACCGCCAGGGCGGCAATCGCCACGACGAGGCCGGCCCTGCGGACTGCGCTCTGGAACCTCACGGCTGTGTCCCTCCGGTTCGGCTTCCCTCGTGATGGGCAGCCAGGTTGGTGCAAAGACTGTGTGACAGGCGACGGTACCTGATCCGACGAGCCGTACCCAGATCACGCCGGGTCGTTGTGGCGCAGCAGCAATATCACGCTCAGTGAACCCGACACCTGACCAGCAACCGGACCGCGCGCGGCACCAACGGGCCCGGGTCCAGGCGGCGACCCCCTCCTCCCGCCGCGCGGCAGCTGAGTAGCTGACCGGCCTCGAACAAGTAGGGATCCTCGCCGGCCGACACGGCACGACGCCAGCAGGTGGGAGACGATCAATCGGAACCACCTCTCGAGCCGCCGCTACCTGGGTCGGGCGATCAGATCCGACCATCGAGCGCCGCACGATGAGACAACACCAGACCGAGGGAAGACACGTCCGAGGATGGACACGACTCTCACTACACCCCAGATGGCCTTCGCGGAGTTCGTTCGCCAGGCGGTCAACGACGCCCGCGACGAACGCGGTTGGACCGTCGGCGACATCGCGCGACACACCGGCGTCAGCCGCTCGACGCTGTTCCGCTGGCTCGCCGGCGACTGGCAGCACTACCCCGAGCTGGCAAAGGTACGAGCCTTGTGCGCCACCCTCGGGCTCTCCATCGCAGCCGCGATCCGGCCGCTCGCGATGCCGATCGCCGCCGCTGCGCCCGACCATCGAGCACCGGCGGAGGTCGAGGCGGACATGGGCGCCATCCGCCGACGATTGCTCGACGACACGGTCTCGGCCGCGGACAAGCACCATATTCGGGGCCTCCTGCGCCACCTCGCCCGAGACGTCCCGGTCGAGTCGACCGCGTCCTCGACGCCACCGGCCGCAGCCGGCCACGGCGACACCCGGCACTCCGTGCCGAAGGCGAGACGGTCGCTGCCCAACGGCGGAGGGCCTTCGGCGCGTCTGGTGCCATGACACCGTTGGTCAACTTGTGGTCCGCGACGTCGCAGCGTTCGTGCCCGTCGTGCCCGTCCTCGTACGCGTCGCCGTCGCCGCCGCAATGCGTGCGAGTTCGAAGGAGAGCTGAGGACGCCGCCGCGGGTCGGGGGTGGGTCGGCAGTCGGTGCCGTCGGCGGTGGAGGTGTAGGTCCAACGCGGCCCTCGGACGGCGATGTCCGTGACGGCGGCGATCAGCTTCTCGTAGTCCGCCGCGGTGGTGCCGATCCCGGCGCTCGCTCTTACCGCTCCCGGAATCGCGGTGGGCAGGCCGCGGGCCAGGTCGTGGCGGATGCGGGCTTCGTGGTCGACGTCGATCAGGAGCAGCGCGGTCATCAGCGGGTGCGCGCAGAAGCATCCGTGCCGGACACCGATGCCGAATTCCGCGCTGAGGACCGCGGCGAGCCGCGCGTAGGGTACGCCGTGCAGGGCGAACGGCAGGACGGCGATGCGGGGATGATCGGCCGGCCAGAGTCGGTAGACCTCGATGCCGGGCACGGCGACCAGTTGCTCCCGGGCTTGTGCGGCCAGACGTGTCTGGTACGCCTCGATGCTGTCCCGGTCGGCGGCCTGCAGCGTGCGGCAGGCCGCCCCGAGTGCCACGGCGCCAATCACGTTGGGTGAGCCGGCTTCCTGCCGGTCCGGTAGGTCGGCCCAGAGGACGGTGTCGGTTCCGACGTAACGGACTGCGCCGCCACCGGCCAGGAAGGGTTCCCCTGTGCCGAGCCAGTCTCCGCTGCCGATCAGTGCTCCGGCTCCGAAGGGCGCGTAGAGCTTGTGCCCGGACAGAGCCAGGTAGTCGATGCCGTCAGTGACCATGTCGATGCGCCGGTGCGGGGCGAGTTGAGCGGCGTCCAGCATGATCCGTGCGCCGTGCTGGTGGGCCAGTCGGGCCATCTCGGGGTACGGCCAGATCTCGCCGGTCACGTTCGAGGCGCCGGTCACGGCCACGAGTCGGGTCCGGCCCGGCGCGGCTCGGGACAGCGCCTGCTCGAGACGACCCAGAGCGTCATCCGCGCTGGCGGGCAGCGGAAGCAGGGTGAGGTGCCGGCGACGCCACGGCAGCAGGTTCGCATGGTGCTCTGCGGCGAACGCGATCACCTCGGTGTCCGGCGGCAGGGCGTGGGCGAGAAGGTTCGTCGAGTCGGTGGTGTTGCGGGTGAAGACGACGACGTCGTCATGGTGCCCACCGACGAAGTCACGGACCGCTTCGCGTGAGCCCTCGTAGGCGTCGGTGTCACCTGCGACGTGTAGCCGGCGCCGCGATGCACACTGGAGTACCAGGGGAGCAACTCGTCCACGGCTGCCCTGACCGAGGTCAGGCACGGGGCGCTGGCGGCGTAGTCGAAGTTCACGTAGCGGCGCTCGCTGCCGTCCACCAGTGGCACCATGGTCTCGGCGCCGACCAGAGCCAAACCCTGCGGGCTGCCCGCTGTCGGCTGGATGCGCTTGCGCGCCCAGCAGAGGATGATCGCCGAATATCCGTGTGAGCTCGCCTGGGCGACCTGCCGGACCTCGATCGACCCGTTCAGCGGCCCGAATTCGGGTCGCAGCACCGCCCGGAGGTCATGTTCGTCGACATCGGCACTGGGAAAGGTCTTTCCGGCGACGGTGTAGCCGCGACATCGGCGCAGGGCCGCGGTGACGAAGAGACCCCCGGGCCGGACCAGGCCCGTGATGTGGCGCATGAAGAGCTGCCAGGTCGCCCGGTCGTCGGTGGCGGAGTCCGCACAGTAGGCGCTGATCACCGTCGCGTACCGGCGATCCACCGGGTGGGGCTGCCGGCCGTCCACCCGGATCAGCGCGGTGATCTTCCCCCTGGTGAGATCCTCGCGGGTCGCAACGTCCTCGTCGGTCGGGCAGCTGACCCCCTCGCACTGCAGGGTGTAGCGGACAAACGGTCGCCAGTCGTGAGCATCGGGTTCGCGGTCGATCCACCGCTGGATCTCGCTGAGGTTCGCCGGCAGATAGTCGCCCAGGTGGATCTCTGATGCCACCTCGGCGGCCGCGAACACGTGGTGCAGGGTAGGCCCGACTCCGAAGAACAACACGGGTTGACCGCGTTCCGCGCGGCGCATCGCCTCGACGAAGAACGCGATGGTGGCGATCTCGTCCGGTTCGAGGGTGCGGTAGTAGCCGGTGAGGTACTCGGCCGGTACCCAGTCCGTGTCGAACGAGGCGTACCGGTGGCGACGGCGCAGGAGGAAGGCTTCGGTGAGACGGGCGAGCCCGTACTCGTACAGCGCGGCACCGAGGTTCGCGCCGCCGAGGAACACGAGTGCCTCGTTCGAGGTGATCGAGTCGCTGAAGGCGGCGACCCCGAACGCACCCGCGTAGTAGGGCACTTCCTTGGCGACCTCCGTACCGGCGTATCCGAAGGCCGCCGCCACGCGCGGTGCGCGGGCGCTGCTCGTCATGCGCCGGACCACGTCGTACGCCGCCTTGGACAGCACGTTGGTGCTGGTTCCCGTCGTCGCCAGGAGCGTCCAGTTCGCTCGCACACTGGCGTGCAGGCCGAACCCCCAGACCGCGTAGCTCGCGACGAGAAATGCCACCACCCACTGGTGGTCGAGGCCGCTGAGCAGACCGGAGGCGACCAGGCATGCGCCTGCCGCCACCACGCTCGCCTCCAGCGCATAGGCCGACGCCGCGGTGGCGGCGAGGCTGAGGGTCCACTTCATGAGCCGTCGGTGTCCCGCCGGGGCGCGGTCTGCTGGCCGGATCACCTGTGCTGCACGGATGTCGTTCATACCGGTGCCGCCGCTCGGCCCGGTCGAAGGCCCGGATCCCAGGCCACGGACTGAACCACCGCGACCACCAGCGCGGCGTCGAAGGCTGCCAGTTGGTTCGGACCACGGCCGGCGGCCCCGGCCACCAGGATGTTCATCGGTTTCCGCGACCCGAGCCGAAGAGACGGCCGTGCCGCGATCGGCACTCTCGTCTGAGCGGAACCGCTGCGGATGCGAAGCGGCGGCACGGCACGGTCCACCTACTCGGCTCACGTTGCATGGTCGGTCCTTTCGGGTACGCGGAGTTCAGGCGCGGAGGCTTGCGCTGTCCGCGCCCGTTCCGACCGGATGCGCTCGGCCTCGACCAGTACCCGGCGCGAAAGCTTGCCCGACGGTGCCCTCGGCACCGATGAGGCGAACCGGACGGCGCGGAGCCGTTTGTAGGGGGCGACCCGCTCGGCCACGTACGCCAGCAGTTCCTCAGCTGTCGCGCGTCCCCGCAGCACCACGTGCGCGACCGGCACCTCGCCGGCGTCCGGATCGGGCCGGGGCACCACGGCCACGTCGGCGACCGCCGGATGGGTGAGGAGCAGGTGTTCCAACTCGGCTGGCGCAACCTGGTACCCCTGGTACTTGATCAGTTCCTTCAGCCGGTCGACCACGTACAGGTAGCCGTCCTCGTCGAAGTAGCAGAGGTCGCCGGTGTGCAGCCAGCCGTCGGTGTCGATGGTGGCGGCCGTGGCCTCCGGACGGTCGCGGTAGCCCCGCATGAGCTGCGGGCCGCGGATCCACAGCTCCCCGGCGCGCCCTGCACCGAGGTCGGCGCCACCGTCCGGGTCGACGACGCGGGCCTCCGTGTTGGGCACCAGCCGGCCGACCGACCCGCGCCGCGGATCGTCGAGTGGGCCGACGGCGACCATGGCGGTCGCTTCCGTCATGCCGAGGCCCTGACTGACCACACAGCCGAGCCGCTCGGCGCACCGCTGTTCCACATCGGCGCCGAGGGGTGCCGCACCCACGCCGAGACTCCTCAGCGAGGACAGGTCGTGACTGTTCACCAGCGGATGGCCGGCTAGCGCCGTCGCCATCGGCGGTGACACGATGCTGATCGTCGCCCGGTATTTTTCTATCGCCTTCAGGAATGCCTCGAGGTCGAATCGAGCCAGGGTGACGACGGTGGCGCCTGCCGCCAGGCTGCAGGGCAGCAGGATGTTGAACCCCATGACGTGGAAGAACGGCGCCGCGGCGAGGACCACGTCGTCTTCGCGGAAACCCAACACCGCCTGGCTCTGGCGGACGTTCGTCACCAGGCTCGAGTGGGTCAGTTCCACTCCCTTGGGCAGGCCGGTGGTTCCGCTCGAATAAGGCAGGGCGGCAAGTCTGCTGTCGGGGTCGCTCGCCACCTCCGCCGGCGGATGGTGGTGGGCGATCAGTTGGCGGAACGACGTCGCGCCCGCCGCCTCCCCGAAGACCAGCACCTCCTCGACGCCCGCCTGCTCGGCGGCCGCCAACGCGCGGTCTAGGAACGGCGGCGCGGTGCCCAGCATCCGCGCTCCGGCGTCGGCGAGCTGACCGGCCAGTTCCTCGACGGTAAACATCGGGTTGGCGCCGGTGACGATTCCGCCGGCCGCCATCGTTCCGTAGGCCGCCAGTGCATACTCGGGGAGATTGGGGCTGTAGAGGGCCAGAACGTCCCCCGCCGCGAAGCCTCGGGCGACCAGGCCGGCCGCGACCCGCTCCACACCGGCGGCGAGTTGGTGGTAGCTGATCGTATGGCCGGTTGTGCCGTCGATCAGGGCCGGCTTGTCGCCGAGGCGGGCGGAATGCTGCAGCACGAGCGATTGCACGCTGGTACCGCCGACCTGCACGTCGGGCAGGTCGCTTCGAGCTGGTTGGACGACTGCCATGGTGACTCCTCTGCCGTGGGCGACGACACCAGCCAGGGGCAGGATGCCGCTGGTGGGCCGGGTTCCGACACTCGTGACCAGACGGTAGAGAGCCGCCGTGTGCAGACCGTTTCCCGACCGTTTTCGCAGCGTGGATCGCGATAGAGTTCTTCCCGGACGACGGTGGTGGCGATGCGAGACCAGAAGTTGCGTGTCCGGGTGCTCGGCGGTGCCGAGCTGACGGTCAACGGGCGTCCACTGGTGGAGCTGGCCTCTGCCAAGGCGGCGGCGCTCCTGTTCTACCTGGCGGTCACCGGCACCACCCACTCGCGATCGGCGCTGGCGGGGTTGCTCTGGAGCGACCTTCCGGAGCCGACGGCCCGGGCCAATCTTCGGCTGGTGCTGACCAAGCTGCGCCGGGTCGTCCCGGAGCACGTGGCAGTGACCAGGCAGACGATTGCGCTGACGGACAGCCGGCAGGTCTGGGTCGACGCTGCGGAGGTGGGCCGGGTGGCCGCCTCTCATCAGGACGACGGAGAACTGCTGGAGACCGTCCGGCTTTGCCGAGGCGATTTTCTCGAGGGTTTCAGCGTCCCCGGAGCTCCGCTGTTCGATGAGTGGCTGACCGAGCGGCGCGCCGCCGTGCGAGCGGACATGCTCGCGCTCATGGACCGTGCCGTGCATCGAGCCAGAGACCGGCGGGATACTGCCGGCGGGATCGAGGTGACCCGCCGCCAGCTGCAGCTGGAGCGACTCCACGAGGAGGCGCACCGCGCGCTGATGTGGTTCCTGGCCATGGGCGGCCAGCGCAGCGCAGCCCTCGCCCAGTACGACACCTGCCGCTACCTCCTCCGGGAGGAGCTGGGCATCGAGCCTGCGGCGGCCACGATCGCCCTGCGTGACGAGATCGCCGGCACCGGTGGGTTCACTGCGCTGGGTGTCCTACCGCCCGCGGCGGCCGGACGGGAGAACCCGGCCACCGCTGCCGGGTCGCCGACGTCCGATCTGCCTCGCCCGCTCACCGCGCTGATCGGTCGGGAGAAGGAGCTGGAACGCCTGCATGAGCTCCTCGACGATCCCGCGTGCCGGCTCGTGACCCTCGTCGGCCCCGGCGGAATCGGCAAGACCCGGCTGGCGGTGGAGGTCGCCGCGGATCGGCAGCCGCGTCACCGTGACGGGACGGTGTTCGTGTCGTTCGTGGGGACCAGCCCGGCCCGCCCGGACGAGGCCGCCGACCTGGTCGTCGCCGACCTCGCCCGCGCGCTCGAGATAGAGCTGGCCGTGCCACGCCAGCCACTGGACCTACTCGCCGACCAGCTGGCCGGCCGCGAGCTGCTGCTGGTGCTCGACAACCTGGAGCACCTCCACGACGCCGCGGGCGTCCTCGCCGAACTTCTGCGACGAGCACCGGGCACGCAGCTGCTCGTGACTTCCAGGCGGCAGCTGGGGTTGGGCGTGGAGTGGCTGGTCGAGGTGCCAGGTCTGCCGTACCCGCCGCCGGGCGCCGACGCGGACGCCGCCGGCTACGAGGCGGTGCAACTCTTCCAGGAGCGGGCCCGGCTGCTGCGTCCCGGCTTCCCCGCCATCGTCGACGCCGAGGAGGTCGGTCGGGTGTGCCGGCTGGTCGCCGGTGTGCCGCTGGCCATCGAGCTGGCCGCCCGCTGGGTGCGGTCCGCCAGCCCGGCCGCCATCGCTGATCGACTCGCCGACGGGCTCGAACTGCTCGAGACCACGGCACCTGACGTCGAGCGGCGACACCGCAGCCTCCGCGCCGTGATCGACTGGTCGTGTCAGCTGCTGACCGACGAGGAACACCGGACCCTACGTCGTCTGTCGGTGCTGCGCCGCAGCTTCGACCTCGCGGCCGCCAGCGCCGTGGCGGACGCCGGACTGCCGATGCTGGCCAGCCTGGTCGACCAGTCGCTGATCGCAATTGGCGGGGACGGCCGCTACGAGATGCACGAGCTGCTCCGGCAGTACGCCGCCGAGAGCCTGTCCACGGACCCCGCAGAGGAGGCGCGGACGCGGTGGCGGCACGCCGAGCACTATGTCGCACTGCTGCCCCCACCGGGCGAGGCCCACACCGAGGGCGGACCGAGCCTGGAAGCCGAGCAGGAGAACCTGCGCGCCGCCACCGACTGGCTCATCCTCGACGCCGACCCGACCGCGCTGGACGCCCACCTGGTGCGGCTGTGGGCGCTGTACCGGCGCCTGGGCTGGTTCCGGGAGGCCCAGGCCTTCTTCGGCGCGGCCCTGAAACGCCACGAAATCACGAACCTGCAGCGGGCCCGCTGGCATCGCATGCTCGGCGAGACACACCAGCAGCTCGGCGAGGCGAACGCGGCGCGGTACCACCTGGAGCGGACACTGGAGCTTCTGGGCGGCCGCGTGCCGGCGTCGACGACAGGCCGGCTGGGGATGCTCGCGTCACAGGTGGCGCGCCGGACGCTCCGCGGCCTGCGGCCGGATGGTGCCGTCGATCGTCGTGCAGATCGGCGCGAGGCAGCCCATGAACGCGCCGCCACCTGCTTCACAATCGCCGAGGTCTACTGGGTGCTCGATGAGCAATTCCCGATCCTCTTGGCGTCGAGCTCGTCGCTGCACGATGCCCAACGCGCCGGGGACCTCGATCTCATCGTCCGGGCACAGGCCGGTCTGGGGATGATCGTCGGCACCCTGGGGTTGCACCGGCTCGCGGGCCGGCACCTTCGCGCCGCGAGCGCCGCCGTCGAGCGGACCACCGACCCGCTCACCGCCTGCTGGGTCGGCATCGTGGGCGGGCTGCACTGGACCGGAGTCGGCGACTGGGCGGCGGTCGACCTCGGCGCCGACAGGGTCCTGAAACTCCGGCGCCAGACACCGATGCACCGGTGGGCCGACGAGGTGCTGCTGATCACCGCGGTCGCCCGGTACCTCACCGCCCGCTATTCGCAGGCGGCCGCAGCGGCAGCCGAGGGGATGGCGTCCGGCCGCGACCGCCACGATCCCGTCGTACACCTCTGGGGTCTGCTCCTCCTGATCGAGACGGCCCTGCGCGCCAACCCCGACGACCCGGCGCTGGCAGGCTGGTCCGAAGAGGCCGCACCGCTCCTGCCGGCAGCAGCCAGGATCGACGCCGCCCGCCTCCACGCCGCCACCGCCCGCCAGCACCTCGCCGCTGGGCGGCCCGCGGACGCGTGGCAGGCGATCCGCGCCGCCGACCACCTGATGGGCCCGCATCCGTCGTTCGAGCAGTACGCCCTCGAGGCGCACGCGGGCGTCCTCGAGGTCTGCCTGACGCTGCTCGAGCTGGCCGGTCCTCGTGGAAGCTCGGCTCGCGGAGCGGGCGGGCCGGACCCCGTCGACCTCAGCGCGACCACAGCAGCCGCCCTGCGCCGGCTGGATCGCTACGCCCGCACATTTGCCATGGCCCGTCCGAGGTCGCTCATCTGCCTGGGCTGGTACCGCTGGCTCGACGGACGCGCCGGGGCCGCCATGCGGGCGTGGGTCCGGGCAGTCCGCGAGGCCGAGCGCCGTCAGATGCCCTACGAGTTGGCGCGCGCCCATCACGAACTCGGCCGTCACCTGGCCGCGGGGCAGCGGTCCGCCCTTGGGCTCAACAGGGCCGAGCACCTGGAGCGGGCGATCGCCGGGTTCGAGATCGCCGGATGCCGCGGTGATCTGCGCCGAGTTCAGGCGCTCGCCGGGCTGACCGTCTCGTAGCAGGGGACAGCAGGACCGCAAGCCGTCACTGCTCCGGCAGCGTCCGGGGGTGGTAGCGGCGCCAGGTCAACCGGCCTGAGCTGGTCCTCGCTTTGAAGGTTTCGCCACCCTGCCCTGCTGAAATCGACGAAAAGTTTGCACTGTTGATTCAACGATACCGTTCAGGGTATGACTGCTGGTATCACCGACGCCGCCCACGCCGTCGACGCTGTGACCGTCATGGGGTTGCTCCCGGCCAAGCCGCGGCTGCTCGCCCTGGGCGAGCCCACCCATGCCGAGGACGTTCTGCTCGACGTGCGAAACGATCTCTTCCGGCAACTCGTCGAGCAGGAGGGCTACCGGACGATCGCGATCGAGAGCGACTGCGTGATGGGCCTGATCGTGGACGACTACGTCACCTCGGGCACCGGCACCCTCGACGAGGTCATGAAGCGCGGCTTCAGCCACGGGTTCGGCGCGCCCGCGGCCAACCGCGAGCTGGTGCGTTGGATGCGCGCGTACAACGACCGCCGGCCCGCGTCACAGCAGCTCCGCTTCGCCGGTTTCGACGGCCCGCTGGAGATCACCGGCGCCGCGAGCCCTCGGCAGGCACTCACCGCACTCCACGCCTACCTCACCGCCTGGGTCGACGCCGACCTGCTTCCCCGCACCGGGGAAACGCTCGACCGCCTGCTCGGCGCCGACGACCGGTGGACCAATCCGGCCGCGATGATGGATCCGTCCCAGTCCGTGGGGCAGACGCCCGAGGCCAACCAGTTGCGTCTGCTCGCCGATGACCTGGTGGCCCTGCTCGACGCGCAGACGCCGCATCTGATCGCGGCGTCCACTTGGGACGACTGGGACAGGGCACGCCTGTGCGGGCGTACCGCCACCGGGCTGCTGCGCTACCACTTCTGGATGGCCGACACGTCACCGGGCCGGATGGCGAGGCTGCTGGGCTCGCGGGCTTCGATGATGGCCGCCAACCTGCTCGCCCTCGCCGAACGGCACCCGACCCTGGTGTACGCCCACAACGGCCACCTTCAGCGGGACAAGAGCACGATGCGGATGGGCGACCTGCCGCTGGAATGGTGGAGCGCCGGCGCGATCGTCAGCGCCCACCAGGGCGAGGGGTACGCCTTCCTGGCCACGGCCCTCGGCACGATCCGCCACCAGGGGGTGGACGCCCCGCCCCTGGACACCGTCGAGGGACTGCTGTACGCGCTCCCTCAGCAGCGTTGCCTGGTCGACACCCGCCGGCTGGCCGCCGCCCTCGCCAACGCCACGCCCGCCCCCCGTGTGTCCCCCTGGTACGGCTACTCCCCGCTGGACCCGGCTCACCTGGGCAACACCGACGGGATCGTGTTCGTCAAGGACACCCGGCGGACCTAGGCCCCCGGCGTTCAGCAACAGCTGAGAGGCCGGCCGACGGGCCCGTTCGCAAGCTGCGGGGCCGTCAGGAAAGGCCGACCGGCGACCGGGCTGCTAGCGTTCGGCTCGATGTGGATCGAGGAGATCGTGGCCGGGCGCCCGGCTTGGCGGCACATCCCGTCGGGCGTGGTGTTCCGGAACGTTCCGGGCGGCTCGTTCCGGATGGGTTTGTCCGACGCGGAGTTGGACGCGGTACGCGCCATCGAGCGCAGCGGCGGTGTCGAGGACACCGTCGAGCCGTTCCTCGCCGGCGCCGAGGACGCACAGCCGGTACGCGAGGTGCGGGTCGAGCCGTTCCTGATCGCCCGGCATCCGCTGACGGTGGCGCAGGTCCGGCACTGGCTGCCCGAGTACGAAGACGACTACGCCGAGGCGGACACCGGCACGGCCCGGCTCGAAGACGACCTGGAGGACCTGCTCAAGCTGTTGCCGTTCCAGGTGCCCAGCGAGGCGCAGTGGGAATACGCGGCCCGGGCCGGCACCACCACGCTGACCTTCCGCGGTGACGGGAAACCCGGCGAGGACCAGCTGCTCGACGACTTCGGCGACGAGACGCGGACCGCTGCCGGCGAGAACGCGTTCGGGCTGGCGGCGATGGGGTCGGCGAACGAGCTCTGCGCCGATGTGTGGATCCCCGGGTTCGCGGGCGCGCCTGCAGACGCGCGTGCACGGGCCGGCGACGGGCCCCGCACCGTACGCGGCGGAGCCGCCGACCTATACCCATGGCAGGGCTGCGACGAGTGGCTGCTGCTGCTCTCCGCCACCCGGTATGAGCACGTCCAGTTCACGGCAGTTCGCCCGGTCGCACCACTGCCACCCCGCCAGGTCACGCAGGGGCGCCCGAGCCGATCCATTGCGCCTGTGTGAGCAGACCTCCGAACTGCAACCGGTAGGAGATCGCTGACTTGGTCGTCGCGTCCAGGGACTCCGGCAGCTGATCGAACGACGCGGGCCAGACATCCAACAGCGAAAAGACCTCCTGACCGTCGCGGACCCGCAGGAGCAGCATGCAACGCCAGTGGGGTGAGAACTCTGGCCGCCGACCGGCGACGTGCACCATCGCCGGCCGTAGATAGTGAACGGTGGACAGATCCGCGTTCGCGGCAAGCCATCCGGCTCCGTGGTGGCGGTTGAATCCGTGATCGCGCGCCTCGTCGTCCAAGCGCATCAGTTCAGCCGTGTCGATCGCCTTGACGGTGCGCGGAACGCTCGATGACATCGGGTCAGTGTTCCACGTACCGACCACTTGCCAGAGATCGATTCGGCATCGAGGTCCTGGTCGACTGCGCCAGCGCGCCAGGTCCAGGCTCATGCGATCCACCGCCGAGTGGCCGGGACGGTTGCTTGACACACCTCATGGGGTCGGGCAATTTGGGCCGGGAAGCCGGAGAGCTCGGGCCGGACCGGTCGCGCGAATGGGGTGACGTGGCCCGCTACGCGGTGCTTCTCCGCGGCATCAACCTCGGCAAGGCTCGGCGGGTCGCCATGGCCGACCTGCGGATCCAGCTCACCGAGGAGGGGTACGACAACGTCGCCACGCTGCTGCAGAGCGGCAACGTCGTGCTGGACGCCGACCGGCCGCCGGCCGAGCTGGGACCCGCGCTCGAGCAGGCAATCGAGAAGGGGTTCGGAATTCCGGTGGGGGTGATCCTCCGCAGCCGCGACGAGCTGGCCCGGGTCGTGGCGAAGAACCCGCTCGCGGCCGTGGCTGACGACGGCTCGAAGTACGTCGTGTCGTTCCTGGCGCAGCCGATCAATAGGCCGATCGAGGACGCGCTGGCCGGCGCGGAACTCGGCGCGGACCGATATGCCGTCGACGGCACCGAGATGTACATCTGGTGCCCGGGCGGGCTGCGGGACAGCCCGTTGATGAACGCCCTGGGCAAGATCAAGGATGGTCCGCCGGCCACTGTGCGCAACTGGAACACGGTGGAAAAGCTCCTGACCATGATGCAGTGACGGTTGCGGCCGGACCGGCGCCGCCGGATCGCTGCGCCGCCCTACCGGCCCGGACCGTCGACGGCGACACGGTGGACCGGCTCACACGCTGAAGCCGTAGACCTCGACCCAGCTTGATGTCTTAGCGTACGGACATGACCGCAGCACAGATCAACGAACCGACACGCGAAGCCGACATTGAAGCGATCAAGCAGGTGGTAGCCGCCGTCGAACACTCCCAGAACAACGGGCTCCCTGACGAGTTCATCGACCTGTTCCGGGCCGACGCGATCTGGACAACCGGCCACGGCAGGCGGCTGTTCGGCCGCGAAGCGATCTCCGTATTCACCCGTCAGGTGCTTCCCGGCGGGATGCGAGACACCAGCGTGACATTCGACATCGAACACGTGCTGTTCATTCGCCCCGACGTCGTCGCTGTCAAGGTCCGGCAGGTGTATCAGACGCCCGACGGTCAGGAAGTCGGCACTCCGATGTTCGTCATGGCGAAGGAAGAGGGGCAATGGCGTCTCACCGCATGCCAGAACACCAGCGTGCTCAACGACGAGTAACCCAAGACCAACCCGGCCCCCAGGCGAGCAGGCCGCCGCCCGGCCCGCCACGTCAAGCAGACCTTTACCTGCTCTGTCGACGGAGCAGATACGAGGCCCGGTCCACGGCCTGCCCGACTTCGGCCGGATCCACAGCCGTGACGATGACGCCGTAGATCATCCGATGCGCGAGCAGTATGTCGTCCACGGTGGCGCGGTGGTCGACCAGCCCGGCCGCCTGCGCGCGCGGGAGGGTGTCTTGAATCAGGGACTGCAGACGTGTGCCGCCGGTGTACTCCGGCATGGTGCGCCGGGCGTCCACCGCCATCTCCACGAACGCGGCGGACTCCACGGTCACCTGGATCAAGCGGTCCCAGAGCCGGCCGAACGCGCCCGCGTCCGGCTCGGCGGCGATCGCCTCCAGCTGCGCAAAGTTCTCCTCGAACACCGCGAACGCCAGATCGAGCCGGGTCGGGAAGTGCCGGTACAGCACACCCTGCCCGACCTCGGCGTCCTTGGCGATCGCGCTGAGCGGCACGTGATAGCCGCGCGCGGTGAACAACTCGCGCGCCGAGCGGAGGATGGCCAGCCGATTTTGCGAGGCCGCAGCCGGACCACGATTGACGCGACCGCTGGTGGAGGGCATGCTGCACTATAACAACCGGACAGGATTGTCCGGTTGGTTGCATGCCTCGGGAAGGACCAGCCATGACCGACACCACCGCGCAGTCCGCCGGCACGTTCGACCACTCCTACGATGTCGTTGTCGTCGGCAGCGGCGGGGCCGGATTCGCCACCGCGCTGGGCGCGATCGACGCGGGGCTGAGCGTCCTGATGATCGAGTCAAGCGACAAGTGGGGCGGAAGCACAGCGATGTCCGGCGGCGGAATGTGGTTGCCGAACAACCCACTGATGCGGCGCGCCGGCATCGGCGACTCCCGCGAGGAGGCGCTCACCTACCTCGAGGCCACGGTCGGTGACACCGGGCGCTCCACCTCCCGCGAGCGCAAGGAGGCCTTCGTCGACGGCATCGAGGACTTCGTCCTCACCGCGGAGAAGTACGGCATGACCTTCGCCCGCTCCACCGACTACCCCGACTACTACCCGGAGCTGCCCGGCGGGAAGATCGGCCGCGCGATCGAGGTGAAGCCGCTCAACTCGAAGGTCATCGGCGGATGGTGGAAGACCATCAGCGCGCCTGCCGGGATGCCGATCAAGACCGACGACGTGTGGCTGCTCGGCCGCGCCTGGTCCACTCCCGCCGGGTTCATCCGCGGCGCCCAGTTCGTGTTCCGTGCGCTCGGCGGCGTCGTCCGCGGCCAGCGGCTGGTCGGCATCGGCGCCGGACTGTCCAGCGCGTTCCTGCACGCGGTGGTGCTCAAGCACCAGGTGCCGCTGTGGCTCGACGCCCCACTGGAGGAACTGCTGATCAGCGACGGCCAGGTCACCGGCGTGCGCACCACCCGCGATGGACAGCCGGTGACGGTGCGCGCCATCCGGGGCGTCATGCTGGCCGGCGGCGGGTTCGACCACAACACCGAGTGGCGGCGCAAGTACCACGGCATCGACGGCTCCCCGTCCGGCAACCCGGCCAACCTGGGCCGCCCCACCGAACTGGCGCAGCAGGCCGGCGCCGCGGTCGAGCTGATGGACGACGCCTGGTGGGGTGCCTCCGTCGCCGCCACCCCCGGCCACGATCCGTCCTTCATCGTCGGCGAGCGCTCGCTGCCGTACTCGATCATCGTGGACGCCCGGGGCGACCGATTCGCCAACGAGTCGGAGTCCTACGTCGACCTGGGCCACCACATGCTCGAACACGACAAGGACGGCGCGTACTGGATGATCGCCGACGTCCGCCACGCGCGCCGCTACCTGCGCACCTTCGCGCTGGACCCGAAGAACAACAAGGCGATGCGCGAGGCCGGGATCATGGCCAAGGGCAGCACCCTCGCCGAACTGGCGGGCCGGATCGGCATCGACCCGACGCGGCTGCAAGCCACCGTCGATCGGTTCAACGGCTTCGCCCGCTCGGGCGTCGACGGGGACTTCGGTCGCGGAAACTCGGCGTACGACCGCTACTACGGCGACCCGACCGTGCACCCCAACGCCTGCCTCGGCCCGCTCGAGAAGGGTCCGTTCACCGCCTTCAAGGTCGTCATCGGTGACCTCGGCACCAAGGGCGGAGTGCTTACCGACGCCGACGGCCGCGCGCTGCGCGAGGACGGCACGGTGATCGACGGCCTGTACGCCGCGGGCAACAACTCCGCCTCGGTGATGGGCAACACCTATCCCGGCCCGGGATCCACGATCGGGCCCGCCGTGGTGTTCGGGATGCGCGCCGCCCGACACATGGCTCGCTCCGACGCATAAAGGACCGCCGCAGCCAGGTGGGCGCTGATCCAGACGTAGGTGTTGCATGGTCGCCGAGCAACCGGACGACCACGCGGCGCCCACCCGCCTGCGGCACATCACCACGCGCTCGGCTGGGGCCCGGCGCTGGTCAACCGCCTGGTCCTCGTGCCGCGGCACTCCGCCGGCGATCCCTCAACGCTCTCCTCACGACAATCGTTGCGCTGCGTCCCGAATGCTCCACGATCCCGCGCAAGGAGTCAGGGGCAGGCCAGATCCTGCCCGGCGACCAGGCTGTCTGCCCGGTGGTAGAGCTCCTCGGCGATGGTGTCCCAGTCCGGGCCAAAGGCGCGGAGGTCACTGGCCGCCACACGCAACAGCTCAACATCCTCCGGCCGTTGAAGGCACGCCAGCCGGAACGCAAGGTTCCGCGCCCAGACCGGGAGACCCATCCAGTCCTCTTCGAGCATTACCTTCAGCATCGCCACGATCTCGTCGGCTGATGCGAAGGTAATGACCTCCACGTATGCACTAGCGACCCTGTCGTGGTGCCGCCCAGCGACCAACCGGGCCAACTCAAGCAGCGGCATGCACTCCGGCGCAGCGGGCGGGGCGGCAGCGGTCTGCCTGGGCCGTCCTTTGAAAGGCCTATCGAGCACGGCGCGAAGCCAACCGAGGGTCGTCACGGCCCAGAAGCTAGTCGACTCCCAGCTTTGAGCCCCAATGCGCAGCCGGCGCAGCTGACTGTCGGGACGCCGAATTCGAACCGACGACCCCTTGACCCCAGGCAACCATCATGACGACCCAACCCGCGTCGACTGCCGACTTCGCTGGGCCGACTCGTCCACCGCCGTCCACCGGCGTCCCGTCTGGGGCTCTCCGATTGTCACCCAGCTAGTCACTCAGGCAGGACGAAATCGCCCTCCACCTTGCCCAGAGCCACGGCTCCATCCCCGGATCGGATCATCTCTTCTGGGGCTTCCGCCATCGCCGCGATGCCGGGTCTTGGAATGATGACGAGGTCCGAGCACCAGAAGTACCGGCCGCCGCCAGCCCCGCCAGTTTCAGCCCACCTTCTCAGGACGCGACCGATCGCATCCGGTGTCATGAAGGTGGCGTAGCGATGGATGCCGTCAGCGAGGTAGACGTGGGCATCGATGTTGTCGGCCATCGCCGGATCGTCGTCTTGTCCAAGCATGAACTGGACCTGCGCGCCCTGGGCCATGCAGTCCCATCCCGTCAACTGACCCACCGCAACATCATCGCAGCCCCGGAGGGCCAGGTTTGGAAGGTGCCCATCGGCAATACTCGACGCATGTCTCTCCAAGAGATGCGCCTCGCGCTCTACCTCCTCTTAGCGTTGCTTTTCAACGGCTTAACGATCGCGGCTTTTGTCCTGGAGGGTGGTTGGGGAGCGGCGTTCCTACCCTTGATAGGCGCCATCTTCGCAATACAGCTCGGACGCACCCTGCCGCGGAGAGATATGGGACGCCCTGAAATATCGCAACGCCAGCACACTCGCACGACTAACGCAGAGTAAGTCAACGCTAGGTGGGGCAGACCGTGCCAGACCCGGAACCCGCCGGGTGGCCGGCTGCGCCGGCACGCGCTTTTTTTTGACAAGAGCGGCACCAACGACGTGCCCATCGACAGCAGCTCCGACTGCCGGTCGGTCGAGGTTCGCATCTCACCGTTACCGGTGCCTCTCCGAGGGGCAGCTAGTGCTCCGGTAGGCCGTCCAACCGGACGCAGCAGGCCCCGGGACGCGGCGCGAGCCGGGGCAGCAGGTCGGTACGTCCCGCACCGTCGATCATGCCGGCGAGGAACGCGTGGTTGAGCCCGCACACCAGGGCGGTCTGCCGGGTGGCGAGGGCGTGGAACGGGCAGTTGCGCAGCAGCACGTGGTCGCTGAGCGTCTCGGGCTCGAAGCCGAGTCCGGCGAGCACGGGGATGAGGTCCTCGCCGGCGTCGCGTACTCGTGCGCCGATGTCCCGGCCGCGTTGCCGGGCATGCCGCCGCGCCGCCTCGGGGGCGTCGTGCGGGTCGTCGGCGACCGCGTCGGCGAGGATCTCGGCGATGAGCTCGTAGCGTCGCTCGGGAACGGTGATCGCCACGCCGTCGCCGGCGGCCTCGTAGACCTTCGGCGTCCGGCCGCGGCCCCGGGGCTGGTCGGCCGGCGTCTGGTAGTGGGCCCGCAGTAGGCCGGACTCGACGAGCTTGTCGAGGTGGAACGCGGCGAGGTTGCGGGACATGCCGTGCGCTTCGGCCGCCTCCTCGCGGGTGACGGGGTGATCGGCCCGGCACACGTAGTCGTACAGCGCCCGTCGGGACCGGTCGACGAGCGCTGCCATCGCGCTCCAGCGCTCCCCCGTGCTCACAGCCCCGAGATTATCACCAGCGAAGGCTATTGAAATTCCTGCCGCGCTGGGGCAGCATGATCGATAACACCAATGGGCGTTGGTGAAAATCCTCTGGGGGTTCTCGTGCGGCTCGTCGGCGGCGAACTGGCCTACCGGTACGGCGTGCGCGTCGCCGACGAGACCAACCAGGCGCAGGGCTACAACAGCACAGACAGGGAGAACTCCTGATGGATATCGCCGCACTCGTCACCTGGCTCGCGGCCGTCGGCGTGGGAGGTCGCTGAGGTGAGTGCCACCGCCCTCCGGGTGCAGCACCAGCGTCCCCGCCGCGACCCGGCCGCCGCCGAACGGGCGGCGGCGGAGTTCCTGGCCGCGCTCGGCGTCGACCTCTCCGCCGACGGGCTCGCCGACACCCCGGGCCGGATGGCCCGCGCCTACGCCGAGCTGCTCACCCCGCGCGAGTTCCAGCTGACCACCTTCGACAACGACGAAGGCTACGACGAGCTGGTGCTGGCCCGGGCCATCCCGATCCGGTCGGTCTGCGAACATCACCTGCTGCCGTTCGTCGGCGTCGCGCACGTCGGTTACCTGCCCGGCGAACGCATCCTGGGACTGTCCAAACTGGCCCGGGTGGTCGAACTGTTCGCCCACGGCCCGCAGCTCCAGGAACGCTTGACCAAACAGATCGCCGACTGGCTGACCAGCCAACTGCGCCCGCGCGGGGTCGGCGTGGTCATCGAAGCCGAACACCTGTGCATGACGCTGCGCGGCGTCCGGGCCGTGGGCAGCAGCACCATCACCTCCACCCTGCTCGGCACCCTGCGCGACGACCACCGCTCGCGCGCCGAGTTCTTCACCCTGACCGGGGTCGGCCCCCGCTGATCGACGCACCTCGAAAGGAGCTGGACCGATGTCGAAGACCGGCATGTTCGTGATCGTGGGAGCCGGGCTCGCCGGCGCGCGGGCCGCGCAGACGCTGCGGGAGGAGGGCTTCGACGGCGGGATCGTCGTGATCGGCGACGAGCCAGAGCGACCGTACGAGCGGCCCCCACTGTCCAAGGGTCTACTGACCGGTGGCGCCGAAGCCGACAGCGTGTACGTGCACGACGCCGGGTGGTACGCAGAGCACGACGTCGACCTGCGCACCGCCGCCCGCGCCGTCGCCGTCGACCGCTCCGACGGAATGGTCCAGTTCGCCGACGGCCAGCAGATCCGCTACGACAAGCTGCTGCTGGCCACCGGCGCCAGACCCCGCGACCTCGCGGCACCCGGCGTCCACCTGGACGGGGTGTTGCGGCTGCGCACCCTCGCCGACAGCCGTCGAATCGCCGCGGCGCTGGTCGACGGCGCGCACATCGTGATCGTCGGAGCGGGGTGGATCGGCCTGGAGGTCGCCGCCGCCGCCCGGCAGCGTGGCGCCACCGTCGACATCGTCGAAACGGCCGCGCTGCCGTTGCGCCGAGTGCTTGGCGACGAGATCGCCCGGGTGTTCGCCAACCTGCACCGGGACCACGGCGTCACCTTCCACTTCGACGCCGAGGTCCGCGAGATCCGCGGCACCGGTCGAGTCTCCTCGGTCCTGCTGGCCGACGGAACCGAGGTGCCCGCCGACGCCGTGGTGGTCGCCGTGGGCGTACGGCCGAACACTGAGCTGGCGACAACGGCGGGCCTCACCGTCGAGAACGGAATCGTCGTCGACGCGTCCCTGCGCACCGCCGACCCGGAGATCTACGCCGCCGGTGACGTCGCCAACGCCTACCATCCCGTGCTGCGCCGGCGCCTGCGCGTCGAGCACTGGGCCAACGCACTCCACGGCGGTGCCGCGGCGGCCCGCGCCATGCTGGGACAGCCCGTCAGCTACGACGACCTGCCCTACTTCTACACCGACCAGTACGACCTGGGAATGGAGTACGTCGGACACGCCCCGCCCGAGGCGTTCGACCGGGTCGTCGTCCGGGGCGACGTCGCCAAGCGCGAGTTCATCGCCTTCTGGACCGCTGGCGGGCGGGTGCTCGCCGGCATGAACGTCAACGTATGGGACGTCGTCCCGTCGATTCGGCGGCTCGTCGCGGCAGCCCAGCCGGTCGACCTCGACCGACTGGCCGACCCCGCCGTGCCGCTCGACGAGGTGCAGCCGCCGCCGGTGTCGGCACCCGGGACTCAGATCGGGTAGTCGACGTCACGCCTTGCGGAACCGGCCGACACCCACTGGTGCCGGCCGGTTCCGACGTGACTAGTTGCTGCCTTGGTCGTGTGGGACGGTGACGGTGACGGTGCAGCCAAGCGGCCGTCCGATCTCGTCGTGGCCGGCATACGTGAGGTGGTACACCCGGTCCCCACCGTTCCCGGCTCGTTCGGCCCGCAGCTTGCCACTCGTGTCCGGCGTGCCGATGGCGAAGCCACTGGCGTCCGCGGTGTCACCCCCGGTCACGCCGGTCAGGGTGAACGCGTTCGGGCCGAGCACGCCGTCGTGCAGGTCCACGGTGACGTTGACGTCGACCAGCTCGTGGTTCGGCGGCCACAGGACCGGTCGGTCCGCCGCACAATCGAGCTGCCGTACCGGCAACGGGTTTGCCAGGGTGGCGGTGGCGTGTCCGATGGTCGCGGTGAGCCGGCCGCCGGCTTCGTAGTACATGTGCGCGGTACGCCCATCGAAGTAGAACGTCGGGGCGGCCGAGCGGCCGAGGTCGGGCGCGGCGGACATCGAGTCGTGCACGATGCCGAGGTGGATCTCCTGGTCGAAGTCCTGCCCGACGTCCACCGCGTGCATGTTGCCGTCGGCGGCGTGGTAGATCACCAGGTTGCGGTCGTTCCAGCGCAGGAAGAACGGTCCCGAGGCGTTCGGGCCTTCGATGCCCTGCGGGGTCACGATCGGTTCGGGCTGCATGGCCCAGGTCCGCGCGTCGTTGGAGACCGCCCAGCGGATCCGCCGCGACACGGGCCCGGTCGGTCCGGGCAGTGCCGCGGTCGGGTTGTCCATGAAGACCATCAGGTACCGGGTGCCCAGGCGGGGCACGGACTGCTCGAACACTCGGGCGTAAGAGGTCTCGCCACCGGTCGTGTCGTTCCGGCTGATCGCCGTCCCGCCGTAGCTGAAGTGGATGCCGTCGTCGGAGGTCGCGTACCGGGTGATGGAGTTCTCGCCGTGGAAGTAGAGGAAGAGCTTGCCCTCGCCCTCGATCCACACCGCGTGCGGCGAGGAGATGTGGCTGACCGTCGCGTAGTACGGCAGCCAGGTGTTGCTGATCAGGGGGTTGGCGACGTACTCGGTCCACGGACCGTTGATCGAGTCGGAGTACGCGAGGGCGATCCCGCCGGGACGCTCGTGCGGCGCGTAGTACAGGTAGTAGGTGCCGAGCGGGTTGGGGAAGTAGTCGGCGGCCCGGATGACGCTCGGGAAGATGAACTCGTTCGTCGGGTTGTAGGCGAGGGTGCCCTTGTCGAACGCGGTGCCCTGGTAGGTGAACTGGGGGAAGTCGAGCTGGGGTTCGGCGGCTGCTGGCTGGGCGCCGGCCACGGCGGCGACGAGCAGGCCTGCACTGGCGGCCGCCAGGACAGCGCGTCGGGACGACGGGGCGGATGGTCTCGTCATGCGGCTTCCTCTTCGGTCGGTCGGATCGGCGGCGTAAGCGGCGAAGGGTGACGCTCAGTTAGTACACAGGGGACATCGATCGGCGGACGTCCCCTGGCACCGCCGAGCTAATACGTATTAGCATCTATGTTTCTCGAATGTTGCGCGCTCGGCGGCGTTTCTGTCAAGAGGCGGTTCGGCGGCCCACCGATCCACCCGGGCCACACGCCAACCCGCTGGGGAACCCGACCGCTAATGCGCATTACTCCAGCGGGTTTACCGCGCCGAAATCTTGCGGCCACCTCTTGACACACGCCGGTCCACCCGCCAGGCTCCTCCCCAACACCGAGCGCTAATACGCATTAGCCGCACCGGAAGGACCCGACGTGACCGCTCCCCCCCGACGCGTCACCCAGCGTGACATCGCGCGGATGGCCGGTGTCAGTCAGGCGACGGTGTCGCTGGTGCTCAACAATCGGACCGACGCCGAGGTCCGCATCGCCGCGGAGACCCGGGACCGGGTGTTGCGGGTCATCGCCGAGACCGGGTACGCCGCCGACCCCGTGGCCCGCCGCCTCGCCTCGCGGTTCAACCGGATCATCGGCGTCTTCACGTACGAGCCCGCCTTCCCCAGCGGCAGTCGGGACTTCTTCCACCCGTTCCTGCTGGGTATCGAGGAGTACGCCGAGCGGGTCGGCTGCGACCTGCTGCTGCTCACCAGCGCACCGGTGGTGGACGGCCGGCGACGCATCTTCCACCAGGACAACCGGCTGCGTCTGGCCGACGGGTGCCTCCTGCTCGGGCGCGAGATCGACGGCGCGGAGCTGCACCGGCTCAACCGTGACGGATATCCGTACGTCGCCGTCGGGCGCCGCGACGACGCCGGCGGGCCGGTCCCCTACGTCGGCGCCGACTACGCCTCGGCGGTGGCCCAGCTCGTCGAGGGGGCGCTGCGGCGCGGTCACCGCCGCCTGACGTACGTGAGCATGGGCACCACCGCGGAATCCTCCGAAGACCGGCTCCGTGGCTTCCGCGCCACCGCGACGACCGCGGAGAGCGCCGGGCAGATGTCAGCGCAGGCCGGGGAGGCCGACACGACCGTCGACACCCTGCTGGCCGACGGAACCACCGCCGTCTTCGTGGAGGACTTCGCCACGGCGGTCGCGCTGGAGTCGGCCGCCCGTCGGCGCGGCCTGACCGTGCCCGGCGACCTGTCGATCGTGACCCTCGGCGACCCGACGTCCCCGGTCCCCACCGACATCGCGTTCACCGGGTTCCGCATCCCCCGCGAGGAGATGGGCCGACAGTCGGTCGAGGTGTTGACCGGCGTCATCGACGGCAGCGCAGCCGGCCTCCAACAACGACTTCTCGCCTGCGAACTCGTCGAGGGCATCACCCTCGGCACCCCTGATCGGGCGGTCGACCGACGCTGAGCGGTCAGCCGCGCAACTGGAAGGAAGCAAGTGGTAACCATGCGTACGGACGTCCTCGTCGTCGGGGGCGGACTGGGCGGCGTCGCCGCGGCGCTCGCCGCGGCCCGGTCCGGCCGATCCGTCATCCTGACCGAGGAGTTCGACTGGCTCGGCGGGCAACTCACCAGCCAGGCCGTCCCGCCGGACGAACACTCCTGGATCGAGCAGTTCGGCGCCACCGCCAGCTACCGGGCGCTGCGCAACGGCATCCGCGACTACTACCGTCGCCACTACCCGTTGACCGAACGGTCCCGGGCCTGGACCGACCTCAACCCCGGTGCGGGTTGGGTGAGCCGGCTCTGCCACGAGCCGCGGGTGGCCGTCGCCGTCCTCGAACAGATGCTCGCCCCGTACCTCGGTTCGGGCCGGCTGCGGGTGCTGCAGCCGTACCGGCCGGTCGCCGCGGAGACCGACGGGGACCGGGTGACCGGCGTGACGCTGGCGCACCGCGACCGGGACGAGCGGATCGACGTGGTCGCGCCGTACGTCCTGGACGCCACCGAGACCGGCGAGTTGCTGCCGCTGACGGGCACCGAGTACGTCACCGGGTTCGAGTCGCAGGCGATGACCGGTGAGCCGAGCGCCCCGACCGAGGCCCAGCCGATGAACATGCAGGCGGTGTCCGTCTGCTTCGCCCTCGACCACGTCGACGGCGACCACACCATCGACCGCCCCGCGGGGTACGACTTCTGGCGCGACTACAAGCCCGACTTCTGGGGTGACCGGCTGCTGTCCTGGAAGTCGCCACACCCCCGCACGCTGGAGATCGTCGAGCGCAGCTTCACCCCCAACCCGGACGACGACCCGCTGAGCGTCAACGCCGATCAACGCGTCAACCCCGGTGACGGCAACCTCTGGACGTTCCGGCGGATCGCTGCTCGGCGCAACTTCACCGACGGCGCGTACGGCAGCGACATCACCCTGGTCAACTGGCCGATGATCGACTACTTCGAGGGTCCGGTCATCGACGTGCCGAACGCGTCGTGGCACCTGTCCAAGGCCCGCGAGCTGTCGTACTCGGTGCTCTACTGGCTGCAGACGGAGGCGCCCCGGCCGGACGGCGGCACCGGCTTCCCGGGACTGCGGCTGCGCGGCGACGTGACCGGCAGCTCGGACGGCCTGGCCCAGGCCCCGTACATCCGCGAGTCCCGCCGGATTCAGGCCGAGTACACCGTGGCCGAGCAGGACCTGTCCCTGGCGGTCCGGGGCGACCACGGCGCGGTCAGCTACCCGGACGCGGTGGGCGTGGGCATGTACCGGATCGATCTGCACCCGTCGACCGGTGGCGACAACTACATCGACGTCGGCTCGTGCCCGTTCGAGATCCCGCTCGGCGCGCTGATTCCGCGGCGGATGGAGAACCTGCTGCCGGCTGGCAAGAACATCGGCACCACCCACGTCACCAACGGCAGCTACCGGCTGCACCCGGTCGAGTGGAACGTCGGCGAGGTCGCCGGTCTGCTCGCCGACTTCTGTCTGGCGCGGGGCGAGTCCCCGCGTGCGGTCCGCAACACCCCCCGTCTGCTGGCCGATTTCCAGGA
Organism: Micromonospora sp. NPDC005173; assembly: GCF_040608515.1. Classification (NCBI taxonomy): domain Bacteria; kingdom Bacillati; phylum Actinomycetota; class Actinomycetes; order Micromonosporales; family Micromonosporaceae; genus Micromonospora; species Micromonospora sp. NPDC005173. The sequence continues at coordinate 281,669 of NZ_JBEXIK010000004.1, forward strand.
CCGCCTTACCGCGGCCGGCGTGGAACAGCGCTGGCCGCGGATCGCGGGCTACTAAACACACACCCCCGGTGAGGAGAAGATTGTGAGAGCAGGAAAGGCAATGCGCGGCGTCGCTGTGGCTTTGGCCGGCGCGCTCGCCCTGACCGCTTGCGGCGGCGGCGACGATGCCGGCGACAGCGGCCCGGCGAAGCTGCGGATGACCGTCTGGTCGGCCAACGAGGCGCACCTCAAGCTGTTCAACGAGATCGCCGACGAGTACCGCAAGAGCCACCCGGACGTGGCCGAGATCAAGTTCGACCCGCTGCCGTTCGACACCTACACCACGACCCTGACCACCCAGATCGCGGGCGGGAACGCGCCCGACCTCGCGTGGGTGTTCGAGAACTCCGCCCCCGACTTCGTCGCCTCGGGAGCGCTGCTGCCCCTCGACGACACGCTCAAGAAGGCCGAGGGTTACCAGTACGAGGACATCTCTCCCGCCACCCTCAAGCTCTGGCAGAACGACGGGAAGCTGTACGCGTACCCCTTCTCCACCTCGCCGTTCGGGGTCTTCGTCAACACCGACATGCTCAAGAAGGCCGGGCAGAAGACCCCGGCCGAGCTGATCGCGGCCGGTCAGTGGACCTGGGACAACGCCCTGGCCACCGCCGCGGCGACGGCGGCGAACTCCGGCAAGGCCGGCATGGTCATTCGGGACTTCGACTACAAGGGCTGGGACAACCTGTCCACCTTCTGGACCGGGTGGGGAGCCCAGGCCTGGAGCGAGGACGGCAAGACCTGCGGCTTCAACAGCCCCGAGATGGTCGACGCGATGACCACCCTGCACAAGGCCACCTTCACCCAGAAGGCGCTGCCCGGCCCGGGCACGACCGCCGACTTCTTCGCCGGTGACTCGGCCATGACGGTCACCCAGATCTCCCGCGCCTCGCTGCTGAAGGACGGCGGCTTCGGGTGGGACCTGGTGCCGCTGCCGACCGGGCCGAAGGGGAACTACGCGGTGGTCGGCCAGGCCGGCCTCGGGGTGATGAAGAAGAGCCCGCACGCCAAGCAGGCGGCCGACTTCGTGGCCTTCTTCACCAACCCCACGAACTCGGCGAAGCTCGCCCAGTTCTTCCCGGCGCCCCGCCAGTCGCAGCTGACCGCCGAGACCCTCGCCAAGACGAACCCGAAGCTCAAGCCGGAGCAGCTGCAGAAGGTCGTCATCGACGGCATCACCAACGGCGTGGTCAAGCCCAGCCACTCCGGGCAGGCCGAGTTGAGCCAGCAGGTCCGCGCCGGCCTCGACCCGCTGTGGCAGCCGAACGCGGACGTCAAGGCCGTACTCGACGGCGTCTGCACCAAGATCCAGCCGCTGCTGGCGAAGTAAGGCAAACGACCATGACCCAGACGGACACCAGGGTGGGCCCGGCTGCTGCCGGGCCCGCCCCGGGCCCGGCCCGGCCGTTCTGGACCAGCCGCCGCCGGGACCAGCTCGCCGGTTACCTGTTCATCGCCCCGCAACTGCTCGGCAGCATCGTCTTCGTGATCCTGCCGCTGATCCTCGTGCTCTGGTACAGCCTGCACGAGTGGAACGTGCTCGCCGGGACCTTCGACTTCGTCGGGACCGACAACTACAAGGCTCTCGCCGATGATCCGAACCTCGGCGCGGTGCTGCGCGCCACCGGGCTGTTCTCGGTCGGCCTGGTGGTGTTCAACCTCGGCCTGGCCTTGCTGCTGGCCGTCCTGCTCAACCAGAGGCTGCGGGGCACGATCGTGTTCCGCACGCTGTTCTTCTCCCCCGTGGTGGTCTCGCTGGTGGCCTGGACCATCGTCTGGGGCTTCCTGCTTCAGGACAACGGCGGGGTCAACGGGCTGCTCGACACCGTCGGCGTGGACGGGCCGAACTGGCTGCGCGGCGAGGGCACCGCGATGGTGTCCGTGATCGTCGTGCAGGTGTTCAAGAACGTCGGCCTGAACATGGTGCTGTTCCTGGCCGCCCTGCAGGGCGTGCCGGCCGAGCTGTACGAGGCCGCGGAGGTGGACGGCGCGAGCCGGATGCGCCAGTTCTGGCGGATCACCGTACCGCTGATCAGCCCGACGATCCTGCTGACCTCGATCATCACCGTGGTCGGGTCGCTGCAGGTCTTCGCGCAGATCGCGGTGCTCACCCAGGGCGGACCCGGCACATCGACGACGGTGCTCGTCTACTACTTGTACCAGCAGGCCTTCCAGTTCCATCACTTCGGCTACGGCGCCACGCTGTCGATCGTGCTGTTCGCCATCGTGCTCGCCCTCACTGTGCTGCAGTGGCAGATGCGCAAGAGGTGGGTCTTCCATGAATCGTGACCTGTCCCGGCGAACCAAGCTGGTGCTCTACGGTGTGCTGCTGGTCCTGGCGATCCCGTTCGTCTTCCCGACCTGGTGGATGGTCACCTCGTCGTTGAAGCCGGTGGCGGACATCTTCGCCTTCCCGCCGCAGCTCCTGCCGACCAACCCGCGGTTCGACGCCTACCAGCGGGTGTTCGAGTTGCAGCCGTTCGGGCAGCAGTACCTGAACAGCCTCTACATCGCGCTGGTCGTCACGGTTGGCACCATGGCCGTGGCGGCGCTGGCCGGGTACGCCTTCGCGCGCATCCGGTTCCGCGGCCAGAACGTGTTGTTCCTGGTCGTCCTCGCGGGCCTGCTCATTCCGAGCGAGGTGACGATCGTGCCGCTGTTCCAGATGTTCTTCAAACTCGGCCTGGTCGACACCCACTGGCCGCTGATCCTGGTGCCGATCTTCGGCGCGCCGAGCGTCCTGGCGACGTTCATCATGCGGCAGTTCTTCATCAGCCTCCCCGGTGAGCTGGAGGAGGCGGCCCGGGTCGACGGGCTGGGCCGCTTCGCCACCTTCTGGCGGATCGCCCTGCCGCTGTCGCGGCCGGCGCTGGGCGCGGTGGCCATCTTCACCTTCCTGCACAGCTGGAACCTCTACCTGGAACCGATCGTGTTCCTCTCCTCTCCGGAGAAGTTCACCCTCCCCCAGGCGCTCACCCAGTTCGTCGACGCCTACGGCGGTCCCATGTGGGACGTCCAGATGGCTGCGGCGTCAATGACCGCGCTGCCCGTCCTGGTGGTCTTCGTCATCGCGCAGAAGCAGTTCGTCGAGGGCCTCGCGCACACCGGCCTCAAGGGGTGAGGACACCGGTGGTCGGCATCGACATCGGCGGCACCAAGACGGCGGCCGCGCTGGTCGACCGGGGCGGGCAGGTGCTGGAGCGCCGCGAGGTGCCCACGCCTGCTCGGTCCGGGCCCGGGGCCGTGCTGGACGCCGCCGCCCGGCTGGCCACCGACCTGCTCGGCGCGGCCGACGGGCCGGTGGGGGTGGGCACCGCCGGCACGGTCGACCCCGCAACCGGCGGCATCCGGTACGCCACCGATAGCCTGCCCGGCTGGACCGGCACCCCGGTGGCCGACGCGCTGGCCGCCCGGCTGGGTCGACCCGTGCGGGTCACCAACGACGTGAGCGCCGCCGCGCTGGGCGAATGCTGGGCCGGCGCCGGACGGGACCGCGCTCAGGTGCTGCTGGTGGCCGTCGGCACCGGGCTGGGTGGGGCGGTCGTCCGGAACGGCCGCGTCGAGGCCGGTGCCCGCGGCGCCGCCGGGGAGGTCGGGCATCTGCCGGCCCCGGGCGCCGAACGGCTGCGCTGCGGGTGCGGCCGGTACGGGCATCTGGAGGCGATCGCCTCCGGCAGCGGGCTGGCCGCCGCGTACTCCATCGAGACCGGCACCCGCGTCACCGGGCGGACCGTGGCGGACCGCGCCGCGGCCGGGGACGGGGTCGCCCAGGGGGTCGTGGAGCGGGCCGGATCCGTCCTCGGCGCGGCCCTGGCGGGTTTGGTGGCCCTGCTCGATCCGGAAGCTGTCCTGGTGGCCGGCGGGGCGGCCGGCGCCCTGCTGCCCGCCGCGTCGGCCGCCTACTCGGCCGAGTTGCCCGCGGGCTGGGCCGACGTTCCGCTGCTGCCCGCGACGCTGGGCGCTGACGCCGTCGTGGTCGGCGCCGCTCGACTGGCCATTGACAGACCCGATTTCGAAAGGACCAACGGGTGAACGTGCTCGACGAGTTGGCCGGCGGGCTGGTGGTGTCCTGCCAACCGCTGCCCGACGAGCCTGACGACCCGATGCGGGACCCGTACGTCCAGGCCCGGGTGGCGGCCGCGGTGGTACGCGGCGGCGCGGTGGCGGTCCGGGTCAACGGACCGGACGACGTCAGAGCGGTACGCGCCGCCGTCGACGTTCCGGTGATCGGGCTGTACAAGCACGGCACCGAGGACGTCTTCATCACCCCGACCGCGGCCCACGCGCTCGAGGTGGCGCTGGCCGGGGCGGACATCGTCGCGATCGACGCCACCGACCGCCCCCGACCGGACGGACGCCCCTTCGCCGACACGGTCCGCGTGCTCCGCGAACGGACCGACGCACTGGTCCTGGCCGACGTCTCCACCACGACCGAGGGCGTCGCCGCTGTCGAGGCCGGCGCGGACGCCGTCGCCACCACACTGTCCGGTTACACCCCGGCCAGCCCACCGACTGACGGGCCCGACCTCGGGCTCGTGGAGCGACTCGTCGCACTGCTACCCGTGCCGGTGATCGCCGAAGGGCGGTACCGCAGCACGGAACAGATCGGCCGGGCCTTCGAGGCGGGTGCGCACGCGGTGGTGATGGGCAACGCCGTCACCTCACCGCTGTGGATCACCCGGAGGCTCGTGCCGGCCACCCCCCGCGCGGCGAGCGCCCCAAGAAAGAGGGAGTGAGCATGAGAAGACGTACCCTCCTGGCCACCGGCGTGGCTGGGCTGACCACCGTGGCCGTCGGCCGGCCCGCCTTCGCGGGGCCTGCCAAACGGCAGTTGACCGTGGCGCTGGTCCCGTTGGACGACCGGCCGGTCAACACCTACGCCCCGCAGATGACCGCGGCGAGTGCCGGCGCCGAGGTGCAGTTGCCGCCGCGGGAACTGCTGGGCCGCTTCTTCACCCCTGGCGACGGGGCCGCGATCGCCCGCTGGCTCGGCACCACCGACGGCGTCGACGGGTACGTGATCTCGGTCAGCATGCTCGCCTACGGCGGCCTGATCGCCTCACGCACCGCCGCCCCGACCCTGGCGGCCGCCCTGGAGAACCTGGCCGCGATCCGAGCCCTGCGCTCGACCCGGCCGGGGGCGGTGATCGAGGTGCACGACACCATCCAACGCCTCGCCATCACCAGCACGGGCACCGAGCTGGACAAGTACCGCGACCTGCTGGTCACCTGGGCGAAGCTCTACGACCAGGTGGTGAACCTCGGGCAGGAGGAGCTGCGGGCCCAGCTCGACTCCGTCCGGGCGCGGATCCCCGACCAGGTCGTTGAGGACTATCTCGCCGCGCGGGCCCGCAACCACCAGGTCAACCGGCTGATGGTCGAGTGGGTCGCCGACGGCACCATCAGCCACCTCGTGCTCTCCGAGGACGACACCGCGCCGGTCGGCCTGGCCCGAGCCGAGCGGGTGGAACTGGAGGCGCTTGTCGCTCAACTCGGCGTCAGCAGCCGGGTGGAAATCTTCCCCGGCGCCGACGAGGTCGACGCGTTGCTGGTCGCGCGGGTGATCGCGGCCGGCACGGCGCCCACCTATCGGGTGGAGTACGCCGGCGTCTCCGGCGAGGACTGGACCGCTCAACTGGAGGGCATCCCGTTCGCGGAGAACATCCGCCGGCACGTGGCCACCGTGGGGGGACGGGTCGTCAGCGGCGACGCGGACATCGTGCTCGCCGTGAACACCCCCTCATCGGCGCCCGGGCAGCGGGCCGCTGACCTGGACGCCTTCGTCGGGCGGATCGGCAAGCTGCTGGCCGCCGGCACCCCGGTCATCGTGGTGGACCCGCTCATCGTGAACAAGGCGGACCACGAACTGGTCGCGCGGATGGAGAGCGGCCTGGACCTCGCGGCAGTGCTGTCGTACTCGGGGTGGAACACCGGCGGCAACGCACTCGGCCTGGCGCTCGGCCACGGCACCGCCCGGTGGGCGTACCTCCGCTCGTCGGGCAGTGGGTTCGGCGTGCCCGCCCTGCGCGGGCCCGGCCAGGCGCACGCCGAGTACCTGCTCTACCGGTTCGTGAAGGACGACCCGTGGAAGAACATCGTGCAGGTCGAGGCGTACGCGCACGCACGGGCGCAGGGCTGGGACCCGCTCGCGCTCACCCCCGAGCAGAAGGTCTACTTCGACGGCTGGGTGAGTGAGCGGCTGGTGCCGTTGACCGAGCGGTACTTCGCCGACCACTTCGCCGGGCACCGCATCGTGCTGGGCCATCGAGGCGCGAAGACGTTCACGGCGACGCTGGCTCGCTTCGAGTCGGCGCGTGTCGAGCTGCCGTGGGACCGGCTCTTCGAGGTGATCCTCGAGCCTCGGCTGAAACTGTCCTGACAGGCGCCCGAGCACCGGGCGCTGCACATCGACGACGGCTTCGAGGAGCGCGGTCAACTGCCGCGCGGGCGGGATCCTTCTCCGCCGGCGGAACCGCGCCCTCGAGGTCGGCGATGAGCCGGGAGCATCAGATGGTCACCTCGCCGCGTACGAGTGCCTTCGCGACAACGGTCCGCAGGATGTCGTTCGTGCCCTCGCCGATGCTCATCAGGATCGAGTCCCGGTAGAGGCGCTCGACCTCGAACTCGGTGGAGTAGCCGTAGCCGCCGTGCACCTTCATCGCGTCGATCGCGGCTTCGAGGGCGACCTCCGAGCAGAACACCTTGGCCATCCCGGTCTGCGCGTCGGCGCGACCGCGTCGGACCGCGTCGGCCGCCCAGTACGCCATCAGGCGGGCGGCCTGCAGCTGGATCGCGATGGTGGCGAGCTTGAGCTGGATCGCCTGGAACTCGGCAATGTGTTTGCCGAACGCCTTGCGTTGCTGGGCGTAGGCCAGCGCCTCGTCGTGGGCGCGCTGCGCGATGCCGACTGACCGCGCGGCGATGTTGACCCGGCCCCACTCCAGGGCGGACAACGCCTGTTTGAGGCCGATGCCCTCGACGCCGCCGAGCAACCGGTCTTTTGGTACCCGCACGTTGTCGAGGAGGATCTCGCAGGACTCGGTGCCCTTGTAGCCGAGCTTCGGGATGTCCCGCAGGACCTGGAAGCCCTCCAGCGTCGCGTCGACGAGCAGCACGCTCATGCCGGTGTGCGCGGGCGTGGCGTGCGGGTCGGTCTTGACCAGCACCGGCAGCGGGTCGGCGTACCGCGCGTTGGTGATCCACATCTTGGTGCCGTTGACGACGTAGTGGTCGCCGTCGAGGCGGGCGGTGGTGCGGATGCCCTGCAGGTCGGTGCCGGCGTCCGGCTCGGTGAGGCCGATGCCGGTCCGCCGGGCGCCGGTGGCGAGGTCGGGCAGGTAGGCCCGCTTCTGCTCCTCGGTACCGTGCACGGCGATCATTCGGCAGGCCAGGGAGTGGCTGCCGAGGATGCCGGCGATGCCCATCCAGCCGCGGGAGAGCTCCTCGAACACCAGCGCGAACGAGACCGGGTCGAGGTCGAGGCCGCCGTATTCCTCCGGCACGGTGATGCCGAACAGCCCCATCTCGGCCATCCCCCGCACGATCTCCGTCGGGTACCGCCCGGCGTGCTCCCACTCCCGGGCGACCGGGATGATCTCGCGGTCGACGAACGTGCGGAGCAGGGCGCGGAAGTCCTGCTGTTCCTCGGTGAGCGTGAAGTCCATGGGTGCGCCTCCGTCAGCGGTGGAAGACCGGCAGTGCCCGGCCGTCGTCGAGATCGTGCCAGCCGACGCGGACCGGGTCCCCGATTCGCCAGCCATGACCATCCAGGGTGGACAGCACGATTGGTCCCTCGGCGAGCCGGATCCGGGCGATCGTGTAGGGCACGGCAACCCCCGGCACGGGTGCCCGGTGCACCACGGTGAACGTGTCCACGACGCCGTCGCCGGACGCCTCGACGAACCCAAGGTCCATCATGGACGGGCAGGCGGTACACAGCGCTCGGGGCGGGTGCTGGACGTGCCCGCATGACCCGCAGGTCTGCAGCGTGTAGCGGTGCTCCCGGGTGGCGTCCCACCAGCCGGCCGTCACGTCGTCGGGCGGCGGTACGTTCATCGCTGCACCCCCAGCACGACCGTGGCGTGCGTGGACAGGATCCCGCCGGTGCCGTGCGCCACGGCCACCCGGGCGTCGGGCACCTGCCGGGCACCCGCCTCGCCGCGCAGCTGGCGGACCGCCTCCACCAGCAGCAGCACACCGTACTGACCGGGATGGCAGTACGACAGGCCGCCGCCGGAGGTGTCCAGCGCCAGCTCACCGCCGGGACGGATCCGGCCGTCCTGGATGAAGTCGAGCACCTCGCCCGGTCCGCAGAAGCCCAGCGCTTCGATGCTGAGCGCGGCGGTGATGGTGAACGAGTCGTACACCTCCAAGACGTCCACCTCGGACGGTGTGATGCCGGCCCGGGCGAACGCCTCCCGGCCGGACTCGCGCGCACCGGTGACCGTCAGGTCCTCGACGGCGGTCATCGACGTGTTCGTCGACCGCTCGCCGTAGCCGAGGACCCGTACCGGCGGGTGCCGCAGGTCGCGGGCCCGGTCCAGCGCGGTGACCACGACCGCCCCGCCACCGTCGGTCACCAGGCAGCAGTCAGCGACGGTCAACGGGCTGGAGACCATCGGCGCGGCGAGCACGTCGTCGACGGTCAGCGGCCCGGCGCCGTAGCGGAACGCGGCCGGGTTGAGCAGCGCCCACTCCCGGGCGGCGATCGCGATCTCGGCCAGCTTCTCCCGCGTCCCGCCGTACCGGTGGAAGTACTGCTGCGCCGCCATCGCGTAGTACGACAGCGGATACAGCGGGCCGTACGGCGTCTCGAACTGGGCCTCCGGGGTGTGCGCTTCGACGACCCCGCCGAGGCTGCGCGAGCGCGCGGAGCGCTGGTTCGACGCGAAGCTGATGACCACGGTGGACGCCTGGCCGGCTTCGATCGCCTGCGTGGCGCGGGCGACCATCATCTCGGCGGCCGACCCGCCGACGAACGTCGAGTCGACCCAGCGGGGCCGCAGCCCGAGATACTCGGCGAGCTGTGTGGTGGAGAAGCGGGACACCCCGGTGGTGGCCAGTCCGTCGACGTCGGCGAGGGTCAGCCCGGCGTCGGCGAGCGCCCGGGTGACGGCCTGGGTCTGCAGCGTGAGCGTGGACTTCCCGGTGCTGCCGAGGTCGCACTCGGCCGCACCGACGATCGCGACGCCGGTCATCGCGCGCCCGGCCCGTCGGCCGTGCCCAGCAGGACCGTCGCGTGGGCGGGGCGGGCCGCGGGGCGCTGCGGGCCGTACTCGCTGGCCAGGATCGTGGCGGAGAGGTCGACCCGGACGCGGTCGGCACCGACCTCGACCACGGTGCCCTCGCACCGGACGGTTTCACCGGCGAACATCAGGTTGCGGAACGTGAACGACAGCTCGTGCACGAAGCAGCGCGGGCCGAGCGTGTCCTGCAGCAGCTCGACGAAGAGCGCCCCGAAGACCTGCCCGTCCACGACCGGGCCCGGGACCCGCGCGGCGGCCAGGAACTCGGGGTCGAAGTGCAGGCGGTACCAGTCCCAGGTGGCACCGGCGTAGGCGACCATGTCGGTGAGTGTGATGGTGCGCTCCAGCGCGGGCAGCGCATCCCCGACGTTCGGCGGCACCCGCGATGTCATGCGGCACCGTCCAGGCTGACCAGGATGATCGTCTCCTCGTTGACGGCGAGCAACTCGCCGTCCTGGTTGGTGTACGTCGCGCGCGAGGAGACCACGAGCATGTCCGCGCCGGTGCGGGTCTGCTTCTCGGTCAGGTCGTGGATCTCCCAGGTCGCGGTGATGACGTCATTGGGGCGTACCCGGCGGTGGAACGTGTAGCTGTTGCCGCCGCGGACCTGGCGGGTGCCGGGGACGTCGAGGTGCCATGAGTGCCCGGCGTAGCCGTCGCTGTCCATCGGGAGGTTCGCGTACTGGTTGGTCTCGCAGATGAGCGTCGGCGGGGCGGTCACGCCCGGCAGGCCCTGCGCGCGGGCGAACTCGGGGTCCGAATACAGCGGGTTGTCGTCGCCGACGGCCATGCCGAAGTACCGGCCGGCCGCGGCGCCGAGCGGTTCCGGCGCGGTGTACACCTTCCTCGTGCCCAGCAGTGCGCGCAGTTCGTCGGTCAGCAGGCCCACGCCGTCTCCTTCGCTCCGCTCCGGACCGCGCTCATGCCGCCTTTTCCGCTTCGCTCCGGACCGCTCGTGCCGGGTACACCGCCGTCGGGAACACCTCGAACAGGAACTCGGGGCGCAGCAGGGCCTTGCAGATCGCCCCGGTCGACGCCGGCCAGGGCGGGCTGAGCAGCCGTTCCCGCACGCCGGCCACGCCCCGGTACGCCGGCAGCGCGGACTCGACGCAGTACTCGGTCGTCTCCAGCAGGTGCTCCGGTCCGAGGCCGGCGTAGCGCAGCAGGTGCAGGATCGCACCATAGGTCGCCTCGGCCTGCGCCACGATGTCGTCGGGGTGCAGAGCCTGCTGCGTCTGCATGTCCAGCGCCGCAAAACCGGACATGTACAGCGTCCGGCCGGCCCTGACCCCGGGGGCGTAGGTGAGTGTGTCGTAGCGGGACCAGCCCGGGTTGACCAGTTCCAAAGGGTGCCGGGAGGCGGTGACGTCGATCGCGACGAGCGCGTCCGGGTGGTGCAGCCGGCTCATCAGGATACCGCCCGCGCCCGGGTACACGCCGGCGCCGCCGAGGCGTTCCTGCCGCACGCGGTGCGTCCGGCGGTACACGTCGCGGGTCTGTGGGGTCGAGTAGTCGTAGGTCGTGACGGCAGCGTCGAGGGACAGCCCGACCGCCTTGAGCAGCTCCCCCGCCCGGTCCAGGCAGTAGGCGTACTGCGCGGCGAAGTCGCCCGGGTGGACCACGGCGCCGGTGGCGTCGACCGGGAGCATCGTCGGCAGGTACACCGCGCCGTCGTGGCCGGTCCGCACGGTGGAGGTCCGCCAGGTGCCGGCCCGCCGGGGCTCGCTGGCGGCCAGCACCTCGCCGCCGCCGCGGACCGCATGCAGCTCGACCTCCAGCAGCGCGGTACGCCGCACGAGCCGCTCGACGACGACCGTCCGCAGCACGGGCTCGTGGTCGCCGAAGACCTCCCGCCGGACCGCCGCGGCCGCCTCGTACTCGGCGAGCCCGGCGACGGTCACGTTTTCGGTGACCCGGGTGACGTCCTGCGGCCCGAACCCGGCGGCCGCCAGGATCGTCAGCACCTTCTCGTACGCGATGCGCGCCTGCGCCGCCATGTCCCCGGTGACCGTCATCTTGCCGACGGCCTCGTCGAACGCGGCCGAGGTGTGGCCGGAGGTCCAGGCCGCGTCGCCCTCGGCGAGGCCGAGGCAGAACGTGAAGCCGTCGTACGGGAACCAGCGGAAGGACCGCGGTCTGATGGCGTGCAGTGTCACGGGCCGTCCTTGCCTGTACCGGCGGCGGCCAGCGCCGCCATGAGCGGTTCGATGGTGTCCAACTCTTCGAGGCGACGCAGCAGGTCGACGAGGTCAGTGGTGTCGCCACCGGCGCTGCCGCGGAACTTCGCGACGAGCTGCTCGTCGGTCAGCGGGTTGTCCGGGCCGCCCGCGCTGCGCAGCACGCTGCCGGTGACGGCCGAGCTGTCGACACGCGTGATGCGTGCGGCGCCGGGCGCGTCGGCCGCCGTCCCGCCGGTGGGGGTGACGTGCCAGCGCACCAGCCGGGCAACGCGTTCCACCTCGGGCCGGCCGAGCGAGTCCGGGTCGTACGTCGCGGTGGTCAGGTCACCGTCGACAACGGCGGCGGCGACGCTCCACGGTAGCGAGAACTTCGCCGCGTACGGCGACGCCGGTCGCGCCAGGTCCCGCCGGGTGTCGCAGACCGTGGGCACCGAGTCGGGGTGCACGTCGACGTCGATCGCGGCGACGTCGCCGGGACCGACCCCGCCGCGGCGCACCGCGTGCAGGACCGCGTCGATCGCGGCGTGCGAGAGCTGGCACGCCGGGTACGGCTTGACGCCGATCCGGGTGGTCTCCCAGCGCGTGCCGAGGTCGGCGGTGACGGACGTGAGGTCGACCGCGCCGGCGGCGAGCGCGTCGTACACACCGTGCGGGCCGTCGAAGACGTTCGTCGGGCCGCTGGCCCCGGCCGCGGCCAGCCGGGCGGCGAGGATGCCGGCGTGCGCGGCGAACCCCGGGTGCAACTGCTTCGTCGACGCTCCACCGTGGAGAAATGCGAGGAGCCCACCGGCCTGGCTGCCGGCAATGCCGAGCGCGTCGGCGGTCCGCGCGGCGCCGAGGCCGAGCAGCCGGGCCGCAACGATCGCCGAGGAGAACACGCCGGCCACCATCGTGGCGTGCAGCCCGCGGGCGTGGAAGCCGTGCGGTGCGGCGGCGGCTACCCGGCACACGGTCTCGTAGCCGACGACGGCGGCCTCGAGAACGGCCCGGCCGGCCGCGCCGACCTGCTCACCGACGGCGAACGCGGCCGGCAGCACCACGGCCGTCGCGTGGACGAGGCCGCCGGCGTGGGTGTCGTCGAAGTCCAGAGCGTGCACGAGCGTGCCGTTGGCGAGCGCGGCGGCCGGCGCCCCGACCCGGCCCCGCGACCCGATGATCGTCGCCTCCGGCGGCCCGCCGAGCGCCCGGGCGACGGCGACGGCCGGAATCGGCGCCGGCCCGCCAAACTCCCCCGCTACCGAGCCGGCGCGCAACCCACCCAGCGCCGTGCCGACCCCGTCGAGCAGGTGCCGCAGCGCCGCGGCCCGCACCGCGGCCGGCACCTCGATGTGGCCGGTGCCCCACTCGGCAAGCTCCTCGGCGATCATCGTGACGCGGCCGTGGTGTCGAGGCTGTCGGGGGTGTCGGGGGTGCCCGCGCCGGGTGCCGGCCCGGCGTCGCCGAACGCGCCGGCCGCCCGCAGCGCCGCCACCTGCTGCGCATCCAGGCCCAGAATCTCCTCGGTGACGAGCGCGACGTCCTCGTTGCGCTGCGGCGCCCGGCGGTAGGTGGGCGTCTCGTCGCCGACCCGCACCGGGGACGCGAGCTGCCGTACCTCGCCGTACCGGGGATGGTCGGTGGTGACCACGAGGTTTCGGGCGGCGGTGTGCTCGTCCACCAGGGCCGCGCCGACGTCGTTGATCGGGCCGCACGGGATCGACCCGGCATAGAACTGCGCGAGCCAGTCGTCGACGGTCTTCTGCCGGAAGATCGACTCCAACCGGGGCACCAGGTCGGCGCTGTGCTCCCGGCGGGTGGCGAACGTCGCGTACGGCGAGCCGGCCTCGGCCCACTCCGGGTGGCCGACGATCTGGCACAGCCGGGTCCAGAACTTCTCCTTCGCGCAGCCGACGACCATCCAGCCGTCCTTGGCCTCGAACGCCTGGAACGGCACGAGCGACGGGTGGGCCGAGTGGTGTGTGCGTACCGGCCGGAAGCCGGCGTTCAGGTGCCACGTCGCGGGGTAGGTCAGCATCGACACCGCGGTGTCGTACAGGCTGACGTCGCAGTCCATGCCGACGCCGTCGCGGCGGGCGGCGTGCACCCCGGCCAGGAGCGAGATCGCGGCCACGAAGCCGCCCGAGTAGTCCACAAGTGACAGCCCGGACTTGGTGGGCGGCCCGTCCGGCTCGCCGGTCAGCTCCATCCAGCCGGCGAGACCCTGCAACACGTAGTCGTAGCCGGGTTCCCGCTTGCGCGGCCCGGTCATCCCGAACCCGGTGAGCGCCACACACACGATGCGCGGGTTGAGGTGCTTGAGGTCGTCGTACCGGATGCGCATCTTCTCCGGCACGTCCCCGCGCAGGTTGGAGTAGACGACGTCGGAGACCGCGACGAGTTGCTCGAAGACGTCGCGCCCGGCGGCGGTACCCAGGTCGAGGGAGATGCTGCGCTTGTTGCGGTTGAACGTCTCGAAGAAGAGCGAGTCCTCGTCCTCGGCGTACGGCGGCACGTACCGGCCGACGTCGCCGCCGGCCCGCGGATCCTCGATCTTGATGACCTGGGCACCGAGGTCGGCCAGGTGCACGCTGCCGAACGGCCCGGCGCCGTACTGCTCGACCGCGATGATGCGCAGGTCCTCCAGCGGTCTCATGCGGACGCTCCCGTCAGCTCACCGATCAGCGCGATGATCTCGTCCTGGGCCGCGCGGATCTCGGCGGCCGGCAGCCCATGGGTCGGCGGGCTCAGCTTCACGGTGTCGGCGATGCCGTCGTAGGCCGCGATCCGGGCGGCGACGTCGTCGCGGGTGCCGGCCATGGTGAGCGCATCGACCATCCGGTCGCTGACCCTGCCCGCGAGATGGTCCGCGCCGGCACCGGCCCGGAACGCGTCGATGACAGCCTGCTGGTCCTCGGCGAGGCCGTGGAAGGCAAAGAAGTCGGCGTACGTGCGGACCGTGGCGTAGAAGCCGACCACACCGGCGGCGCGGCGCCGGGCGAGCGCCGGGTCGGCGGCGACCGAACAGCACGCGGAGACGACCACGTCGAGGTCGTGGCGCGCCTTGCCGTTCGCGCGGTCGATGCCGAGCGTGAGGTCGGGCAGGATCTGCTCCCGCAGGTACCCCGGTGAGCACAGCTCGTGGCTGATCCAGCCGTCGCCGATCTCGCCGACCAGCCGGGTCATCAGCGGGCCCATCGCTGCCAGATACACCGGGATCGGCCGCTGCGGCACGGCGAACGGCCGCTCGTAGCCGCGGATGCGCATCGGCTCGAACTCGCCGTCGGCACGGATCTCGGCACCGGTGGTGCAGTCGTCCCAGAACAGCCGGATGTTGCGGACCGTCTCGCGCAAGTGACCGACCGGCTTGCCGAACGGGACGTTGTGCCAGTCCTCGTTGAGCCGGCGCACCCCGGAGCCGAGGCCGAGCACGAACCGGCCGCCGGACAGCTCGTCCAGGTCGAGCGCCTCCAGCGCGGTGATCACCGGGCTGCGGGTGAACGCCAGGACGATCGAGGTGCCGATCCGTGCGGTTGACGTCGCCCCGGCCAGGGCTGCGGCGGTGCCGGTCGCGCTGCGGTGCAGCTCGGAGACCCACAGCACCTCGGCGCCCGCGCGTTCCGCCCGGCGCCCGGCGTCGGCCAGCTCCGCGAGCGTCGCACCCCACGGCTGGTACGTGAGCCTCATGCCGTTCCCTTGCTGTCGCGGTCGCGGTCGTTGTCGAGGGAGAGCGGGGACTTCCCGACGGGGAAGAGGTTCTCCAGCTGTTCGGCGCCCCGGCGGTACACATAGAACGTGCGCTTGAAGGAGCAGACCTCGTCGCCGTGCTGGTTCAGCGTGCGGGTGCGCACCGTGACGATGCCGGCATGTGGGCGGGACGCGGACTCGCGCTTCTCCAGCACGAGCGACTCGCTGTAGAGCGTGTCACCGGCGAACACCGGGTGGGTCATCCGGATCTCGTCCCAGCCCAGGTTCGCGAACGCGTTCTGGGTCAGGTCGGTGACGCTCTGCCCGACCGCGATGGCCACCGTGAGCGTCGACACCACGAGCGGCTTGCCGAACTCCGACCGCGCGGCGTACTCGGCGTTGAAGTGCATCTCGTTGGTGTTCATGGTCAGCAGCGTGAACCAGGTGTTGTCGGTCTCCGTGACGGTGCGCCCGAGGGGATGCTGGTAGATGTCTCCAATCTCGAAGTCCTCGAAGAACCGCCCGGTCCAGCCCTGCTTGAGCCCCATCAGTCGATCTCCTTTTGATACCGCGCGAAGTGGTTGTCACGGATCACCCGCTTGAGGATCTTGCCGCTCGAGTTGCGCGGCAACACGTCGACGACGTGCCACTCGCGGGGCACCTTGTAGCGCGCCACGTGCTGCCGGACGTGGCCCTCCAGGGCCTCGACGTCGATCCGGGTCCCCGGGCGGCCGACCACGAACGCGGCGATGCGCTCGCCGTACACCTCGTCGGGCACGCCGACCACGGCGACCTCGTCGACCGGCTCGTGGCGGGCGATGACCTCCTCGATCTCGCGCGGGAAGATGTTGACCCCACCCGCGATGATCATGTCTTTCTTCCGGTCGACGATGGTGATGAATCCCTGTTCATCACGCACGGCCACGTCCCCGACGGAGAAGAACCCGTCCGCGTCGTACCCGGCCCGGGTGGCCTCCTCGTCGTCGAGGTACCCGGCCAGCAGCAACGGCGAGCGGGCGAACAGCTCGCCGGGCTCACCCGGCCCGACCTCGTTGCCGTCGTCGTCGGTGAGCCGGACCTCGTTCCAGAACCAGGGATGCCCGACACTGCCGGCCCGTTCCAGGGCGAACTCCGGGCGCAGGTTGGTGACGATGGAGCATTCGGTCGAGCCGTACAGCTCGTGCACGTCGACGCCGGGGAAAGCGGCGATCACCCACTCCTTCAGCGCGACCGGCAACGCGGCGGCGTTGAAGTACAGCGTCCGCAGCGCCGACAGGTCGTACCGGGCGGCCGGCTCCTCGCAGAACCGGCGGAGGTGCTGGGCGTGCGTGGGCACCAGGAACACCGTGGAGGCGCGGCTGGCCACCATCAGGTCCAGCAGCCGCTCCGGATCCCAGGTGGGCAGCACGGTGCACGAGCCGCCGAGCATCGGGGCGGTGTAGGCGAACGCGAACCCCGCGCCGTGGTACATCGGCGCGACGGCGATCGTGCTGCGGTTGGGGCCGAGCCCGTAGTCCAGCCCGACCCCGAACGCGGTGAGGACCCGTCCCCGGTGGGTCAGCAGGACGCCCTTGGGCCGCCCGGTCGTGCCAGACGTGTACGTGACGCAGAACGGGTCGAGCTCGTCGACGGGCACCTGCGGATCGACCGCACGGCCCTGACCCAGGAACGTCTCGTACCGCTCGCCGACCTGGCCGGCGAAGCTGAGCACGAGCGGCAGGTCGTCGAGCAGCCCGTCGACGTTGCCGGCCAGCTCGTCGGCCAGGATGATCCCCTTCGCCCGCGAGTGGGCGAGGATGTAGGCGTTGTCCGAGCTGTTGTTCCTCGTGTTCAGCGGCACGGTCGGGATGCCGGCCTTGGCCATCGCCGCCGATATTTCGAAGTACTCGTAGCGGTTGTTGCTCAGCACCGCGATCCGCTCACCGGGGGCGATGCCGTGCGCGAGCGTCGCGGACGCGAGCCGGTTGGAGCGCTCGTCGAGCGCGCCGAACGTCACGGCGTGCTCGCCGTCGACGACCGCGACCCGGCCGGGCGTGGCCCGGCCGAACTCGCGGATCCCGGCGGCCATGTTGAGCTGCACACCCTTCACCCGGTGCCGTCCTTCCTGAGTCGAACCGGTCAGAGTCCGTAGCGGGCGAGCACGTCGCGCTTGCCGGGGGTGAGGGCCTTGCGGGTCATCCGGCCGGTGGTGAGCCACGCGATCGCGTCGCCGTTCCTGTTGCTCGCCAGCATCCGTTCGACCAGGTACGGCGCGACGTCGTCGACGTGGTCGCACAGGATGTTGAGCTGCCTGCGCTGCCGCGCCACCTGCTCCGGCGCGGCGGCGGCCTCGCGCAGCCACCCCTCGGTGATGAGGATGCCGGGGCGGATCTGGCCGACCCGCACGTCGGTACCGGTGACCTCCTTGACCAGCGCCCGGGTGAAGAGGTCCAGACCGCGCTTGGTGGCCGAGTAGACCCCCATGCCGGGGCGGATCCGGCCGTCGCTGCCGCCGCCGAGCACGTTGAAGACTTGGCCGCCGCCGGCGGCGAGCATGCCGCGGACGGCGACCTGGGACCCGTACACGGTGCCGAGCATGTTCGTGGTGACCATCGTCCGGACGTCCTCCGGCGCGGTCTCGGCGATCCGCCGGGTGGTGTTGGCGACACCGGCGTTGTTGATCCACAGGTCGACGCCGCCCAGCGCGTCGACCGCGGCGGTCCACAGCCGCTCGACCTGCGCGGCGTCGGTGACGTCCACGGCGAAGCCGTGCACGGCGGCCGCTGCGGCGGCCTGCGGGCGCAGCCGCGCGACGGCATCGTCCACGGCCGTTTGCGTGCGGCCCGAGACGACGACGGAGTGGCCTCGCGAGAGCAGTTCGCGGGCGAGCGCGAAGCCGATCCCCTTGGTGCTGCCGGTGATGACTGCCTTGTGCATGGCTGCTCCTGCCCACTCGAGTCGGGAGAACGGGTCCGGTCAGTCGCCGGCCAACCGGGCGACCGCGTCGGCCAGCGGCACCACGTCGGCATACTTGGCGTCGAGGTCGAAGAGGTTGGCCTCGTGCGGGCCGGGATCGCGGTCGGCGCACGCCTCGCGCACCACCATCGGGCGGAACCCGTGCTGCAGGGCGTCGACCGCCGACGCGCGGACGCAGCCGCTGGTGGAGAAGCCGCCAAGCACCACCGTGTCGACGCCGGCCGCGGTGAGCCAGGCGGCCAGCGCGGTGCCGGCGAAGGCGCTGGCGTAGTGCTTGTACACGATGTACTCGCCCCGGGCAGGTGTCACCTGGGCCGGGAAGTCGCCGAGCGGGTTGCCGGCGGCGAACGCGGTCAGCGCCGGCACCTTCGCGGCGAACAGGGGCGCCTCGGCGCAGGACTCGTCGGCGTACCGCACCGCGGTGAAGGCCACCGGAACCTGGACCGCGCGGGCCGCCGCCACCATCGCGGCCATGGCGGCCAGCGCGGCCTCCGCGGTGGCCAGAAACAGTGGCGACGAGGGTACGGCGTACGCGGCGACCGGGTCGACCAGCACGAGCGCGGGCCGGGTGCCCCAGCCGAGCCGGCGGGCGAACCCGGCGCCGGCGTAGTCGGCATCGAGCGTGCCGCCGCGCGCGGTACCGACGGACATCTCAGATCACCCCGTCCGCGCGCAGGGCCGCGCGCTGCTCGGCACGATTCATCGCCGCATCGTATGCGCTGGATACATCGTTTCGCTAGGGGGAACAATGCGGGCGACAGGCTTGCCGCGCTCGTGGAAACAGTGTTTCCATTGCAGCCATGCTGGTCCCGGACGGCACCGATCTCACCATCGCCGGACACCGGGCGCCCTGGCACCTCCGGGCAAGGGGCGCCGCCCGCAACGCCGCCGGGAAGACCCTGAAACGCGAACTGAGGAGCAGCGGTGCGAGCGCACGTCGAACTGATTCACGAGAATGACTACATCTGGCACGTCGGGGAGCTGCCGCACGGCGAGGGCGGGGTCCGCGAACGCCGGCTCTCGACCGACGAGGAGGACGGATCGTCCTCGCTGTCGCTGCGGTTCGACAGCGACTGGGGGCGCGGGCCGGGCGTTCCGCACGCCGACACCGAGTTCCTCGTCCGGTCCGGCTCGCTGACCTACGGCGGTCAGGAGATCGGCCCCGGCGGCTACCTGCAGGTGCCGCGGGGCGTGCCGATGGACTGGATCAAGATCCGCGAGGGCTCGTCGGTGCTGCACTGGCGCGAGTACGGCGACTGCGGTTTCGACGTTGAGAAGGCACAGTGGAGCCCGGCCTCAGCGCGGTGGGACACCGCCGTCGGCGAGGTGACGGTGGTGGACTCCAACGCCATGGAGTGGACCGCGGCCCCGACGGTCGGGCCGATCACCCCGCTCTACATCAAGCTGCTGCACCGCGACCCGGTGACCAACTTCTACACCCGGCTGATCCGGGCCAACAAGGGCTGGAGTGATCACCGGCTGGCCCACCACCCCTGCTACGAGGAGTTCTACACGCTCGGCGGGAAGATGGCGTACAACTTCGGCGACATCGACGAGGGCACCTACTGCTTCCGGCCGGCCGGGGTGAAGCACGGCCACTTCGTCGCCGAGACCGACATCGACTGGATCATCCGATCGGACGGCGAGCTGATCAACTGGTACACCACCGATGAGTGGATCAAGTGGGGCGGCACGGCGACCAACTACCACGAACACGATGAGACGCCGGTCATCTCGACCCTGCCGGTGCGGTCCCGTTCGCGCGGCCCGTGGTCCGGCGACGGGATGTGATGGCGACGGGATGTGACGCAGCCGGTCGCCGCGGCCACGTCACATCCCGGTCACACCTACCGGGCCACGTACTCCCCTCGCGGTGGGCCGGTAACCGCGCCGTCGCGAAACGCGACGTGCCCACAGACCACCGTCGCGACCGGCCAGCCGCGGACCTTGCGCCCCTCGAACGGACAGCCGGGGTGAGCGCGGCGGTGCTGGCGGCCGACGGGCTGACCGGGCCACCGACCGTGCTGGAGGGACGGTTCGGCTTCTTCACCGCGCACACCGGCGACTTCACCGCCGACGCGTTGCTGCGCGGGCTGGGCACCGACTGGGAGGTGCTGCGCACGGTCTACAAGCCGTACCCGTCGAACCACTTCACCCACCCCGGCGTCGACTGTGCACTGGCGCTGCGGGCCGGTGGGCTCGACCCGGCCGACGTCGCCGAGATCGAGCTGGGGGTGGCCGCCCCGGTCCTGCGTACCATCGCCGAACCCACCGCCGAGAAGATCCGCCCGCGCAGCGCGTACCACGCGAAGTTCTCCGGCCCGTACACGATCGCGGCGGCGCTGCTCGGCGGTGGCGGCCTGGGGCTGTCGCTCGACGACTTCGCCGGCGAGTTGCCGGCCGACCGGCTGGCGCTGGCGGCCCGGGTCCGGTGCGTGCCCGACCCCCGGGCGTCGGAACTGTTCCCGCGTGCGTTCGCGGCGGTGCTGCGGGTACGGACCCGCGGCGGCGCACTCCTGGAGCACCGGGTCGACTCGTCGCGCGGCGGGCCGCAGCATCCGTTGAGCGCGGCCGATCTGGCGACGAAGTTCCAGCTCAACGCCGAGCGGGCGGTTCCACCGGCGCGGATCGCCGCGCTGCGCGACGCCGTGCTCGGCGGCACCGGCGCCGGGGTGACGCCATCGGCGCTACTCGCGCTGACCGCCCCGGCTGCCTGAGGCCGGTCCCGGCCGCCATGCCCACCGCCGCACCCACGCCCGCCCGGGCCGCGAATGCCCGGGCCCTGCGCGGGCGCCTACTCCGCCAGGGCGAGCAGGCGCCGGGCGGAGCGGACCACCGCCTCGTCCACCAGCCGGCCCCGCGCGTCGAGGCAGACCCCGACGCCGTCGCGGACCGCCGCGTCGAAGCGGGCCACCAGGTCCGCCGCCGTCGCCACCTCGTCCGGTGCGGGGGTGAACGCCTCGTTCACCACCGCGACCTGCGCCGGGTGGATGCAGGCCCGGCCGACGAAGCCGAGCCGCCGCAGCGCCATCGTCGACGCGCGCAGCGCCACCAGGTCTCGGAAGTTGGTGCTGACCGGCGCCACCGGGGGTTCGATGCCGACCGCCGCGCTGGCCAGCACCACCTGCGAGCGGACGAAGAGCAGTTCCCGTTCGTCCGGCCCGAGTGTGACGCCGAGGTCGGCGCGCAGGTCCGCCTCGCCGAGCTGCAGCCGCCGTACCCGGGGTGCGCGGGCGATGTCGAGGGCCGCGACCACAGCCGCCGCCGACTCCAGCAGCGGCACCACGGCCGTCATGCCCGCCGGCAACCCGGCCGCCGACTCGGCCGCGCCGAGCACCTCGTCGAGGGCGGTCAGTTCGGCGGCGGACTCGGCCTTCGCCACGCAGAGCCCGGCGAGGCCCGGCCCCACGACGGCCGCCGCGTCGACGTGGCCCAACCGGCCCGGGTTGATCCGCACCCACCAGGCGACCCCGGGCGGCGCGGATCGCAGGAAGGCGGCGACCGCCGAGCGGGCGGCGTCCTTGCCGGCCGGCGGCACCGCGTCCTCCAGGTCGACGATCACTGCGTCCGCGCTGCGCCCCGCCGCCTTGGCCAGCTTGTCGGGCGCGTCCCCGGGCACGTACAGGTACGACCTCAACGGCTTCGGGCCCTTCCGCTCGACAGCGCCCCGGCGAGGCGCGGCCATTGTTTCGACTACGGATACAGTGTTTCCATTGGTGGTCGAGACGTCAAGGAGGCCTCATGGGACCGCACCCGCACGGCTGGTGGATTCTGCTGCACATCGTGCTCTTCGTCTTCTGGCTGGGCGGAGATCTCGGGGTCTTCTGGTCAAGCAGGTTCGTCCTCAAGCCCGATCTCACGCCGGCCGCCCGGGCCACCGCGCTGAAGATCATGAGCGGGCTCGACCTGGGGCCCAAGATCTGCCTGGTGCTCTTCCTGCCCAGCGGCGTCACGCTGATGGCGCTGGACCCGCACGGCGCGCGGGCCTTCGGGATCAACCCGTTCGGCTGGCCGATCGTCGCGCTGCTCTGGGTGTTCGCGGCGGCGTGGCTGGCCGCCACGATCTCCGACCACCACCGCCCGGGCCACCGCCGGTGGGTGCGCCGGGCGGACTGGACGGTCCGGATCGTGCTGATCGCCGGGCTGCCCGGGACCGCGCTCTACACGCTCTTCGCCGCCGCACCGTTCGGCGTGGACACCAACCCGAAGTGGCTGGGCGGCAAGATCCTGCTCTACAGCGTCGCGATCGCCTGCGGACTGGGCATCCGGCTCACCCTGCGCCCGTTCGGGCCGGCCTTCGGCACGCTGATGACGACGGGCTCCACACCGGAGGTGGAGGGCACGATGCGGCGGGCGATCGACGGCTGCCTACCCTACGTGTGGGGCATCTGGGGCAGCGTGCTGGCGGCCGCGGCGCTCGGCGTGCTGAAGCCGCTCGCGGCGCTGTGACCCGGGCAGGTCGGTCAGGCGCCGCTGTAGCCGAGCTGAGCGGAGATCCGGCTGGTCGCCTTCAGCAGCGACTTCGCCAGGTTGGGCGAGTCCGGCTTGAACCGCCCCACCGGCCCGGCCACGCTAACGACCGCCACCACGTGCCCGTCGTGGTCGTAGACCGGCGCCGCGATCGACGTCGCGCCGGGCTGGCGTTCACCGCGCGAGGTGGCATAGCCGCGCTTACGGATGGCGGCCAGCTCCTTGCGCAGCTTTGCCGGGTCGGTGATGGTCCGGTCGGTGAGCTCGTCGAGCCGGTGCCGCTCCAGGTAGGCGTCGAACTCGTCCTCGGTGACGAAGGCCAGGAACGCCTTGGACGAACTGCCGGCATGCAGCGGGTACGGGATGCCGATGTTGACGTCCAGCCGCAGCTCGTGCTCGGGCACCACCTGGTCGACGTACAGCCGGGTATCGCCCCGGCGCAGCGACAGCGTGGCGGTCTCGCCCGTCTCGGCCGCCAGCGCGCGCAGCTCCGGGCCGGCCATCGCGCGCAGGTCGGTGCGGGCCAGGTAGGCACGGCCGAGCGTGACGGCCGCGTGGCCCAGTGCGTAGCGACGGGTGCTCGGGTCGACAATGATCAGCTCCCGGCTGCGCAGCGCCGTGAGGATGCGGTGCACGGCGGCCTTGGTCAGGCCCAGCGCGGTCGCGATCTCGGTGACGCCCAGGTCCGGGCGCCCGCTGCGCCCGAAGTAGAGCAGCACGTCCATCGCCCGCTCGACCGCCGCGATCGAGCGGGACTGGCCGTCGCTGTCCTCCGCCACGGCCGGTGCCGTCGTCGCGGATGTCCGACTGGTCATGGGTGGGCCTCCACAGCGCTGTTCGTTCGTCCGTCTCCAGAGCAGTGTAGGTCGCTCGATTCGCTCGATTCCACCTAGCGAAACAGCGTGTCCTGGCCGCCGCCGAACGACGGTTGACACGGGACAACGCCCCTCGTTACGTTTGTGGTAACGACGTTTCCTAATGCGAAACGGAGAACCTGCCAGTGTCGGTTGACAGCATCACGTTCCGCTCGGCCCTCGCCCAGTGGCCCAGTGGCGTCGGTGTCGTGACCACGGTCATCGACGGCCGGCCGCACGGCATGACCGCGAGCTCGTTCTCCTCGGTCAGCCTCAACCCGCCGCTGGTCTCCGTCTGCGTGGGCGTCCACCTTCCCAGCCACGCCCTGGTGGAGCGGGCCGGCGTCTTCGCGATCAGCTTCCTCGGTAAGGGCCAGGCCGGCATCGGCCAGCGCTTCGCCGGCATGCACCCCGGGGTCACCGACCGCTTCGGCGGGCTGGACTGGG
The DNA here is from genome assembly GCF_040608515.1 of Micromonospora sp. NPDC005173. Classification (NCBI taxonomy): domain Bacteria; kingdom Bacillati; phylum Actinomycetota; class Actinomycetes; order Micromonosporales; family Micromonosporaceae; genus Micromonospora; species Micromonospora sp. NPDC005173. The sequence continues at coordinate 305,519 of NZ_JBEXIK010000004.1, forward strand.
CGCACGCCGAAACCGGCTGCCCGGTCCTGGCCAACGCGACGGCCTGGCTGGACTGCCGGGTCGTGCACGCCTACCCCGGCGGCGACCACACGATCTTCGTCGGCGAGGTTCTCGCTGCCAGCACTCCCCGGGTCGGTGCCCCGCTGCTGTTCCACTCCAGCGCGTGGAGCCAGCTCGCCGACCCGCTGCCGGAGAGGATCGACATCGCGATCGGGGGCCGACTCTCCCGCCTACGCGCGAGCACCCTGGCAACGGCCGGCTTCACGGTGCGGGCAACCCCCGGCCCGTTCATCGCCGATGCCTTCCGGGCCGGCGGCGAGGAGGCCACCCTCGCCGAGCTGGACCACCTGCTGCGCGCCGGGCACACCGCCGTCACCCTGGTTGAGGAGGCCGACGCCAGCCCGGTGCAGGTGCGGGCCGTGCTCGCCGACGCCACCGTGCGCGCCCGCCGCGCCTCACTTCGGGTGCGGCTGCGTGCCCAGCGCGGGCTCGGCCTGGTCAACGCCATGGTCGCGATGAAGAGCGGGGTCACCGGCTTCGACACCACCCTCAGCGGTCGCACGGGCGCCCTGCGCACCCGCGACGTGGTCTTTCTCGCCCGGCAACTCGGGGTGTCCTGTCCCCGGCTCCCCGCCAACAAACCAGAGGAGTAACCCACATGTCCACCGGCGGACGGCTCATCGACGACCTCACCCCGGCCGAGCAGGATCGCGCGGCCCGGGTGGAGAAGGTGCTGCCCGCGCTGCGGGCCGCCGCCGCGCAGGCCGACGCCGACGGGGTGTTCCCCGCCGCGCACGTCGCGCTGCTGCGCGATGCCGGGCTGCTCGGCCTGGTGGTTCCGCAGGAGTATGGCGGCCTCGGCGGCGGCCTGCGCGACCTTGCCGCCGCCACCTTCGCGATGGGCAGCGCGTGCCCGTCGACGGCCTTGGCCTTCTTCTTCCACAACACCAGCGCCTCCCGGGGCCTGCTGCCGCTGGAGGCGATCGAGCGCGGCCTCTTCGACGACGCCGACGTCCCCGCCGTGCGGGCCTTCGCCGAGAAGGTGCTGACCCGGATGGCCGGTGGGGTGTGGCTGGCCAACTTCGCCAGCGAGGCGGTGAAGAGTTCGTCGGCCAACATCGCCATCTCCACCACCGCCACCCCGGCCAGCCGCGACGGCGTCGACGGCTGGTCGCTCACCGGCGAGAAGTCGTTCGGCTGCGCCACCGGCGTCGCCGACACCTACCTGGTCACCGCCCGGCTCGCCGGGCACGAGACGGCGGACGGGCTGGCACTGTTTCTGGTGCCCCGCGATGCCGCCGGCGTCGCCTCACGGCCGACCTGGGACGGCATCGGCATGCGCGGCTCGGCCAACCACGGCATCCGGCTCGACGACGTCTTCATTCCGTCCGACGAGGCGCTCACCGTGCCCGGCGCGTTCGTGAAGATGCTGCAGTGCAGCCGCGGCAGCTTCGTCGGCAACCAGCTGGCCATCACGGCGGTCTACGTCGGCGCGGCGCAGAGTGTCTACGACGACACGCTGACCAAGCTCACCGAGAAGACCTTCGCCGACACCAGCCGGCCGATTGCGGAGAGCCCCATGCACCAGGTGATCGTCGGTGACATGACGGAACGGTTGGAGACGGCGTACCTCTGGCTGCGCCGCCAGTTGCTGCTGGAGACCAGCGAGCCGCCGCTGCGCCCGCACGCCGACGTCTACCGGCAGTGGCGGTTGGCCAAGGGCTCGATCTGCGAGGCGTGCTTCGACGTGGCGGTCGGCGCGCTCAAGGCGTCCGGCACGTCCGGTGCCACCATGAACGGACCCGTCGGCCGGGCGCTGCGCGACCTGGCGATGGGGCTGGTGATGACGTTCCCACCGGAGCGCGGCCGGTTGGAGGCGGCCAGCTCGGTCACCAGCGACCGGTCCAACAACCTGTTCGCGGCGGTGGCCGGGTGACCGGGTCCGACCAGCCGGACCAGCCCGATCTCGCCGACCTGGTCGACGGGGTCTGGACGCCCAGCGACGCACCGCTCGGGTTCGACCTGGAGGACCCGGCGACCGGGGCGGTGCGGCGGCCCGCCGCCGGCACGCCGCCGGTCCGGATCGAGGCCGCCGTCGCCGCCGCCTCGGCGGTGCACGAGGCCGGGAGCTGGGCCGTACTGCCGGCCTCGGCCCGCGCCGACGTGCTGGACGGCGTCGCCGAGGCGGTCGAGGGCGTCGCGGCCGAGATCTGCGCGCTGGAGTCGGCGACCACCGGCGTGCCGATCCAGCAGACCACACCGCTGGGTGTGATCCTCGGCGGCGCGTTCCGGCTCGCGGCCGCCCAGCTACGGCAGGGCCCGCAAAGCCAGGAGTTCCACCGCGAGGACGGCCGGATCGTGCACGTCGAACGGCTGCCCTGGGGTCCGGCCGCCTGCGTGGTGCCGTGGAACGCGCCCGCGCCGATGGCCGCGCACAAGGTCGCGAACGCGCTCGCCGCCGGCTGCCCCACGATCCTCAAGCCCAGCGAGTACGCCCCGCACGGCAGCCAACGGCTCGCCGCCGTCATCGGGGCGGCGCTCGCCGCCTCCGGTGTGCCGGCCGGGGTGTTCCAGCTCGTGCACGGCGGGGCCGAGGCCGGCGCGGCCCTGGTCAGCGATCCCCGGATCCGGGCGGTCTCCTTCACCGGCGGGCTCGCCGCCGGGCGGGCGGTCGCGGCGGCCTGCGCCTACGACATCAAGCCGGTGCAGCTCGAGCTCGGCGGCAACAATCCGCTGGTCGTGCTCCCCGACGCCGACGTCGCCGACGTCGCCCGGGCCGCGGTCGACCTGCTCAGCACGCTCAACGGCCAGTGGTGCCGGGCGCTGGGCCGACTGATCGTGCCCGCCGACCGGCACGACGAGATCGTCGGGGCGATCGCCGACCGGCTTGCCGGCCTGGTCGCCGGCGCGCCGCTGGACCCCGCGACCGACCTCGGTCCGCTGGTGCACTCCCGGCACCTGGCCCGGGTGTTGGCCGCCCGCGACGACCTGCTGGCCCACGGCGGGACCGCGGTCACCGGCACCACGCTGCCCGCCGCCGGGCCGCTGGCCGGCGGGAACTTCCTCGCCCCGACGCTGGTCACCGGCGTCGCCGCGGTGCACACCGGCGACGAGATCTTCGGACCGGTAGCGGCGGTGCACCCGTACGCCACCGAAGACGAGGCGGTGGCGCTGGCCAACGGCACGCTGTACGGGCTGGAGGCGTACGTGCTCGGCGCGGACGAGGAGGCCGCGTTGGCCGTGGCCCGCCGGATCCGGGCCGGCGAGGTCAAGGTCAACGGCTCCTCAGTGCTCAGCCTGCACCTGTTCAGCCCGCGCCCGGCGTTCGGGCTGTCCGGGTACGGCGAGGAGGGCACCGCCGAGACCCTGCGGTTCTTCACCAACCCGCGGGTGGTCGGCGTCGAGGGCGGCTTCGCGCTGCACGGCCGGCCATGAACCCGGGCGAGACCGTCCCGTCGAGGGATGCGCCCCCGGTCGCGCCCGGCGGCGCGGCGCCCGCACGCCCGGCCGACGTGCTGCGGGCGCTGCTGGGCGGCGCCTCGCCGGTACACGCCCCCGGCGTACACGACCCGCTCACCGCCGCGCTGGCCGCCGAGGCCGGACACCGGGCCGTGCACCTGTCCGGTGCGGTCTGCGCCGCGGTCGAGCTGGGCCTTCCCGACCTGGGGTACCTGCACGGCACGCACGTCGCGGAGCGGGCCGCCCGGCTGGTCCCGGCACTGGCCGGCGTGCCGCTGATCGCCGACGCGGACACCGGCTACGGCAACCCGCTGCACGCGGTCTGGACCGCCCAGCGGTACGCGGCGGCCGGTGTCGCCGGGCTGCACCTGGAGGATCAGGTCAGCCCGAAGCGCTGTGGCCACCTGGCCGGCAAGGAACTGCTGGACCGGGCGGGTGCGACGGCAAAGATCCGGGCGGTCGCCGAGGCGGGTACCGGCCTGGTGCTGATCGCACGCACCGACGCCTACTCGGTGGCCGGCCTCGACGAGGCGATCGAACGGGCCGGCCGGTTCGCCGCCGCGGGCGCGGACGCGGTCTTCCTGGAGGGCGTGGACACCGCCGAGGAGCTGGCGGCGGTGCGTACCGCGCTGCCCGGCGTACCCCTGGTGGTGAACCGCTCGGAGGCGGGCGGCGTGCGGCCCTTCCCGCCCGACGACGCGCTCGGCGCGCTCGGGGTCCGGGTCGTCCTGCACCCGGTCGCGCCGATGCTGGCCGCGCTCCGTGCGGCTGCCGCCGCCTACGCAGCGATCGGCCGGGACGGCCACGCTGACGCGGTGCCCCGGCTTGCCTGGTCGTCGTTCACCGCGCTGGTCGGCCAGGACGACGCGCTGACTCTCGATCGGAGGTACGCCTGATGCACGTGCTGGTCGCCGGAGCGGGGCCTGTCGGGCTGACCGCGGCGCTCGCGCTGGCCCGCCGGGGCTGCGAGGTGACCGTGCTGGAGGCCGGCGACCAGCTCGCCGCCGAGTCCCGCGCCTCCACGTTCCACCCGCCGACGTTGGAGATGCTCGACGCGCTGGGGGTTGGCGCGGACCTGTTGGCGCGTGGGCTGGTCGCGCCGACGTTCGCGTACCGGGACCGCCGGGAGGGGCTGATCGCGGAGCTGGACCTCGCGGTGCTCGCCGGCGACACTCCGTACCCGTACCGGGTGCAGTGCGAGCAGTCCAAGCTGACCCAGATCCTGCTGGCCCACCTGGCCGGGCACCCAGCGGCCCGGGTCCACTTCGGCTGGCCGGTCGACTCGGTACGACACGCCACGGATCCGGCCGACGGCGGCGTGGTCGCGGTCGCCGAGGATGGCCGGGAAGTGGCCGGCGACTGGCTGATCGCGGCCGACGGCGCCAGTTCCGCGGTACGGCGGGCGCTGGAGCTGCCGTTCGACGGGATCACCTACCCCGAACGGTTCCTGGTGGCCTCCACCGACGAGGATCTGCCGGCGCTGCTCGGCCCGCTGGCGTACGTCAACTACGTCTTCGACCCGGTCGAGTGGTCGGTGCTGCTGCGCACGCCGGACCACTGGCGGGTGCTGCTGCCCACCCCCGAGGACACCACCGATGCCCACGAGCTGGGCCGGCTCGACGAGCGGCTGCGGGCGATCGCCGACCCGGGCCGGCCGTGGCGGGTGGCGCACGCCAGTTTGTACCGGGTGCACCAGCGGGTCGCCGCGGCGTTCCGGCAGGGGCGGGTGCTGCTGGCCGGCGACGCCGCGCACGTCAACAACCCGCTCGGCGGGCTGGGCATGAACTCGGGCATCCACGATGCGGTCGCCTACGCGGAGGTGCTGGCCTCGGGCCGCGCGGCACCGGACGGCGGGGAGCTGGACCGGGCGGTGACGGCGGTGGCCGACGAGCGGCGCCGGATCGCCCTGACCTACGTGCAGGAGGTCTCCGACCAGAACTACCGCCGGATCCGGGCCACCGATCCGCAGCTGCGGTCCGCGCAGCTGGCCGGCCTGCGCGCGCTGGCCGAGGATCCGGCGGCCGCCCGGGCGTACCTGCTGCGCAGCTCCATGATCGCCTCGCTGCGTCCCGACGCCGGGCAGCCGGTGGCACGGGCATGACGGCAGCCGGCGACGGCCCGCACGGCGCGGTGATCGAGCGGGAGAACCCGTCCAGGGCCAGCGAGCTGGTCGGCACGGTCGGTGTCAGCGGGCCCGACCGGGTGGACGCCCTGGTCCGCCGGGCCGACGCCGCGCAGCGGGGCTGGGCGGTCACCGGTATCGCGCGGCGGCTCGCCGCGCTGGCCGCCGGCGCCGACGCGATCGCCGGACGGCTCGAACCGCTGGCCGAGCTGCTGGCCCGGGAGTCGGGCAAGGTGCTCGCCGACTGCCGCGGCGAGGTCGGGTTCGCCGCCACTTACCTGCGCTGGGTCGTCGAGCATGCCCCGGCGGCGTACGCGGAGCGGGAGATCGACGACGCGGCCGGCCGGCTACTGCGGCTGCCCCGGCCGTACGGGGTGGTCGCCGCGATCACGCCGTGGAACGCGCCGATCATCCTCACCCTGCTCAAGGTGGCCCCGGCCCTCGCCGCCGGCAACGCGGTGGTGGTCAAGCCCTCGCCGCTGGCCCCGCTGGCGGTCTCGGAGGCGCTGCACCTGCTCACCGGGGCGCTGCCCGACGGGACGCTGGCGGTCGTCCACGGCGACGCCGTCGCCGGAGCGGCGCTGGTCGGACACCCGCTGGTGCGCAAGGTGGCGTTCACCGGCGGCGGCACGGCGGCCCGGCAGGTGGCGGCGACCGCGGCCACCCAGACCACCCCGGTCGTGCTGGAGCTGGGCGGCAACGATGCGGCGATCTTCCTGCCCGACGCTGACCTGGGCGCCGAGCCGATGCGCCGGCTGGTTTTGGCGAGCTTCGCCACCAGCGGCCAGGTGTGCATGGCGGCGAAGCGGCTGTACGTGCACCGCAGCCGCCGCGACGAGTTCGTGGCGGCGTACCGGTCCGCGGCGGCGGAGGTGCTGCGCGTCGGTGACGCGCTCACGCCCGGGGTGAGCATGGGCCCGGTCATCTCGGCCGGCGCCGCCGCCCGGATCGAGCGGATCGTTGCGGCGGCCGTCGCCCGGGGAGCCACCGCGCTGCCGCTGGGCACCGTCGATGGCGGCACCGACCTGGCCGGCGGGTACTTCGTGGCCCCGACGCTCGTGCTGGACGCACCGGACGACGCCGAGGTGATCGCCGGGGAGCAGTTCGGGCCGACGGTACCGCTGCTGCTCTACGACGACGAGGAGGAACTGTTGGCCCGGGTCAACGCCGACGAGCTTGGCCTTGGCGGCTCGGTCTGGTCGGCCGACGAGGAGCGGGCGTTCGCGCTGGCCCGCCGGGTCGAGGCGGGCTTCGTCTTCGTCAACACGCACAACCGCACCGGGCTGTCGCTGCGGGCGCCGTTCGGTGGGGTGAAGCGCTCCGGCTACGGCCGGGAGTACGCCGAGGAGGGGCTCGCCGAGTACGCGCAGACCTGCGTCGTGCACGCCCCCGGCCCGTTCCGGCCCGGTGGCGCCGGGCTGCCCGCCAACGCGTACCCGGGCTGAGGCCGGGCGGCGTCGGGCGGGCCCTGTCCTCAGTAGTCGACGACGACGCGGGCCGCGAGGCGCGGCTTGAGCCAGCCCGCCACCTCCAGGTGGGCGGGGTGGGACTGGTAGGCGCGCAACGCGTCCGCGTCGGTGTGCGTGCTGATCATGCAGAGGTCGTAGGAGACCGGGGTCCGCAGCGTGTCCAGGGCGACCGTCAGCGTCGCGATCTCATCAATTGTGCTGGCCAGACCTTCCAGCAGCGACTTCGCCTTGGCAGCATCGGCCGCATCGGCGAACTTCATCAGTACCACGTGTGTAAACACCTGTTCTTCCCCCTGTTCCCCGGCGTCGCCCGAGTGTATGTTCTGGAAACAGCGTTTCGCCAGGGGAACCGGAGCGGGAATGACCATCAGGGTTGCCGCCGTACAGTTCGAGGCCGGCCAGGACATCGAGGCCAATCTGGCCACCTGTCTGCGCCTGATCGCCGACGCCGCCCGACAGGGCGCGCAACTCGTGGTGCTGCCCGAGTTCTGCAACCACCTGTCCTGGTACACCGACCGCGCCCAGGCACGCGCCCTGGCCACCCGGCCGGGCGACACGTTCCTCACCGCGATCTCGGCGAGCGCCGCCGAGCACCGGGTGTACATCAAGATCAACGTCACGCACGCCTACCCCGACGGGCGCACCGGCGGCACCAACTTCCTCTTCGGACCGGACGGGGCGGTGCTCGGCAGCTGCGACAAGCAGGTCCTGATGGGCGCCGAGAACGACCACCTCGACCCGGCGACCGAGGTCGGCCCGGTGCTCGACACGCCGATCGGCCGGCTCGGCATGTACGCCTGCATGGAGGGCGTCATTTCCGAGGTCACCCGCGGGCTCACCCTGTGCGGCGCGCAGGTGCTGCTGAACAGCCTGAACTCGTTCGCCACCGATGAGGCCGCACTGCACATCCCGGTGCGGGCCACGGAGAACCGGGCCTGGGTGATCGCCGCCAACAAGGTCGGCCCGCTGCTGCCCGCCGAGCACCTGCCGGCCATGAGCCGCGGCCTCGGTGTGCCGGAGCAGTGGCTGCACGGGGCCGGCGAGTCGCAGATCGTCGCACCGGACGGCACGGTGGTGGCCAGGGGCCCGCGCACCGGCGAGGCCGTCGTCATCGCCGACATCGCTCCGGAGCGCGCCGACGACAAGCACCGCCCGGACGGCACCGACATCCTCGCGGCCCGCCGGCCGGACCTCTACGGCCCGCTCGGGGACGCGCCGACCGGCCGCCGCCGGCCGCCCGGCGCGGCGAGCCTGCCGGTCGCCGTGGTCCGGCCGCCGGACCCCGGCCAGGCGGCCGACCTGCTCGGCAAGTCGGTCGCCGAGGGCGCGCTGCTCGCCGTGCTCGCCGAGAACGCCCTCGGCGCGCACGTCGGGCCGGCCGAGGTGGCCGCGGCGCTGATACCGACACTGCGCGGCACCGACTCGTACGCCGTGGCCACCGCCCGCGGCGCCGACGGCCCGGTCGGGCTTCTCATCGGCCCGGATGGCGTGGTCGGCGAGCAGCCACAACTGCATCGGGCCGGCGCGGCCCGCGACGCCGCGCGGCCCGGCGACGCGTTGCGCACCTTCGATCTGCCCTGGGGGCGGCTGGCGATCGTGGTCGGCGACGACGCGATCTTCCCGGAGACGTTCCGGCTCACCGCGCTCGCCGACGCCGATGTGGTCGCCGTGCCGTTCACCCCGCGCGAGCCCTGGGAGCTGGCGCTGGGCCTGCCGGAGCGGGCCGCGGAGAACCGGCTCAACGTGATCGCCGCCGGGCCACTCGGCACGGGCGCCGCGGTCTTCACGCTCAGCGCCGACTTCACCCTGTGGACCACCTGGGCCGGGCCGTTCACCGGCCGGATCAGCAGCCCGCTGCGCACCGACATCGCCGCCGACCGGCCCGTCACGCATGCCGTGGTGGCCCCGGCGCAGGCGGCGAACCGGCTCGTCTCCCGCCGAACCGACCTGGTCGACGGCCGCCCGTGGCGGCTCGTCCATGCCCTCACCGAAAGGCGCTGATCCGTGGCCGACACCTTGAAACATGTCGAGGACATGCTCGACAACTCCCCCACGGTCGACGTCCACGAGACGTTCCACCGGTACCAGGTACTCCTGGGTGAGCTGAAGGCCAAGATCGCTGCACGGTTCGAGCTGACCCGCGACCCGTCCACCGAGCCGCTGGAGCACTACGGGGACTACCCGAACGGACCGGGCGGCTCGCTCGCCGCGTACACCGGGCCCGAGGTCGACTGGCTCGTGCACTCCTGGCTGGGCAACCCGGCGGCCAGCTTCGCCAACCTGCACCTGACGTGCTGGCTGGGCCCGCAGGTCAGGGTGCCGCACCTGGGGCTGGCCCTGCTGGTCTGGCCCGGTGGCTGGTTCTACATCGACTCGGTACCCCGGGTCAACATGGTCGAGCACGGCGACTACTACGACCGGTACTACGAGCCGGTCAACGAGAAGTGGCTGGAGCTGCGCGCCGACCCGGCGTTCGACTACTTCGTCAGCCGGGCCGGATTCATCCGGGCCAGCCTGTCGCCGACGGCGTACTGCTACTCCTTCGACCGCAGCCCGGAGAACATCGAGAAGGTCAGCCAGGTGACCCACGCCCACGTCGACCGCTGGCTGCGCTGGGTCGACGAGGCCGAGCCGGTGCCGGCCGAGGAGCGGGCCGCGCTCGCCGAGACCGATCTGCGGATCCGCCGCAACATCGCCGACCGCGACCCGGCGAACGTGATGGGCGTGCGCTACTTCGGCGAGGAGACCACCAACCGGCTCGTCCGCGCACTCTGGGGCGGCGACCGCGAACTCCCCCGGCCGTCGGCATGAGCGGTCCGCAGCGAAGCGGTGTCCGGTCGGTCTGGTGGGCCGCGCGCGTCCCCGGCGCGCCGGCCCCGTTCGACACCGCACACCTGCGGGTCTACTACCCGGCCCGGCCCACCGGCTCGGACGCCGAGCGGCTCAGCGGGGTGCTGGCGGCAGACCCGGCCGGAGCGCCGTACCCGGTGGTCCTGCTGGTCTCCGGGGTCAACGTCGGGCAGGACACCTACCGCTGGCTGGCGGTGGAGCTGGCCGCGCGGGGCGTCGTCGCGGTGACCTACGACTGGGTCGGAGTGCTCTTCGCCGGCCTGCACGGGATCACTCCCGGCGTCGACCTGGACGCAGCCCGGCCGGACGGCTACGGCAGCCGGCCGACCAGCCCGTCGCTGCGCCCGGTGCTCGACGCGCTGGCGCAGCTCACCGGGCCGCTCGACGGGTTACTCGACCTCGATCGGGTGGCGCTGTTGGGCCACTCGGCCGGCGGAACGGTGGCGCTGCAGTCGGCGCGGTTCCTGCCCGAGGTCCGTGCGGTGGCCACCTACGGGGCGCACACCATGGTGGCGACCATGCTCGGCTGGCCGGCCGGCACCGTGCTGCCGGCCCAGGTGGACTGCCCGGTCATGCTGCTCGCCGGCACCAACGACGGCGTGATCAACGGCTCCGCCGACCGGTATGGCGAGGACGCGACCACCCGCGCCGACCCGATCACCCGCACCTTCGACGAGGCACTGCCCGACGCCGGCGGCACCAACCTGCTGGTGCGGCTGGCCGGTGCCAACCACTTCGGCATCGCGCACCCGCTCGACCCCACCTCGGCACGCGCCTTCCTCGACGAGGAGGCCACCGGCGACCCAGAGACCACCCGTGCGCTCCTGGTCGACCTGCTGTCCGGGTTCCTCGCCGTCCACCTTCGCGGCGAACCGGCCGACGGCTTCGACCGGTTGCTGGCAAAGCTCGACACCACCTCTTCGATCGCCTCGTTCCGTCGGAGGTAAGCCACCATGCTCAAGAACTTCTGGTACGCGGTCGAGTTCTCCGACCGGGTCACCACCAAGCCGACCCGGATCACCGTGCTCGGCCAGTACCTGGCCCTCTACCGCACCCCGCGCGGGCGCGTGGTGGCCCTGTCCGACCTGTGCGTGCATCGGGGCGCGGCGCTCTCCGGCGGCTGGACGGCCGGCGAGAACATCGTCTGCCCGTACCACGGCTGGGAGTACGAGCCGGGCGGGGCGTGCACGAAAATCCCGGCGAACCAGCCCGGCCGGGGCATCCCGAACAAGGCCCGAGTCGACTCGTACCCCGTGCAGGAGCGCTACGGCTTCGTCTGGGTCTTCATGGGCGACCTGCCCGAGGCCGAGCGGCCGCCGATCCCGGTCTGGCCGGAGTTCGACAACCTGGTGGAGAACGGCGGCAAATACCGGGCGGTCACCGGCGAGTTCCTGTGGAAGGCCAACTACGAGCGGATCCTGGAGAACGGCTGCGACATCGCGCACGCGCCCTTCGTGCACGGCAGCGTGTTCGGCAACCGGGAGAAGCCCGAGGTTCCCGAGTACGAGGTCGAGGTGCGCGACGAGTGGTCGGCGTTCGCCACGGTCAGCCTGCACCCGCCGCGCTCCAAGGGCCTCTGGTCGCTGATCAGCCGCAACAACGCGGACCTGGCCAACCGCCCGCCGGTGGTCACCTCGGCCGGCTGGATGCTGCCCAACATGATCAAGCTGCACGTCCGGCTGCCGATCGGCGAGCTGATCATCTACGACACCAACATCCCGGTGGACGAGACGACCACACTGGTCAAGTGGGTCGCGCTGCGCACCTTCTTCACCGGTGCCTGGGCCAACCGCAACGCCGTGCAGCGCGTCATCCGGATCTTCTATCAGGACGCCGAGGTGGTGAACAAGGTCCGCCCCGAGCTGCTCCCGTTCGACCTCGGCGCGGAGCTGCACGTCAAGAGCGACCTCATCGCGGTGCACTACCGGCGACGCCGGCAGGAACTGGCCGAGCAGGGCTGGATGCTCTCCGACGCCGACCGGGTGACGGGCGACGTGCCGCGCCGAGAGGCAACCGTCATCCCCTCGCCAGCCCGCCGGGAGAACCCGGAGCTGGCCCGCGCCTGGATACACAAGGCCAAGGGCGACCACCCGACCGTGGCGGAGTCGCAGCGGATCGGGCTCAAGCGCATCACCGAGCAGGAGGGCGCCGACGCCGCCGCAGGTGCCGAGGCGCAGGCGAGCCCCGAGCCGACCAACAGCGCGCCGACGAAGGAGCAGTCATGAGTCTCCCGCTGGAACTCTGCGAGAACGCGGTGGCCCACCTGACCGCCCGGCACCCGCTCACCGCGGTCATCGACGAGCCGCTGAGCAGCCCGATGTCGCCCGACCCGGTGGGTTCGCTGCGGGTCTGGCGGGGCGCACCGGGCCAGCCGGTGGCCAAGGTGGTCTACGTCGGGCTGGTCGTCCCGATGATCCGCCTCGACAGCCACATGGTCTTCGCCTTCACCGCCGCCGACAGCGCGGTCCCGCACTTCACCCTGGACTCGGTGTACGGCGGCGACTACTACGCCTACCACCTCGACCTGATCCCCCGGGCCGAGCTGAGCAGCCACCTGCCCTACATGGACACGGTGTACCAGCCGCTCACCGCGGTCTTCACCGAGGCCGACGCGATGGACGGGCTGAGCCGGGCCGACATCGGGCCACGCCAACACGCGCTGATGTCGCCGTGGATGCTGGTCAGCCGGGCCACCGAGGAGGCGTTCCGGAAGATCGGAGCCGCCGTCTCCGCGTACGCCGAGCACTGGTCCGCGCTGGTGACCGACGGCCTGCCGGCCGACGTCGTGGCCGGCCTGGCCGACACCGACCTGGCCGCCCGGGACACCGCCGTGCGGGTCAACCTGTTCAGCCCCGACGTCGACCCGGTCTGGGCCCGGGTCTCCCGGCTGATCGGCGAGCCGGCAACCGACCGGATCCGGGCGGAGCTGGTCGGCAATGAGTGAACCGACCGAACCGACAACCGAACCGGCGGCCACCGAACCAAGCGAGTGGCAGCAGCGGATCGCAGGCGAATGGCACGGCCGGCCGTCGCTGTTCACCGCCACCGGCGTCTGGCAGGGCTTCGAGGAGATCCGCCGCTCGTCGGTTTACGCCGATGGCGTCACCACGTACTACATGGACGGCGGGCTGGTCGGCGGGGGCGAGCTGGCCGGGCGCTACCGGCTGGGCGCGCCGTTCGCTTTCGGCGTGATCGACTCCGACGCCAACCGGGTCTACACCGGCCCCGACTTTTTCGGCACCGGCCAGCCGTACGGGTCCTTCGTGGACTCGCACTACTACGGCCCCGGCTGGCAGGTCGACCTGAACACCTGGAACCAGGTGCTGCCCGACGGCGAGACCCAGGTCTACTCGTCGATGCTCTACCAGGGCTGGGCGGTGGTGGGCTGCTTCAACGGCGTCTACACCCGAAGCTTCGACCACGACACCAACACGGACACCCGGGAGCGGGTGGCGCGGTTCCTGTCCGCCGAGGAGCGGCGCGGTCCGGTGCCGTACATCCTGCCGACCAAGCAGGCCGGCGCGTTCACCGGTAGCTGCGAGCTGTGGGGCGCCGACCAGCAGCTGCGCGGCAAGGTCGCGGTGCGCCTCGGCCTGGAGCCGATCGACCTGCTCCGTACCCGCCGGGTGGTGCGCTGGACCGGCGCCGGCCTGGACCGGCAGTACGTGGTCGAGCAGCGCCGCGACGGCGACCGGCTGTTCTTCGAGGGCCCCGACGCCTGGGGCAACGCGCAGGGCTTCGGCCGGGCCAGCTACCCGTCCTGGCACTTTCACGCCGACGGAGGCGACGTGTGGAAGGTCAAGGGCCGCGAGTTCGCCATCGACGCCGAGCCGGGCATGTCCGCCGGTGGGCGCCTTGCCGTGGTGTACGAGCTGTTCCGGGGCAATGTGCTGGACAGCGTCCTGCACGGCCTGCTCGCCTGGGAGCCGGCCGGATGACCGCGGTGGTGGTGACCGGCGGCACCCGCGGGATCGGCGCCGGCCTGGTGCGCGCGCTGCTGGCCCGCGGCGCCCGGGTCGCGTTCTGCGGACGCAGCGCGGACTCGGTGGCCACGGCGCTCGCCGCGCTGCGCTCCGACGCCCCGGCGTCGGCCGGTGCCGAGGTGCTCGGGGTGCGCGCGGACGTCACCGACCGCGCCGACGTGTCCGCGCTGTGGTCGGCCGCCGCCGAGGCGTTCGGCGGTGTCGACATCTGGATCAACAACGCGGGCACGAACCATGCCCGCCGCCCGCTGTGGGAGCTGGCACCGGCGGAGCTGGACGGGGTGCTCGCGGCGAACCTCGGCGGGGTGGCCCGGGCCAGCGCGGTGGTGCTCGCCGCGATGGTCAGGCAGGGCCACGGCGCGCTGTGGAACATGGAGGGCTTCGGCTCCAACGGTCAGGCTCGGCCGGGGCTGACCGGGTACGGGGCGTCGAAGCGTGCGGTCACCTACCTGACCGACGGGCTGGCCAAGGAGCTCGCCGCAGCCGGGGTCGCCGACAAGGTCACCGTGCACCACCTCTCGCCCGGCATTGTCGTGACCGACCTGCTCACCCACGACTACCCGCCGGACGAGCTGGCGAAGGCCAAGAAGATCTTCAACATCCTCGGCGACCGGGTGGAGACGGTCACCCCGTGGCTGGCCGACCGGGTCCTCGCCGGGGGCCGCAACGGCAGCCGGGCCGCCTGGCTGACCAGCCGCAAGGCCGCCGCCCGGTTCGCCGGTGCCGGCTTCCGCAAGCGTGACCTCTTCGGCGACTCCGTCGGCGGCCGCAGATGACCCGGCGCGAGCGCGTGCTGTGAACGGCAGCGACTACACCGTCCTCCTCGCGCTGGAGGACTTCGTGCCGACCGGTCTGGCGCTGGTCGGGTTCTGGATCCTGGCCGGGCTGTCCGGTCGGATCGTGCCCCGGGTGGGCCCGGTCGCCCGGGTCGGCGCCGTCCTGATCGGCCTCGGCGGCCTGGCCAAGTCGACCTGGAAGCTGCTGCTGGCCGGGTTCTCGGTCGACCTGCCCTGGTTGGAGGCGGCGCTGTTCCCGCTGATGGCGCTCGGCGCGGTCGGACTGATCTGGGGCCTGGCCGGCGCGCTGCGCGGGCGCAGCGTGCCGTGGTGGCCGTTCGCCGCCGTGCTGGCCGTTACCGCTGGCGTGGCGATCGCGTACGCCATCCTCCAACCGATCTTCGCCCTCGCCACCACGGGCGTGACCACCATCAGCGTCCTGGCCGCGGTCATCGCCAGCCGACGGCGCGCCTGGGGCGCGGTGGCGCTCTACGTCGCCGGGCTGGCCTGCGTGCTGCTGCTGGTGCCGCTGCGCAACCACCCCGATCACGAGACCCTGGCCATGCAGTGGGTGGAGCAGGGCACCAACACCCTCGGCCAGGCGGCGCTGCTGGTCGCGGCGTGGCTGACCGCGCGCGCCCACACCCTGGCCTCGGCCAGTCCCCACCCGACCCCCGCCCAGGAAGGAGCCGTCAGGCCATGACCGACGCGCTCGGCTGGCGCCGAAAGTTCGGCGTCATCGCCCCGTCGACCAACACCATTGTGGAGCCGGACTTCTACCGGATGACGGTGCCCGGTGTGACCGCGCACTTCTCCCGGATCCACATCCGCAACCAGGACCTGTCCAGCGACAGCAACTTCGAGAACCTCCTGACGCAGATCCGCGGCGAGATCGGCGGTGCCTGCGAGCGGGTACTGACCTGCGAGCCCGACTACATGGTGATGGGCATGTCCGCGGAGACGTTCTGGGGCGGCGTCGAGGGCAACCGGGAATTCGTCGCCCAGATCAAGGCGGCCACCGGGCTGGAGGTGGCGACCGGGGCGGAGGCGTGCGAGCGGGCACTGCGCCTCTACGGCGCGCGCCGGATCGGCGTGGTGACGCCGTACCAGCCGATCGGCGACACGAACGTCGTGCAGTTCTTCTCCGAGATCGGTTTCGAGGTGGCCGCGATCGAGGGGCTCAAGTGCCCGACCGCGGTCTCCATCGCCCATGTCACGGAGGACGAGTTGCGCCGGGCGCTGCTGGCGGTGGACGGCCCGGACGTGGACGCCCTGGTCCAGTGCGGCACCAACCTGTCGATGGTCGGGCTGGCCGACGAGGCCGAACGCTGGCTCGGCAAGCCGGTGATCGCCATCAACGCGGCGACCTGGTGGATGGCGCTGCGCGAGAACGGGATCCTCGACAAGGTGTACGGCGCCGGTTCCCTGCTGCGCGAGCACTGAGAGGGTGGTTCGAACCACCCTCTCAGGTTCCGGGTGTCACGGCACGGGTGATCCGGCCGCCGAGCTGGCGTAGGTGGTCGACCAGCGCGACCGGCTCGTGGACGGTGAAGTCGCAGCCGAGCAGGGTTAACCGGACGGCGAGCCAATCGATCGTGTCCTGCGGGCTGTGCCAGCGACACGATGTGTCGTCGGTAGGCCGCAGTTCGCCGGTGTAGTCGCCCAGTTGGGCCGCAGCCTGCCCGGCCGGCAGGGCGAGCGTCACCACCGCCCGGAAGACCGGTGCCAGGTCGTAGAGCTGGCTGGCGACGAACGCGGCCAGGTCATCGGCCGGTGGATCGCGCGGCGGCACCCGCGTCCCGGTGGTCTGGGCATTGTCGATGCGGTCGATGCGAAAGGTCCGCCAGTCGTTGCGCTCGTTGTCGTGGGCGAGCAGATACCAGCGACGGCCAACCACGACCAGCCGGTGTGGTTCGACGAGCCGCCGGCTGACGGCGCCGTCGTGGTTGCGGTAGTTGAACCGGACGCGTTCGTTGGTCGAGGCCGCGGCGGCGAGGACTGTCAACTGCGTGGGGTCGACCAGCGAGGCCGAAGCTGCGGGCGTCGGCAGGGCGGTCGCGGTGAGGGCGCTGACACGGCGGCCCAGCCGGGGCGGAAGCACCTGCTGTAGCTTGGCCAGCGCCCGCAGCGACGCCTCGGCGATGCCGGCGACCGGCTGCCGGGCCGCTGTGCGCAGGCCGACGGCGATGGCCACGGCCTCCTCATCATCGAGCAGCAGCGGCGGCATCGCCTTGCCCGCCACGAGCCGGTACCCGCCCTGCGCGCCCCTGGTGGCCTGAACCGGGTAGCCGAGCTCACGCAGTCGGTCGATGTCCCGGCGCACGGTGCGTGGGGCGACCTGGAGTCGTTCGGCGAGTTCGCTGCCCGGCCATTCCCGGGGCGTCTGGAGCAGGGACAGCAGTCGCAGCAGGCGGGCCGACGTGTCATTCACGTTCCCATAGTGCCTCCTCATATAGGACCGGAGTTGGCCTATATGAGCTCTAGCGTGGTTCCTGGCGGTGCACGGACAGTGTGCCGAAACGAGGAGATGAGCGATGAAGGTTGTCCCCGACAACTACCACACCGTCACCCCGTGGATGATCTCTCCGGGGAACACGGCACAGTTGATCGACTTCGTCGTCAGTGTCTTCGACGCCACCGAGTTGGCTCGACTGGACGTGGGCGGGGTGATCGGCCATGCCGAGGTCCGCATCGGGGACTCCGTCGTGATGATGTTCGACAAGCCGGACTGGCCGCAGACGCCGGCCTTCCTGCGCCTCTACGTTGCCGACGATGCCGAGGTGCTACGCCGGGCGGTCGAACACGGCGCGACCGTTGTCACCGACCCGACCGAGCTGTTCTGGGGCGACCGGGTCAGCCGGTTCCGCGACCCGTTCGGCAACCTGTGGTGGATCCACCAGCGGGTGGCGGAGCCAACCGAGGAAGAGATGAATCGCAGGCTCAACGACCCCGAGTTCGTCAAGGCGATGGAGTACGTCCAAGGTGCCGAGTTCTCTCTCAACCGCTGAGCGACCCTCTGGCACCGGCGCTGTCGGCGGTATGCAACGGCGCCGGGGCGGGGACGCGTCCCCGGCCCGGCGCCGTTTGCTGGCTCAGCTCCGCGGGATACCGCGACGCCTCGGCAGCACCACAACCAGGCCGATACCGAGCACGAGCACCGCGCTCGACCAGAGCAGCAGCAGCGCCGTCACGCCTCCCTCGCCCGTGGTCGGCAGCGACCCGTCGCCTCCGCCGTCGCCTTCGCCCTCGTCGTCGGTCGCGGCCCGCGACTTCACCGTGAACTTGGCGACGATCGACGTCGCCTCCGGGCCGGTCATCGGGTCGGCGCCCGCGTTGCACTCGGTGTCGACCTGGGCGTGGTCGAAGACGATGTTGGTGACCGTCAGCGAGACCAGCCCCGGCTGCGAGGTGGTGTAGGTCCCGGTCAGCGTCGCGCCGGGCAGGGCGGCGTAGGCGCCGATCGCGCCGTACGCCGGGCCCGTCAGGTTCACCGTGCCGCTGCCCGCCCCGCCGACCTTGACGGTCGCCTTGGGCACCAGATCGCCGGCGCCGACCGCCACCGGTCCGCTCTTCGGCCCGGCCGAGAACTTCAGGCTCACCGTCACCTTGGCACCCCGCCCGGGGTTGCTGGGCGACATGCTCAGCGTGTGCGTGGCGGTCCACGCCGAGAGGCTGCTCAGCGTCTTGCAGTTCAGCTTCACGCTCTTCGGGCCGAACGGCTGGGCCGGCGTGTCGACCTCGTCGGTTGCCGTCGGCGGCGGGTCGTCCGTCGCGGACGGCGGAAGCGACGGCGACGGCGACGCGGACGGCGACGGCGTAGCGGAGGCGGACGGGCTCGGCGGTGGGGTCGCGGTGCCGGTACCACCGACGGTGAAGCTCTCCACGATGGAGGTCAGCGCCGGTGCGGCCTTGTGGTCGCGGTCCCCGGCCGCCGAGCAGTGCGTCGTCGCCGAGGCATTGGCGAAGGTGACCCGCCCGACGGTGAGCGTCGCCGCTCCGGCGGCGGCGGCGAAGTAGGTGCCGGTCGCGGTGATCGGGCCGAGCGGTTCCGCCGGGGCGACGGCCCGCGCCGGGTACGAGGACATGCGCAGCGTCGCGCTGCCGGAGAGGGAGCCGCCCAGGGCCAGCGTGACGTTCACCGGAACGTCACCGGCGTTCAGCCCCACCGGCCCGTTGTCGGGGCCGGCCTGCGCCGTGAGCGTGACGGTCACCGTGTCGCCGACCTTCGGCGCGGCCGGCGACTGGGTCAGGGTGAAGGTGTCCTGCCAGACCGTCGGCGAGCTGCCGGCACCGGCGTCGTTGAAGTAGAGCCGGCAGCCCAGCGTCGCGGCCGTGGGACCGACCGCCGCGGCCGGCGGCGTCGCCCGGGCGGGGACCGTCGCCGGGATCGTGAGGAGCAGCAGCGGCGCCAGGACAAGGGCGAGCGCCGCCGCCCGGACGGGGAAACGACGTCGGGTCATGTGGACCTCCGGTTCCGGTAGGGCATCAGCACGAGCAGGCCGATGCAGAGCAACAGCAGGCCGGAGCCGACCAGCACGGTGACGGCGTACCGGTCTGGGCCGGCGCTCACCGGGTTGGCGTTGACCAACGTTGGGGCCGACGTACCGGCGGCGACCGCCGGACTGGTCGAGGGTGATGTCGTGGCTGCCGGCGTGGCCGACGGTGCCGCGGACGTGGGTG
Source organism: Micromonospora sp. NPDC005173 (assembly GCF_040608515.1). Lineage (NCBI taxonomy): Bacteria > Bacillati > Actinomycetota > Actinomycetes > Micromonosporales > Micromonosporaceae > Micromonospora > Micromonospora sp. NPDC005173. The sequence continues at coordinate 324,858 of NZ_JBEXIK010000004.1, forward strand.
GGGTTGCCGATGAGGGCTTCTGCGCCGGCTTCTTGCCGAACGTCAACGCCACCGAGACCTTGTTGGCCTCGACCTGGTCGGCGTTGCCGCTCGTGGGCAGGATCTGCGCCGCGACCACGCACTCCCGCTTGGTGCAGTCGAACGCGCCGAACTTCTGGGCAAGCTTCAGGGTGACCGTGGGCAGCTTCCCGCTGGCGTCGGCGTTGACGAACGCGGCGCCGCCGGCGAGGTTGCAGTCGGTCGGGCCCTTGAAGCCGGCGACGCACTGGCCGACGGCAATCTGCTTCAGGTTCGGGGTGAAGCCCGAACCGTTGACGACGACCTGCTGCTTGTCCGCCAGCCCGGTGGTCGCGCTGACGGTGAGGGTCGGCGCGGCGAACGCGGCCGGGGGTGCCACCACGACCGCGAGGCCGCTGCTGGTGGCGAACAGGACGGCGAGCGTGAGCGCCCGGCGGCGGAAGGTTCGCACGGCGATCTCCTGACAGGTTCGGCGCAGGCCGGCACGGGCAAGGGCGGGTGTCGAAGTCCTCGGTCGAGCCGAGGCGGAGTCCAGGCGATGTCCGGCAAGGCGGAGGTTCGTTCGGATACCGGTGTTGTATCCGGGCGGACCTCCAACGCCGCCGGGCGTCGCCTGGGCCCGCCGCAGGCCGGCCAGGGGCTTTGACACTCGCCCCAGGGGCGGGGCGGGGCGGGCAGGGCTCACGACGGCACCGCCGCACGCTGGGCGGGCGCGCCGGAGCGGTTGACGGCGGCGTGGTCGGTACCGAGGTAGGAGCGGACCACGTCGGGGTGGCTGCGGACCTCCTGCGGGGTGCCGTCGGCGATGATTTGGCCGCCGTCCATGGCGACCAGCCGGTCGGCGAGCCGGGCGAGCAGCGGCAGGTCGTGCTCGATGATGACCATGGTGACCCCGAGCTCGTCGTGGACCCGGCGCAGCACCTCGCCCAGCGCGACGCCGTCGGCCTGGGACACCCCCGACGAGGGCTCGTCGAGCAGCAGCAGCGCCGGCTCCAGCGCCAGCAGGCAGGTGATCTCGACGATCCGTCGGGTACCGGTGGACAGCTCCCCGACCAACCGGTCGGCGAGCGGGGCCAGACCCATGAGCGTGACGAGTTCCTCGGCCCGGCGGCGCTTGGCCCGGTCCGGGCCGGTGGCACCGAGAGCCGCCGCGACGAGGCTGGTCGGCGCGGTGCGCTCGCCGGCCACCATGACGGTCTCCAGCACCGTCATGGTGGCGAAGAGCCGGGCGTCCTGGAACGAGCGCACCAGCCCGAGACCGGCCCGCCGCTGCGGCGACAGCCCGGTGACCGGGCGGCCGGCGAACAGGACCGCGCCCCGGTCCGGGCGGGTGAAGCCGGCGATGATCTCGAACAGGGTGGTCTTGCCGGCCCCGTTCGGGCCGATGATGCCGACCACCTCGCCGGCGTCGACGTCGAGGCTGGCCCCGGCGACGGCCCGCACGCCGCCGTAGGAGCGGGCCACCCCGCGCACCGAGAGCAGCGGCTCGCCGGTCACCGCCGGTCGCAGCGGGACGGTGCGCGGCGGCAGCGTGATCGAGCCACCCGATCCGGCGGCGGCCGGCGGCGGCCCGGCCACGGATTCGGCCACCTGATCGGCAGCGGACGGTGCCGGTGCGCCGCGGCCGCGGGCGATCAGCGCGGCGAACCGGTCCCGCAGCCACAGCACCGGCCCGCCGAGCCCGGCCGGCAGCGCGATCACCACGACCAGCCAGACCAGGGTCAGTGCGGCCTGGCCGATGATGTCCAGCTCCAGGAATCCGGGCACGCCGACGATCAGGAACGCCCCGAGCAGCGGGCCGCCCAGTAGCGTGATCCCGCCGACCACCACGGTGGCGACGACGTCGATGCTGGCCGAGGCGGGGAACGTGTTCACGGTGAGCTGGGTCTGCCCGTGGCCGATCACTGCCCCGCCGAGACCGGCCAGCGCACCCGCGACCGCGTACGCCTGCAGGACCCGCAGCGGCACCGCGACGGTGAACGCCCGGGCGGCGTCGGCGTTGTCGCGCAGCGCCACCAGGATCCGCCCGAAGGCACCGGTGCGCAGGTTGGCGGTGACCCACAGGCCGAGCAGCAGCACCACCAGCGCGAACAGGTAGTAGTCGGTGGCCAGGTCGAAGGTGTGGCCGAGGATGCGCGGCTTGGGTACCTGCGCACCGTCGCCGAGCAGCCAGCCCTGTCGCAGCAGGAACGCGCTGGTGGCCAGCGCGAAGGCGAGCGTCGTGACGGCGAGGGCGAGCCCGCGCAGGCGCAGCGCCGGCACTCCGACCGCGACTGCGGCCAGCGCTGCCGCCGCGCAGCCGGCGAGGATCCCGAGGAACAGGTTGCCGGTCCGCACGGAGACCTGCACCGACACCGCGGCGCCGATGCCGGCGAACGCGAACTGGCCCAGGGACAGCTCGCCGGCCACGCCGGTGACCAGCCCGATCGACAGGCCGACCAGGGTGAAGCCGATGATCGCGATGAGCACCGAGGCGCTCTCGTTGCTGATCACGAAGGCCAGCACGGCGGCGATGGCGAAGCCCACGCCGGCGACGACCCGGCCCAGGTTGCGCAGCAGCCAGACCCGCTGGTAGGCGGCGGGCAGCGCCGGTGCGCCGATCCGGCCCCAGCCGCCGTCCTCGCCGTCGCGGCGCGCGCGGACCGGCTGGGCGAGCAGCGCGACCAGGATGACCGCGACGAGGGCCAGCTCAACGAGACCGCCGCTGGACCGACCGGACAGCAGGATCTGCTCCCCCACCCCAATGCCCAGCGAGGCGCCGAACGCGATCGGGACGGAGGAGAACCGGGCGATCACCGCGCCGGCGAGGCCCCGCACCAGCAGGGCCGGGCCGAGCGACTCGATCGACTGGGTGCCTTGAGTCGGCGCCACGAGGATCGCCGAGAAGGCGGCGACGGCGCCGGCGATCGACCAGGCCAGGGTCGCCATCCGGGCCGCGGTGACGCCGTTGAGGGTGGCCGCGTCGGGGGCGTCGGCGGCGGCCCGGATCGCCAGCCCGAACCGGCTGCGCTTGAGAAACATGGCGAGCCCGACCAGCAGCACCGGCGTGAACAGCAGCATCGCGGTGAACGCCGGGCCGACCGGGGTGTTGCCGACGGTGAACGACGGCATGCCGGGCGGCGTCGGGAATGTTGGGCCGCTGGCCCCCGAGCTGTTCACCAGCAGGGCGAGCACGAGCACGAACTGGGACAGCCCGAGGGTGGCGATCATGCCGATCACCCGAGGCCGGTGCCGCAGCCGGCGGACCACGCTCAGCTCGATCGCGCCGGAGATCGCGGCGGCGGCGAGCATCCCGGCCGGCAGGGCGAGCCAGTACGGCAGCACGCCGTCACCGACCAGCCGGCCGAGCACGGCGGCGCCGAACACCCCGACCGCGCCGTGTGCGAAGTTGACGAACCGGCTGGACCGGTAGACCAGTACCAGCCCGACCGCCAGCAGTCCGTACGTGAGGCCGGTGAACAGGCCCAGCACGATGCGGTCCGGGCCGAAGTCGAATCCGTCGATCACCGGATCACCGCCCCGGCCGCCGGAGCGGCCTCCGGCGCGGGCGCGCCGCCCTGTGCCTGGGGCGCGGGCTCGGCGTCCTCGGCCGGCGCGTGGCCGCCGAGCATCAGGGCCCGGACCAGGTCCGGCCGACCGGCCAGTTCGCCCGCGGTGTGCTCGGCGACCATCGCACCCTTCTCCATGAAATAGATCCGGTCGGCCAGCGACAGCGCCACATTGACCGACTGCTCCACCACCAGCAGCGAGGTGCCCAGCGCGTTGAGCCGGCGCAGCATCTCCAGCAGGCCGCCGACGACGACCGGGGCCAGGCCGAGCGACAGCTCGTCGACCAGCAGCATCCGGGGGCGTTGGATCAGCGTCTTGGCGAGCACGAGCAGTTGGCGCTCACCGCCCGACAGGGTGGCGGCGACCTGGTCCCGCCGCTCGTAGAGGCGGGGGAAGACGGCGAACGCCCCGTCGACCCCCCGGTGCACGGCGTCGCTGCGCCGACCCAGCGCGTAGCCGTGCATGCGCAGGTTCTCGGTGACGGTGAGCGAGCCGAACACCGCCTGGCCAACCACCGTGGACATTCCGAGCTCGATCCGGCGGGGTGCGGTCAGCGCAGTCACGTCGACCCCGCCGAGCCGGACCACCCCGGCGGCGGGGCGGTGCAGCCCGGAGAGCACCCGCAGCAACGTGGTCTTGCCGACCCCGTTCGGGCCGCAGATCGCGACCAGCTCGCCGTCGTCGACGCGTACGGCCGCGTCGTAGAGCACCTGGACCGGACCGTACGCCGCGTCGATTCCGGAGCAGGAGAGAGCGGCGGGACGCGCGCCGCTGTGCCGTAGCCGGGCGACCTCCGCCTCGTCGGCGAGCACCCGGGCCAACCGCTCGGCGTCGGCCGCGGCGGTGCGCCGGAGCCGCCGGGCGTAGCCGGCGCCGACCAGCACCGCCGCCGCGGCCACCGCGAACGCCGGACCGGCACCGTATCGGGCATTGAGCAGGGCGAGCAGACCGGCGCCGGCCAGGCCACCGGCCAGGGACAGCACCGACGCCGCCGCCGCGAACGCGGGGCGGGCGTCCGGATGGAGCACCTCGGCGGCGACGCGCTCGCCCGCGACGGCGAGCGCGACCAGCGCACCAACGGCGACGGCGAGGCCCGATGCGAACAGCACGACGCCGACCGCGGCGGGGGCGTCCCCGACGAGCAGCGCACCGGCGGCGACGAGCAGCCCGGCCGGGGCTGCGGCGACGGCGAGGCGCAGCGGCCGCTCGCCGCGCAGCAGCACCGCAAGCGCGGCTCCGGCGAGCAGCGCGTCGCCGACCACACCGACGGCGCCGCGCGAACCGAGGCCGAACCCGGCGCGCAGCACGTCGGCGGCGAAGACCAGCACGCCGGGCACGACCAGGCCGAGGCCGGCCTGGGCCAGCACGGCGGTACGCGCGGTGGGCGGGCGGGTGGCGTTGTCGAACAGAGTGCGCAGCGCCGGTGGCCAGCCGACATCGCCCGGCAGTTCCGCGGCGGTCACGCCGGCCAGTACGCCGAGCGCCGCGAGGACGCCCGCCGCCCAGTGGTATCCGGACCCGCTGCCGGTGCCAGCGGCGAGCAGCGCGGCCAGGCCGAGCCCGTTCAGCAGCCCCACGTGCCAGTACCGCAGGGTGGCCGTCGCGGCGGCGACCGCGCGGCCGGCCACCACCAGGACCGCCCAGGGCAGCCCGAGCGCGGTGAGCGCGAACAGCCCCGGCACCGGGGCCGCGACGGTGACCACCAGCAGCAGCGCGGCGCCCACCCCGGCGCCGGCGAGCAGCGCGGCCCGTACCGGATGGCGGTGCGGTACCCGCTGAACGACCGCGACGGTCGCGGCCGCGCCGACCACCGCAGCGGCGATCACTGCGGCCAGCACGCTGGTCAGGTCGACACCGAGACCCCGGGCGAGTCCTGCGGCGCCGAGCAGCGGCACCCCGGTCAGGAGGCCGCCGGCCGTACCCGCGCCCCAGCCCGCGCTCCGGGAACGCCATGCCCCCGCACCGTCGCGGGCGATGCCCGGCGGGACGCTGGGGCGGGTGTCTTCATCGGGTCGCAAAGGACACGTCCTCCCCGCGGTAGGTGAAGCAGGCGCAGCCGCTGTCGTAGCCGAACGCCCGGTAGCCGTTCGAGGCGGCGAACCGGCCCGCGCCGAGCCGCCCGGAGAATCCGGTCGCCGGCTGGAACGGGATGTCGAGCCGGCCCACGGCCGCCAGCCACCGGTGCGCGTTGAGGTCCGCGCCGAGGTCCTTCGCGCCGGCCTGCAGCAGCAGGACCGCGTCGCAGTACGGGAAGGCCACGCGCGCGTTCTCGCGGGTGCCGAACGACTCACCCCCCGTGGCGAAGATGCCCAGGCAGGTGCGTTCGGCGTCGGTGGCGGGGAAGGCGTACTCCCGGTCGGCGACGTCCTGGCTGGGGTTGAAGCCGATGCCCACCGCCCCGGTCAGCGCCTCGCGCGGGATGATGTCCGGGTTGCCGATCAGGAAGCTGGGATTGTCGTAGCTGGAGATGCCGTACCGGGCGGTGAAGCCCTGCGCGGTGGCCGAGGTGAGGAAGAAGGAGGCCAGCCGGGTCCCGCCGAGGAAGAAGACCCGCTCGACGCGCTTGGCCCGCAGGTCGACGGCGGCCTGGTTGAGCCCCGTGTTGAGGGTGCCCAGGTCGGTGCTGTCGATCCAGGCCGGGGTCGGGGTGATTCCCCGCTGCTTCAGGTACGGCACCACGTGCTGCTCGTACATCGCCCGGTTGGCCGGTGCGTCCACCGCGACGATGCCCACCTGCCCGGCCCCGTCGAAGAAGCCCTGCGCGGCCAGCGCCGGCAGGTACGCGCGCACGAAGTCGTCGTACGCGGGGTAGGCCGGGGCGAACAGGTACGGCGCGAGCCTCTCGTTCGTCGCCTGGTCGATGGTGATCAGGGTGGCGTCCAGCACCAGGGTGTGCCGCTGTGCGTAGCAGGGGCGGGCGTTGGCCTGCAACTGACCGGTGAGCACGACCGCGAACGCCCGGTCGTCCTGGGTGATCTGGTTGCAGAGCTTCTCCTCGGCGGCCGGTGAGTCGTCGCTCGCCTCGTAGTTGCGGAAGATCGCCCGCATCCGCCGGCCGTCGATGCCGCCGTTGGCGTTGACGTGGCTCTCCAGCGCCCGCATCTGGCGCACCGGGTCGCCGGCCGAGGCGGTGTTGAACCCGGTCAGGTTCGCCGTCTTGGTCAGGTCGGTGCCGACGAACACGACGGTGACCGCGTCGGCGGTGACGCCGGGCCCGACGCCGGTGCCGTCGGCGCCGCCCACGCCGGGCAGCACCACGCCGCAGCCGACGAAGGCGAGCAGCGCGGCGACGGTGGCGACGGCCGCCCGTACCGTCAGGCTCCGGTCCCGGTCGATGGCGTGGATGCCAGGATCGCGGCTCATCGAGGGCTCCCGAGGTAGGTGTCGAGGGCGGCCAGATCGATCACGGCGGCGGCGGTCTGGTTGCCGCCGCGTGCTCCGGCCGGCGTGGCCGCGCCCGGGCGCGCGGCGAGCACCGCGTCGAGGGCGGCGAGGTCGATGACCGCGGCCCCCTCGGCGCTGGATCCGTTTGGCAGTCCGGCGTCGCCGAGCAGGTCCCGCAGCGCGGCGACGCTCAGGTGGGCGCCGGCTCGCCGACGTAGCTGACCGGCACCGGGAGCGTCGTCGAAGACGAGGTACGCCCCGAGCGAGCCGACCCGCACGACGGACGGCAGCAGCGTGCCGGCCGGGGCGGCGGCCATCGCGGGCAGCGGCGGGCGGTTGCGGCGGTTAGCGATGCGGCGGGCGACGCCCACGACGATCAGCGCCCCGCCGAGCAGGTGCACCACGAACAGACCCCACGGGTACGTCCGGAGCGTCACCTCGGCCGGGCCGAACCCGCCCAGGTCGGCCTGCACGGTGTACCGGCCGAACGCGGCGAACGGGGTGATGACGGGCACCCGGTAGGTGTGCGTCTCGCCCGGCCGGATGTCGCCGGTACCGGGCGTGCTGACCCGGTCGCCGCCGCCGTCCCGGCCGACTCGGACGTTGAGGGGCGGGTTGGGCAGCGGCTGTGGCCCGGGGTTGTGCACGGTGTAGACGAGGGTCCGGGTCGCCGCCGCGCCGAACAGGCTCCGCCAGCCCGGCCGGCCGACGATCCTCGCCTCGACCAGGTCGAGCCGGACCGGGACGGCCGAGACCGTGGGGGTGTCCCCCATGGCGTGCCCGGTGAGTTCCAGCGGCGCGTCGGCCTGGCCGCGCGCGGCGCCGCCGACCAGCGTGGCGTGCACGACGCACGGGCAGGGCACTGGCGGGGTGCCGAGCACGAGCTGCACCGCGAAGGTGCCGTCCGGGCGCACCGGAACGGCCAGGGCCGCCCGCGTGTCGCAGGAGGCCGAACCGGCGATGGCAAGCTGCCCGCAGGTGACGAGTTGGACCAGCGCGCCGCCGGGCCAGCCGGTGCCGGTCACCCCGAGCCGGTCGCCCGGTGCCGCCGCCGGGGCGGCGAGGGTGAGTCCCTCGGCCGCCCACGCCGGGCCGGTGGGCAGTGCCAGCCCGGCGGTCAGCACGCACACGACGGCGGTCAGGGTGCGCGCGATCCTCGTCATCCGACCTCCGCATGCGCGCGGACGCGCCGGACGCCCCGGGGGCGGGCCACCTGGGTGCGGCGGCGCCTGCGCCAGGCCAGGACCCCGGCGGCGATCAGCGCGGCGAGTGCGGCGAGGCCGGTCCAGGAGACCACGACGGTACGGGTGGTCCGTACCGTCAGCACGCCACCGTCGGCCTTCGCCGTCACGGTGGCGGTGACGACGTCGACCGGCCACAGCCCGGTGAACTGGGCACGCATCCGCGACTCGGCGCCCGGAACCAGGTCGAGCTGTGGGGTGGCGCCACGTTGGCGGATCTGATGTCCGAACATGCCGGAGGCGGTGACCGTGATGGTGGGGGCGAGGCGCAGGTTGCCGGTGTTGGCCAGGGTGTATTCCAGGGCACCGTCGACCGGTGTGGGCAGCCACGGCGTCGGGTGCGTCAGGTCCAGATCGGCGAGGTTGAGGCCGGGCACCCCCGGCCCGGCGACGCGCAGGTAGATGCGGGCGCCGACGGCCCGCTGCACCGCGACGGCGACGCCGTTGCTCTCGCTCCGGCCGCCCGGGACGGACTCCATCGCGACAATGCCGCCGACGTGGTCGCCGGGGCTGGCGTTCGTCGGGATGGTGATGGCGAACGGGATGTCGGCCTGCGCCTTGGGCGGGATCACCACGGTGCCGGCGCCGACCGCCGTCCAGATCCCGACGTCCGACTGCTTCTCGTTGAGCTGGCGCAGCGCGAACCCGCCGTCGCGTGCGGTGTTGTAGGCGTCCGCGCCGTACACGGTGAAGGTGCGCTCGGTGTCGGTGCGGTTGATCACCCGCACCGAGTCGGTGAGGGTCCGGCCGGCGGGTGACTCGAGGAAGAAGTAGAGCCGGGGGGTGGGCCCGGCGTTGGCCGGCGGGGTGGGCACGACCGCCCATTCGCCGTTGTCCGCCGCGGCGGCCGGCCCGACCGGGACGACGGTCAGCGCGACGGCGGCGACAGTGGCGGCGAGGGCCGCCGCACCGGTGCGGAGGCGACGTGGCCAGAGGGGGTGACGCACGCGGTTCCACCCTTCGACTGCTCGGTGTGGGGGCGGCCGGCTCAGCCGACCGCCCCACCTCGAGGCGGTCCTCAGCTCAGGGTGAGCGTGAGGGTCGCAGCGTAGGTACCGGCGAGTTGGTTCGCCGGCACGGAGAGGGTCAGCCCGGCCGAGGCGTCGAAGCTGCCGCCCGTACCGGTGGCGCTGGTCGGCGCGGAGCAGAGCGTCGCCGCGTCGACCGTGCCCGGGGTACCGGCCACCGCGGTGACCGCGTTGGTCGCGCCGGCGGTGCCGACGCAGGCCGGTGTCCAGGACAGGTTGTTCTTGGCGATGGTTCCGCCCGGGGTGCCGGTGAAGTCGGTGACCGTGCCGACGAGGCTCCACCCGAAGGTGCTGCCCCGGTAGTCGGTCACCGTGACGGGCGACAGGTTGCCCGTCGCCGTCTGGACGCTGCCGCCGACGGTGACGCCGGAGAACGCGATGTTGCCGGTGCCGGCGGCGCGAGCCATCGACAGGTTTCCGGCGGTCACGGTCTCCGACAGGTTGTACGACAGGGTGCAGTTGCCGGTCGTGGCCGAGCCGGTCTTGGCAGTGCACGAGTCAGCCGACCCCGTCCAGGCGGAGATCGCGAACAGGGCGCCGGACTGCGCGCCGATGTACGCGGTGCTGCCGTCGGTGACGGTGTAGGTGGCGTTGATCCCACCGGTGGCGCCGGCCGTGGCCGTCGTTGCCGGGTCGCTTGTCGCGGGCGGCGGCGGGGCGCCGGTGAACGCCTTGTAGCCGCGGATCGTGACCGTGCTGCCCGGGTTCCAGTTGGTGCCGGTGACCGTCACCACGGTGCCGGAGCCGCCACCGCTGGGGGTGATCGCGATGCTCGGCGAGCCGAGGATCGTGATCGGGACGGAGACCGTGTTGGTCCCGTCCGAGACCGCCAGGGTACGTGCCCCCGTGGTGGCGCCGCTGGGCACCGTGAGCGTGCCGGTGCCGGCGCCGGCGGCGTCGGTCGTGCCGGTGCCGGAGCCTTCGGGCGTTCCGGCGCCGTCGGGCGCGCGCAGTGTTGCGGTCAGGGCGGTGGACGGCGCGAGACCGGTCACCGCGTAGTTGATGACGTTGCCGGCCCGGGCATGCCCGGGCACGGTCTGGCCGGTCACCGAGGTGACCGAGACCGTGCCGCCGAAGACGGTGAAACTCTCCACGATGGGTGTCGGGACCGGTGCTGCCTTGTGGTCCCGGTCGCCCTCCGCCGAGCAGTACGTCTTGGCGATCGGGTTGTTGAGGATCACCCGGTTGACGGTCAGCGTCGCGGCTCCCGTCGCTCCGGCCACGTAGGTGCCGGTGGCGGTGATCGGGCCGGTTGGGGTGTTGCCGGGAATCGGACCGGCCGGGTAGTTGGGCTGGGTGAGAGTGACCGGGCCACTCTGCGAGCCACCCAGCGCCGCCTCCACCACGATCGGCACGTCACCGGGGTTGATCGCGACCGGGCCGTTGTTCGGACCGGTCGCCGCGGTGAAGGTCACCGTCACGGTCTGCCCCGGGCTCGGCGTCGCCGGCGTCTGGGTGAGCCCGAACGAGTCGGCCCAGTTGCTCGGCGAGCTGCCGGTACCGGCGTCGTTGAAGTACAGCCGGCATCCCAGGTTGCCCGGGGTGGGGCCGTACGCCTGCGCGGGGGACACGCAGACCGCGGTCGCGGCGGCGGCCAAAGCCGCCACGCCCACCGCTGTAGCCGTAGTTCTGAGCAATCCCATTGCGGTCCCGCTCTCCTTCCTGTGGGGAACGGTGCACCCCTGGCCGCTGTTTCGCTGATGGAAACACCGGTTTCCAAAATTGGATAGGTTCATAAAGGCAGCCGGCTCGCCCTCCTGTCAATAGCCCAACAGGCGATTTGACGCCGGCCGATTCGATCGACCCCGCGGACACCGCAGCGTCGTCGGCGGGCCCCGTGCGGCACGGTCTTGGCAGGGGGCCGGAGATGGGGCAGAGTGGGAAACAGCGTTTCCCTTTTGGAGGTCCAGGTGCGTTACGTGATCATCGGTTGCGGCAACGTCGGCATGGAGCTGGCCCGTCGCTGGGTCTCGGCCGGCCACTACGTGGTCGGCACCACCACCTCCCCCGAGCGGGTGCCCGAGCTGGCGCCCGTCTGCACCGAGGTGGCGGTCCTCCGTGGCAGCGACCGCGCGGCCGTCGAGGGGGCCACCCGGGACGCCGACGCGGTCGTGCTCACCGTGAGCCCGCGCATCGCCCGAGCCTTCGACGCCGACCAGCGCATCGCCGAGTACGCCGACACGCTCACCGCGTCCGCGCGCACCGCCGCCGCCGCGCACCCCCGGGTGGTCTTCACCAGTTCGGTGTCGGTCTACGGAGCCGGCCATGGCACGGTGGTCGACGAGGCCAACCCCGTCACCGACGACCCGGACGCCTCACCCCGCAACTTCATCGCCGCCGAGGCCGCCGTGCTGGCCACCCCGCGCGGCGCCGCGCTGCGGATCCCCGACGTGTACGGGCATCCACGCGACCTCGACTATCCGACCCGGGTGAAGCTGGCCCACGAGATGCTCGGCGGCAGCGTGCCGTTCTCGGCCGAGGCCCTGCACTATCGCATCGACTACCGCGACGTCGCCGCCGCGCTCGACTTCGTGGTGAGCCGCGACCTCACGGGCGTGTTCAACGCGGTACCGGACGCGGTCGTGCCGCAGACCAACCGGGCTGTCCTCGACGAGCTCTGCGCCGCCGGAGGCTGGCCCGCGCTGGCCTATCGGGGCGAGATCAGGACCCCGTTCGTGCCGATCAGCTCCGGCAAGCTGCGCGCGGAGGGCTTCGCCTTCGCACACTGAACCGGCCCGGCTCAGATGTCCGCCGTGGACAGTCAGACCGAGACCGGCTCAGCTCGCGGTCCGCGCGAGGCGACGCCCGACCAGCCGGCCGAAGGCCATGGCCGGCGTCAGGCACATGCCGGAGCAGAAGGCGTTGCCATTGACGGCGGCGGAGCCGATCACCTCACCGACGGCGTACAGGCCGGGGATCGTCGTGCCGTCCGCGCGGCGGACCCGCAGCATCTCGTCCACGTCCAGGCCGGCGAACGTGATCAGGGTGACCGGATGGTTCTCCAGCGCGTAGAACGGCGGCTCGACGATCGGCGCCGGCAGGTACGCCCGGCCGAAGTCGGCATCTCGGCCGTCGGCGACGAAACCGTTGTAGCGGGCCACCGTGGCCGAAAGCCCCGCCGGGTCGATGCCGGCCAGCCCAGCGAGCTCCGCCAGCCCGGGCGCCCGGTGCACGCCCCGGCGTCGGCCGCACTGGGCGTCCAGCTCGGCCGCGCTCCAGCCGTGCACCATCGGGTACGACTCGCGCAAGGCGTGGGCGTCGAAGACCGTCCAGAAGGTCATCCGGTCGACCGTGGTCAGCACCCGCTCCTTGTGGTCGATGCTGGGCTCATCCTCGGCGATCCAGCGCCGCCCGGCCCGGTCGACGTAGATCTCCCAGGGCGGCCGCTCCGGCGCCACCAGGTGCGGCCGGTGCACCCAGTCGACCCGAAGGTCGCCGTCGATCGGGGGCAGCCCGCCGAAGGTGGGGATGTAGCGGCCCAGGCCTTGCAGGCCGGCGCCGACCGACCGGCCCATGAGCAGGCCGTCGCCGGTCGAGGTGGGCGCCGCCGAGGTGGTCAGCGGGGCGCCCTCCAGCTCGGCGAAGAGCTCCGGCGCGTACCCGAATCCGCCGGTGGCGAGCACCACAGCGGGCGCCCGCCACCGCGTGCCGTCGTCCGCGGCGACCCCGACCACCGCGCCGCCCTCGGTCAGCAGCTCGGTGACGCGTACCCCGCAGCGCAGGTCGATGCGGCCGGTGGCCCGATGTGCGTCGAGCATCGGGCGCAGCGCGGCCAGGATCGCCGGACCGCCGGGGACGGTGGTGGCGTGGACGGTTCGCGGCGTGCGGTACGGCTCGTGCCCGTACACGATGCGGGGGGTACCCGGATCGACGGCGAGCCCGGCGGCGAGCAGCCACTCCAGCACCGCCGGCTGTTCGCGCAACGTCAGCCGGGTCAGGTCGGCCCGCGCGGCGCCTCGGCTGATCCGCCAGACGTCGTCGAAGTGCCGCTCGGGGTCATCGCTGATGCCCCGCGCATGCTGCAGCGAGAAACCGCCGGCGGACAGGTGCCCGCCCGAGTACGGCAGGGCGCCCCCGACGTCCGACGCCTTCTCCAGCAGCAGCACGGCGCCGCCCGCGTCGGCGGCGGCGATGGCACAGGCCAGACCACCCGGCCCGGCGCCCACAACGATCGTGGTCGGCACGCCCACCTCCGGCACTCCAGTCGCGTTTCCATGGAAGTAACAGTGTTTCCATTAGATCCGTGAGCCGTCAACCGCCCTGGGCGAACCGTTCGGCAACGATCACCGCCCGCCGAAAACTCTGCACAATTGCGACTTTCGGCGAATGTCCTCGTCGTACAGTCACAGAGGCAGTCCAGCCTGGCGCCTGCGTCTCGCGAGCACCGGCGGCGCCGATCACCAATCGACAAACTGAACGCGTCCGACGCAGTGGCGGGACGCCTCCCCCGCAGCAAACGTGGACTGCCTTGGCTCTTAGCGGAGCTTTGATCCACTGTGTAACGCTGCTGGCCGGAGGGCCGCCTAATCCCATGACGCGACGATCTTGTCGCAGGCCCGGCACCGGCTCCGCCGGCCGCCGCGGCATCACGGGGTTACCACCGAAAGGGGACCGCAGGTGCGATTCCGCACAGTGATCGGCTCAGTCCTGGCATCGACGATGGTCGCGGCAGTCGGCCTCGTCGCCACCGCCGCACCCGCCGCCGCCAGGGACACCGCCACCCTGATCCAAGGCGTTACCGGCGTCGTCGACACGGCCGCGGCCGGCGGCCGGGTCTTCGTCTCCGCGAACGACCGCATCGTGGTCGCCGACGCCCACGGCACGCTCACCGGTAGCATCACCGGCCTGGCCGGCCCGACCGGCCTGGCCGTCACGCCCGACGGCAACCGGGTCTACGCCGCGCTGTCCGGCTCAAACGAGATCGCCGAGATCGACGCGGCCACCCTCACCGTCGTCCGACGGATCAACCTGGCCGCGTACCCGTCCCCGGCAAACCTGTCTCTCGACGGCGACCAGCTCTGGGTGGGCTACGGCATCAAGAACGACTTTGTCGGCGGCGTCCTCGGCCTCGATCTGTCCCTGGCGGCGCCTACGCCCGTCCAGGTCGCCACCCGGATGTACGGCGCGCCCCTGGTTGCCGGCGCCGGCAACACGGTCTTCACCGCCGAGGCAGGGATCAACCCCGCCAGCCCTCGGGTGTACGACGTCAGCACGATCCCGGCGACGCTGCGGGGCGTCATCGACGGCGCCGACAACGACCTGTCGAACCTGACCGACCTCACCATCACGCCCGACGGCGCCCAGGCCATCTCGGTCTTCGCCATCTCCGGCTTCGATATCTGGGATACCACGACCCTGACCAAGGTCCGCAGCTACGGATCGAGGGCCGACTACCCGGGCTCACCGGGCGCGATCGCGCTCAGCCCGAACGGCGCACACGTCGCCACCGCCTTCTACGGCTCGAGCTACGGCCCCTACGCCGAGGTGTACAACGCCGCCACGGGGGCGAAGACCTCGCAAGCCCAGATGACCTACAAGGGCGACCTGGTCACCGGCAGCCTCTCCGTGCTGGGCGATGACCTCTACGCCCTGCTCAACGACTGGCCGTACAACCGGTACTACCTGTGGCGCGTAGAGGGCGCCGTCCTGCCGACGTCCACGCTAAGCCTGTCGGCCACCACCGCAGCGACCGCGCTGGACCCATTCACCATGACCGGCCGACTCGCCTTCCCCAACGACTCCGCGCCGGGCGCACAGCCGATCGAGATCACCCGCACGCTGCCCAACGGCACCACCGCCACCCTGCCCGGCGTGACCACTGCCGAGGACGGCACCTTCACCGTCACCGACACCTCGCCGGTCGGCGGCAGCGTCAACTACACCGCCATCTGGGATGGCAGCCCTGCCTTCCGCTGGTCAAAGACCACGACCAAGGTCGACGTGGCCCAGCACCCCACCTCGCTGCTCGTGACCGGCCCGACGACCGGGAACGCCACGAAGCCGCTCACGCTCACGGGTCAGATGAGTACCGTCAGCAACGTGCCCACGCCGGCCTCCGGGGCGATCGTGGTGTACCGGGTCTACACCAACAAGCATGGTTCCGTCGGGGCCGACCTGCCGATGGTGCCGCTCGTCGCTGACGGCTCGTTCACCATCACCGACACGCCCCCGGTGTCCGGCCAGTACACGTACCACATTCGCTTCGACGGCGACGCCACCTACGCATACGCCTACACCAGTCAGGTTGTCACGGTTCGGGGCGCGAGCAGCTGAGCGACCCGCCGCAGTAGCGGCGACGGTGCCCGTCCTGGTCACGTACCGGGCGGGCACCGTCGCTCCGGAGTGTTTCGTGGAGAGCCAGGCAGCCGTGTCCGACAGCGCGGCCTCCGGCTCGTCGCGCAGGTGCAGTCCGCGCGCCCCGCCGACGCTGAGGAGGACCGCGGGCCGGGGGCCGAGCCTCGACCGATTGCCGGGTTCGGGTTTGAGGACGGCTCCAACTCAGCCTGTAGAGCCGTACGCCCGCAGGAACGCGCGTACTCCGGCGGCGATCAGCCGGTCGGCTTCCTCCGGGGGGAGCGGGCTGACCCCCCAGTAGGACCGTTCCGTGATCTCGGTTGAGATCAACGCCATGAAATGGGCGGCGGCCTGGGCCGGGCTGCCGTGGACGTCGATCAGGCCACGATCGCCCAACGCGGCCATGGCAGACGCCACCTCGCGGTCCACCACGCGCGGTCCGGCCTCCTGCCAGGTATTCAAGACCTCGGCCGGGATGTGCCCGGCTTCCGCGTAGATGTGCCGCACCAGCGAGAAGTGGTAGCGGAAGTCCGTTATCAGGCCGACCCAGGCGCGGGCCAGAGCGAGCAGGTCACGTTCAAGGTCGTCAGGATGCGGCGGACGCTCCGGGTCCAGGTACCTCCGCAGCTGCGCGAGCTGCTCGTCCCTGACCCGCTCTGCGCTCAACCGCATGATGGAGCGGAACAACTCCTCCTTCCCACCCGGGAAGTGGTTGTAGATGGTGCGAGTCGAGGCGCTGGCCTCGGCGGCGATCGTGTCGATGCTGGCCCGGGAGTAGCCGTCCCGTCCGAAGACCTCGCACGCGGCCTGCACGATTGCTGTCGCCTTGTCCACCCGGCCCCGCCGCGGCTGGACCGTCCTTGTCTTGTCCTCTGAGCCCGTGCCGGTCATCGCTCCATCTTCCACATGTCGATCAAGGCAGATTACAACGGTCGTTGTAGCTTTTGCAGTGACCGTTGTATGCTACCTGACGTGCAGCGAATCGTGGCAATGAAACAAGAGGGGAGACCGCGATGTCTGACTTCGCACCTTCGAACGACCGCGCGCTCCGGGTCGCCGTCATCATCGGAAGTGCTCGTGGCGGCGGCGCCGGCCTGTCGATCGCCGAGTGGTTCACCGGCCATGTGGGCCACCGCCCCGACATCGATCTGGACGTTGTCGATGTCGCCAGCCTGGATCTTCCCGTGTCCATGCCCGGGTGGGACGGCCTTCCCACCCCCGCGCCGGGGACTCAGGCCGTTCTCGCCGACGTCAGCCCACGGCTGGCCGCCGCCGAGGCGTTCGTCCTCGTCACGCCCGAGTACAACCACAGCTTCCCGGCCTCGTTGAAGAACCTGATCGACTGGCACTACACCCAGTGGCAGGCCAAGCCGATCGGCTTCGTCTCCTACGGCGGGGTGAGCGGCGGGCTACGCGCCGTCGAGCAGCTTCGTCAGGTCTTCGCCGAACTGCACGCCATGACTGTGCGCGACTCCGTCAGCCTGCACGGGCCCTGGTCCGGGTTGGGCGAGGACGGCAGACCGCTCGACCCGGCGGTCCTCGAGAGCGCCGCCAAGAACATGGTCGACCAGCTTTTGTGGTGGGGCCGCGCGCTGCGCACCGCTCGCGCCGAGCGTACGGCATGTGACAAGGGATGAGCACCGTCACCGGACCGGCACGAACCGCCGGATCCGCCGCCACTCTCGCCCGTACCTTCGTGGTCGTCATCATCGGCTCGATCATGGCCGTGCTCGACGTGACCATCGCCAACGTCGCTCTCCATCCGCTGGCGATGGTGTTCGACGCGCCACTCGCCGCCGTGTAGCGGGTCGCCACCGGCTACACGCTCGCTCTTTGCGCCGTGATCCCGCTGGCTGCCTGGGCCATGAGCCGCGTCGGCGCCGAGCGCACCTACCTCACCGCGTTGGCCCTGTTCACCGGCGGCTCCGCCGCTAGCCACCAGGCCGGAGTCCGGTTTAGACCATCCCGCCACACGACAACCCACAACCAAAGGAATGATCTTGTGATCGACGTACCTCTCTCTGTCCTCGATGTCGCTCCGGTCGACGCCACCGGATCCTCCGCCGAGGCCCTCCGGTACACCACGGCGCTCGCGGTCCGCGCCGAAGAGCTGGGTTACCGGCGGTTCTGGGTGGCCGAGCACCACAACACGCCGTGGGTCGCCAGTTCGTCCCCGGCTGTGCTGATCGCGCATTTGGCGGCGTCGACCTCGACGATCCGGGTCGGCTCGGGCGGCGTGCAGCTGCCCAACCATGCCCCGCTGGCGGTGGCCGAGCAGTTCGGCACCCTGGAGGCGCTGCACCCGGGCCGGGTCGACCTGGGCATCGGCCGGACGTCCGGCACCGACCAGGTCACCGCGCTGGCCCTGCGCCGGACGACGAAGGGCATGTCCGCCGAGGCGTTCCCGCAGGAGTTTGACGATCTCATCGGGTACTTCATTAGGCGCGAGCCTCGGATGCGGATCACCGCGATCCCTGCGCTGGGCAACATGCCGAAGATCTGGTTGCTCGGATCGGGCGGGTTCAGCGCGCAGCTGGCCGGCACGCTGGGCCTGCCGTTCAGCTTCGCGCACCACTTCAGCTCCGCCAACACCCTGCCGGCACTGGCCCTGTACCGGCAGCACTTCCGCCCGTCGGAGTACCTCGACAAGCCGCACGCGATGGTCTCGGTCAACGCGATCTGCGCGGATACCGACGAGCGCGCGGAGTACCTGGCCGGCCCGGCCATGCTGTCCTTCCTGCGCATGCACACCGGCCAGGCGCAGCTGCTGGCCAGCCCCGAGGAGGCGGCCCGGTACCCGTACACGCCGCAGGAGCTGGAGCTGGCACGGTCGCGGTTCGAGGGGCAGGCGCTCGGCTCCCCGGAGACCGTGGCCCGCCAGCTCGCCGAGCTGCGCGAGCGCACGGGTGCGGACGAGCTGATGCTGACCACCCAGGTCTACGACATCGAGGACCGGATCCGCTCGTTCGAGCTGATCGCCAAGCAGGCGGCCACCGCCTGACCCAACGGCCGGCCGCGGGCGAGGCCGAGGTGAGTCCGCCACAATCTGATTGAAGGGGCAACCATAGATGGGCACCGTGACACCAAGCAGGACTTCACCGAGACGGCAGGGCCACGGCATCGTGCTGGTGGACTTTTGGGCCGCGTGGTGCGGGCCGTGCCGCCAGTTCGCGCCGGTGACGCACGGCATGACCGGCGGAGGGCACCTGCCCGAGGTGTTCGCACGGCGGCCCAAACGGGCCGACGCCCGGCGCAACTACGAGTCGCTGATCGCGGCGGCCCGCGAGGCGTTCGCGGAGAACGGAGCGTCGGCCTCGCTGGAGGAGGTGGCCCGGCGCGCCGGCGTAGGCATCGGCACCCTCTACCGGAACTTCCCAAATCGACGGAACCTGTTCGAGGCCGTCTACGTCGAGGAGGTCCGAGCGCTCAGCCGATCCGCCGCCGACCTCGCCGACCTGCCCCCGTGGGATGCCCTCGTCGCCTGGTTGCAAAGTTTCGTCGGATATGCCGCCACGAAGCGGGCGCTGGTTGAAGAGCTGCTGCACGACTCCGAGGTGTTCCGTGCATGTCGGACGGAGATCTACACCGCGGGCGAGCCGATGATGCGCCGCGCCCAGGCGGCCGGGGTGGTCCGCGACGACATCAGCTTTGACGACGTGGTCCGGCTGGTCAGCGGCCTCACAATGGCCCGATTCCCCGAGCCGGACCAGCGCGAGCGGGTGCTCGGCGTCGCCCTCGACGGCCTACGCCCCCCACCCGCGCCGCGCTGACGCTTCGCCAGCGGTCGAGCAGCAGCAACCATTCAAAGATGGACGCCTGTCACGATCACGCCGCGACTCAGCCTGGTGCGGCGGTTCGCGAGTTTCACCAACCGGCCCCCGTGGCAGTGGCAGCCGGCGGCTGGGCGGCTGCCTGAGCGGTTCGGCCGGGCCCCGGCGAAGATCCTGCATGAGTGGAACACCGCCCACGTCAGCGACTTCGAGGGACGGCCGCTGACCTACGACGAGGTCCAGGCCCTGTTCGTGGCGGAAGAAATCCGAAAACGGGGGCCGCGTCGGAGCCTTGTTCGTGCGTTACGGCAAAGCATCGCGGGGCGGCCCGCCCAAGCGCCGCACCGTGCTGACGGTGCCGGAGATGGACTGGGTGGTCGAGGTCATCGACGCGTACGCCGATGAGGTCCGTCCCCTGTTCTCCCCTGGCAGGCACCCGGCTGTGGGTGACCGAGCGGCGCGGCCGAATGTCATTGCGGTCGGCAGTCAGCCACTTCCGGGCCAAGGTGGACACCGCCGCAAGAGGGTGCAACGGGCGCCCCGTCTCGGGGTATCGCGCGCACACCCGTCGCGGCGGGCCACTACAGCGCCGGGAAGTCCAGGGCCGAGATGTGCAGCGCGGGTCAGTCCAGGGAAATCTGGTCGCCGGTGAGCTTGATCGTCCTGGGCGGGAGCGGCCGCGTGGCCGGGGGCGCCTTGACCGAGCCGTCGACGATGGAGAACCTGCTCCCGTGGCAGAGACAGTCGATCGTGCCGCCCTCGACACGCGAAACCGTGCAGTTCTGGTGGGTGCAGATCGAACTGAAGCCCTTGAATTCGCCCGGCTTCGGCTGCGTGACCACGACGCCTTCCTTGGCGAAGATCTTGCCGCCACCGACCGGGATGTCGGTGGTCTTGGCCAAAGGCTGGCCGGCAGCCGGACCGCCGCCGCCGGTGCTCGTGGCGGTGGGGCTAACGGCGGTGGTGGGGGCTCCGGCCCCGTCGCCAGAGTCGTCGCCGCCGCAGGCGGCCAGAACCGCCGCCGCGCCGACCGCGCCGACACCAGTGAGCAGCGCCCGACGGCTCTGCGTACCCGGCCCGGTGAGCACCTGATCATCGCTCATACCTCGCCCCACTCTGCCGCCGCGCCCGTCATGATTCGCGGTCATGTTCCTGCGCACAGAGACCACTCTGTCAGACGGTTCACCCGGTTTGCGGGGATTTTGGCCCGGTCCGGTGGGCCGGCTAGCTGTACTGACCCGAGAGGTTGGGGACGCGGCTGGTGGGTGGTAGGCCGCCGAGTGCGGTGTGTCCGCGGTGGTGATTGTAGGTGTGCAGCCAGGCGGGCAGGGCTTCGCGGCGTTCGGTTTCGGTGCGGTAGGGGCGTGCGTAGGCCCATTCATCGAGCATGGTGCGGTTGTAGCGTTCGACTTTCCCGTTGGTCTGGGGCCGGTAGGGCCGCGTGCGTTTGTGGCTGATCCCGGCTGTGGTGAGGGTGTCGCGCCAGAGCTGGGATCGGTAACAGGAGCCGTTGTCGGTCAGCACTCGTGTGACGGTGATGCCCTGGGCGGTGAACCAGGTGTGGGCGCGTGACCAGAAGGCGGTGGCGGTTTCCTTGGTCTCGTCGGGCAGGATTTCGGTATAGGCCAGGCGGGAGTGGTCGTCCACGGCGTTGTGCAGGTAGTGGTAGCCGAGCCGGGGCTCGCCGCGTCGCACGCGGGTGACGCCGGGCATGGCCGAGCGGTTGCGGGTGCCGGCATGGCGTCCGAGCACGCGGTGGCCGCCGCCGTCAGGGATGTTGCCCAGTTTCTTGATGTCGACGTGCACCAGGTCACCGGGGTGTTCGTGCTCGTAGCGGCGGATCACCCGGCCGGTGGCCCGGTCGAGGTGGGTGAGCCGGGCGAGGCGGTAGCGGGTCAGGACCCGGTGCACGGTGGCCGGGTTCAGCCCGAGCAGGAACGCGATGCGGGCCGGACCCCACCGACGCAGGGTCCGGACCTTGACGACACGCCGTTCGGTGCGTTGCGAGGTCCGGGCCGGGCTGTGGTGCGGGCGTGAGGAACGGTCGGTCATACCCGCCGGCCCGTCGGTGCGATATCGATCGGCCCAGCGTTTCGCGGTGGTGGGTGAGACCTGGAAACGTTCCGCGGCCCGGCGTAGTGGCCACCGTTCCTCGACCACGCAGCGGGCCAGGCGCAGCCTGCCCGTCTCGGACAACGGTGCATTACGGTGGGGCATGAGGGCCTCCGCAGGTTCGGGGTAGGACGTCGCAATCCACACCGAACCCGAAGGCCCTCACCTATTTCAAGATCTACCCGTCACCAACGTCTGTGGTCAGTACAGCTAGCCCAGGACTAGCCCCAACGCCGTTCAGCCAGTTCCCCTTGTCGTGCTGGTCGCCATGGCACCTGCCCTCGTCCTGGCCGGAATCCGCATCTCCGACGCAGCCCGTGCCCGAGGACGCCCACCCGAGCCGCCCTCACCACCTGGCCCGAAGTACGTTGCCGGCAGCGGGTCGGCGCCGCTGATCCTTGCCGTTGCGTGGGGTTGTTTGGCGGTCAGCGGACGGCGTCGGCGTAGATGGCGAGTTCCGTCGAGGGAGTTGGATCCGGTTGCTCGACGCAGTGCCACGCCTGCGGGATCAGCTCATCCAGCACGCCGGGGTAGACCGGCGCGGCATCCGTGACCACCTCGTTGGGCGTCACCCTGACCAGCAGCATCGCCGCCGCACGGGCCTGTTTGGAGTCGTAATCATGCGGCTGGGAAAGGAGTGGACGGGATGATGCTCGGGCTTGTAGCTTGCAACTGACCGTGACACCGCCCGAGGAGGTGAGACCCATGAACGTTGTATCGATGTGGGTGCTCCCCCTTCCCGTCACGGCCGGGCGATTGACGTAGGTGTCGCCGGGAGCGCCTCGCCAACAAGGCACTCCCGAAAGGCAACACGTATGCACTCTCTGCAGTTCACCGCCGAGCCGTCGTCGAACGATGTGGTCGAGCGCGACTCCACTGTGGGCGACGTCCCCGGACTCCCATCGCCGGCCTCCGGCACCGATCGTGCGCCCCTCATCTTCGACGTGATCATTGCCGGGTGCGGGCCGGCCGGTGCGATGCTGGCCGCCGAACTGCGGCTGCACGATGTACGGGTTCTCGTCCTGGAGAAGGAAACCGAGCCCGTGTCGTTCGTCCGCATAGTCGGTATGCATATTCGCAGTATCGAGCTGATGGCAATGCGCGGACTGCTGGATCGTATTCTCGAACACGGGAGACAGCGTCCGGCCGGCGGCTTCTTCGCCGCCATCAACAAACCCGCGCCCGACCTGGATTCCGCGCACGCCTATCTGCTCGGCATCCCGCAGCCGGTCATCGTTCACCTGCTCGAAGAACATGCGATCGAGCTGGGTGCGCAGGTCCGGCGCGGTTGTGCGGTGGCCGGTTTCGAGCAGGACGACGACGGTGTGACCGTCGAGCTGGCCGACGGGGAACAACTGCGTTCGCGCTATCTCGTCGGCTGTGACGGCGGGCGCAGTACGGTGCGCAAACTGCTCGGCGTCGACTTCCCCGGCGAGCCCTCGCGGACCGAGACGCTGATGGGCGAGATGGAAGTGGGTGTGCCGCAGGAGGAGATCGCCGCCAAGGTGACCGAAATCCGCGAGACCAATAAGGTATTCAGCCTCGGGTCCTTCGGCGGAGGGGTCTATCGCGTCGTAGTCCCCGCCGCGGGAGTCAGCGATCGCGCGGAACCGCCCACCCTCGAGGATTTCAGACAACAGTTGCGCACCATCGCCGGCACCGATTTCGGCGTGCACTCACCGCGCTGGTTGTCCCGCTTCGGGGATGCCACACGGCTAGCCGAACGTTATCGGGTCGGGCGGGTGCTGCTGGCCGGCGATGCGGCACACATCCATCCACCCGCCGGCGGACAGGGCCTCAATCTGGGCGTTCAGGACGCGTTCAACCTCGGCTGGAAATTGGCCGCACAGATCCGCGGCTGGGCGCCGGAAACACTGCTGGACACCTACCAGGCCGAACGTCATCCGGTTGCCGAGGACGTGCTGGACAACACCCGCGCCCAGATGGAACTGTCGTCCACCGAACCGGGCCCGCAGGCTGTGCGCAGGCTGCTCACCGAACTGATGGACTTCGACGAGGTGAACCGCTATCTGATCGAGAAGATCACCGCGATCAACATCCGCTACGACTTCGGCGAAGGCCCAGACCTGCTCGGCCGCCGCCTGCGCGACCTCGACGTGAAACAGGGCCACCTCTACGGCCTGCTGCATCGCGGCCGCGGCCTGCTGCTGGACCGCACCGAACGCCTGACCGTCGGCGGCTGGTCAGACCGGGTCGATTACCTCGGGGATCCCACTGCGGTACTGGATGTTCCGTGCGTCCTGCTGCGCCCCGACGGCCACGTCGCCTGGGTCGGCGACGATCAGCAGGACCTGGACAACCACCTATCCCGCTGGTTCGGCAAGCCCGCGAACTAATTTCGCCTGAGCAACCGAGAATGAATGCGAACACGCCTGTCTCGGGTCGAGACCATGACAGGGACTGGTTCGCGTGGTCATCCCGCATATACGTGGCGAGATAGCGAGCGAACCTGTGGCGCTGTCGTCCAGGAGCTGGGGGTGGTCGGCGTTCTCGTCGGACATCCACCGCCCGCTGGCTTGGCAGAAAGTGGCCGTGCCGGCGGGCGGTGGCCGGTCGTGCTGTCCAGGTTTCGACGAGGGTTCCGGCGAGCGCTGGGCGCCCACGATCCTCGATGAGAGCGCCGTCGGCTACCTCGAACAGCAACCAGGCCGCCCGAGCGGGGTAGCCATCGGTCGTACTTTGGGACGATCTGGAGTCGCACCACCGTTCGTACGATGGGCCTATGCACCCTCGCCTGCACGCTGTGTTGGCCGAGCCGCGTGTCTCACATGCCCCGTCCCGTGTGTGGCGCGACTGGGCGTTGATCGCGGTCTTCGCGCCGGCGATCGTGTTGGAAGGGATCTTCAGGCCCGATCTGCCGTGGCGGGTGGGCTGCGTCGTCGTCGCACTCGCGCTGCTGCCCACGCTCCTGTGGCGGCGTACGGAGCCGCTCGCGATGGTGGCGATCGCGTTCGGCTCCACGACGGTCGGCCCATTCGTGCTGCCCGGCGATGCCTGCCAGATGTTCACGGCGAGCTTCTTGGTCTTACTGGTTTGCGCGCTGTTCCGCTGGGGTTCCGGCCGGGATGCCGTAATCGGTTCGTTCTTCGTGGTGGCCAAGGTGGCCGCCGCCGGCCTGGCCGGCTCGATCAACGGCGGTGAATTGGTCGCCGGCTTCGCGGTGATGTTCGCCGCCGCCACGCTGGGTACCGCGATCCGCTTCCGCGCCGCCGCCCGGCTGCGCGAGCTCGATCAGGTGAAGTTGTTGGAGCGCGAGCGGCTCGCCCGTGACCTGCACGACACGGTGGCCCACCACGTGTCGGCGATGGCGATCCGCGCCCAGGCCGGCATCGCCGCCTCGGCGAGCCAGCCGGGCGCCGCCGTCGAGGCGCTCCGCGCAATCGAGGCCGAGGCGTCCCGTGCGCTTGCCGAGATGCGTGCGATGGTCCGCGTCCTGCGCCGCAACCAGCCCGCCGACCTGTGGCCCAGCCCGCGGGTCGCCGACATCGAGCGGCTCGCCGGCCGCTTCCGCACCGGGCCGGCCGTCGACGTGGATCTCCGCGGCGACCTCGGCGACCTTCCGCCCACGGTCGGCTCCGCGCTCTACCGCCTGGCTCAGGAGTCGGTCACCAATGCCCGTCGCCACGCCCGCCATGCCACCCGCATTGAGGTCAGCGTCGCGGCCGATGACACCTCCGTGCGCCTGCGGGTCAGCGACGATGGCGAGACCGGCGCCGCCCGCCCGACCGGCTCGCCCGGTTTCGGCCTGGTGGGCATGATGGAGCGCGCCGACTTGCTCGGCGGCACCTGCGAGGCCGGCCCCAATCCGGACCGTGGGTGGACCGTCACGGCCGTGCTCCCGCGCGAGGGGGTCGGCGCGTGACGGTACGCGTGCTCGTGGCGGACGACCAGGAGATCGTCCGCACTGGCCTCACCATCATCTTGAACACTCAGCCCGGCATCGAGGTCGTCGGTGGGGCTGGCGACGGCCGTCAGGCGGTCGAGCTCGCCCAGCGGCTCCGCCCCGACGTGTGTCTCTTCGACATTCGCATGCCAGGCATGGACGGCATCGAGGCCACCCGGGCGCTCGCCGGGCCATCGGTCCCGGATCCGCTCGCGGTGGTCGTCATCACGACCTTCGACCTCGACGAGTACGTGTACGCGGCACTGCGTGCCGGTGCCCGCGGCTTCCTGCTCAAGGAGGCTGGTCCCGACCTGCTCAGCCAGGCCGTGCACGCGGCCGCCAACGGGGACGCGCTGATCGCGCCGAGCGTCACCACGCGGCTGCTGAAGGCGTTCGCCGACGCGGGTCCAGCCGCTCCGCGGAAGCAGCCAATCGAGGCGCTCACCGACCGGGAGGAGCAGGTGCTGGTCGCCGTCGCGCGGGGACGCACCAACAAGGAGATCGCCGACGAGCTCTACATCACGTTGAGCACGGTCAAGTCGCACATCACCAGCCTGATGACCAAGCTCGGTGTGCGTAACCGGGTCGAGGTGGCGATGTGGGCGTTCGAGAACAACCGCAGACGGGCGCGCTGGTGACGGAGCCGATCGGGTAGGAGATGGCCACCGCCATTCCTCCAGCACCCGTTCGGCCGGCGTTACCGTCCCGCCCGTCGCCGGGGTTGGCGACGAGTGACGTCGACCGGTGACCGGCGGAAGTACGACGACGGCGTACGACCATGGGCCGGTCCGATTGCGGCCCATGTGCCGATGAGCAGGGGCGGGTGCGGCGTCCACCATCGATGGCATGACAATGCGCGAGTGGCGGCTACCGGCCGCGTTGATCCTGCTGGGCCTGATACCGATGGTCGCTGGTGCGGGACGGCTTACCGAGCTGGGCACCGGACCGGAGGTCACCCCAGCGAACGCTCGCTTCGTCGCCGAGCCGCTGCCGGTGGTGCTGCACATCGTCGGCGCGGTGGTCTACACGATTCTCGGCGCCTTCCAGTTCGTGCCCAGTCTGCGCCGCCGCCGCTGGCACCGCCTCGCCGGCCGGGTGCTTGTTCCCTGCGGACTGACGGTCGCGCTCTCCGGCCTGTGGATGACCTTCGCGTACGACCTGCCGGCCCATGACAACGACGTGCTCGCCGGCATGCGGCTCGTCTTCGGCTCGGCCATGGCCGGCGCGATCATGCTCGGCCTCGCCAGCGCGCTACGCCGGGACTTCGCCCGGCACCGCAGGTGGATGGTGCGCGGTTACGCGATCGGCCTCGGCGCCGGCACCCAGGCGTTCACGCACGCGCCGTACCTCGTCGCGACCGGAGAACAGCCCGACGGGAACGTTCGGGCCGGGCTGGTGCTCGCCGGTTGGTTGATCAACCTTGCCGTGGCCGAGTGGTACCTGCGGCGTCCGGTCCGCACAACGCAGTCTCGACCGGCTCGTCAGCCGCGTGCCGCTGCCCGGTGACCGCGCTGTTGCCCCTAGATCGACTCTGATTGGCGGGGTAACGGGCACGCGTCAGCGTGGTGGCGAGGCTTGCTCTAGTGGGCGTCCATGGGCGCGGATCGCGTCCGAGACGGCGACGCCGAGCAGGACGGCGGCAGCTGCTGCAGCGACCCCGAGTGGCGGCAGGCCGACCATCACCGGCGCTAAGGCCGCGAGGACGAGGATCCCGATCGGCCGTGGGCGGGACACGCGGGCGAAGGCCACGTGCTCGAATACGGAGCGCCCGGCGAGGTAGAGCGCGGGCCCGCCGAGGATGGCGCCGACCCAGGCGGGTTTGGCGTGTCCGGTTGGATCTATGAGGACGAGTTCGGAACCGGCTGAGGTGACGAGGATGCCGGACACCATGAGCAGGTGGGAGAACTCGGCCAACCGACCGAGTCGGCCGGGATTGGCGGATGCCGCGATGGCCTCGCCCAAGATCTGGCCGGCTCGGTAGAAGTAGATCCGCCACAGCAACACCGTGGTGAGGAAGGACAATGCAAGGGCCGATGTTCGTTCAGCCACGATCGGACCGCGTAGAAGACTCGATCCGGAGGTCAGGATCGTCTCACCAAGCGCGACGATGACGAGCTGCCAGTAGCGTTCGGCTAGGTGCTCGCCCGCGACGGCCCACGGGGACACCTGCGAGCGACCCAGCCACGGAACCGGCCAGCCGAGCCTGCCCCCCACGTAGTCGATCGCCAGGGCCAGCGTCCACAGCGAATTGCGCGTCAACTCTGGTGCGAAAGCTCCGGTGATCCACGGCACGGCCGACGCGCCGAACCAGACGAGCGCCAGCATGTTGACGCGGCGCAGATCGTGACCCCGCACGGTGAGTACGAAGAAGAGCGTGCGGCCCACCTGGATCACGACGTACGTGCTCGCGAAGAGCAGGCCAGTCTCGGCGAGAGCCCCGGATATCGCGACCGCAAGGAACAGGCTCCCGAGCATCGTCGCGAGGACGACGAACTGGATCGCCGGCTGGAACGGGTCGAATCTGCTGGTCATCCAGGCCGTCTGGGCCCAGATCCACCAGAGGGCCAGGAGCAGCAGCAGAGTCTCGCCGTTTTCCGAAAGGGAAGTGGTCAACGTCTCGGCGACGTGACCCCTGGTGTAGTCCAGCACCAGCTCGTGCACGATCCGGGTGAGCGCGAAGACGTACACCAGATCGAAGAACAGTTCCAGGAAGGTCGGCCGCTGCGGACTCTCACGCTTGCGCAGCAGATTGGCCACCCTGTTCGTCGTCACCAGCCCGCCCGCTTCGTCGGCTTGTCGCTGAAGCAGTCGTACCACGGCGCCGCGCCGCCCACGGATAAGACGCCCGTCCCGATGCCTGATGGGCCTGACGGCCGACGACGGCTGCCGCCGCGCCCAGCGTCGTGCTCTCCCATTCAGGCAACGGCCAGCTGACCGACGTGCTATGCGCGTTCCGCGCAGGGCTGACCCCACCGCAGGCAACGACTACAGGACGTGACAGCACGGGCCGGCCTGCCCGCCCAGCGCCTGGTCACCGCACCCGCTGCCCTCGCCGCCCACCTGTCAACTCCCCCAGCAACCGCCACGCACGACGCCGGACCAATCGACCACCGCGATCGCCCGGCCTGACGCGCCACCCGAGCCCCGAGACAGCCGTCGTGGTCCGGCTCCGGGTACGGCGGCGCCATCCATCGACCCTCGCCGGTTGACGGGCGTGCTCAGGACGAGCGCAGCTGCTCGCGGAACCAGGCCCGGTCGGGGTTCACCACAGCCTGACCGCCGAGCACGACCGTGGGCACGGTCTCGTTGCCGCCGGCCACCGCCCGGACGGCCGCAGCACCCACCGGATCGCGCCAGATGTCCACCCAGTGCGCCCGCCGGGCGAGCCGGCCAAGGGAGAACCGAAGCTGGAGGCAGTAGCGACAGCCAGGTCGCCAG